>JAIFKN010000103.1 GCA_020049615.1 bacterium | reverse complement strand
CGACCGAGCGCGGCAGGGCGGCATGGATGACGAAGCGCACGTTGCTGCGATCGATGCCCATGCCGAAGGCGACGGTCGCGACCACGACCTGCAGCCGCTCGGCGGTGAAGTCGGCGACGGTGCGCGCGCGCAGTTCGGCATCGAGCCCGGCGTGGTAGGCGCGGGCGTCGACGCCCTTGGCCTTGAGCTTGTCGGCGAACTGCTCGACCGCCTTGCGCGTCTGGGCGTAGACGATGCCGCCCTCGCCGGGATGGCGCTGGATCACGGCCAGCATCTGCTCGAGCGGCTGGTCGCGCGGCAGGGCGCGGAACACCAGGTTCGGCCGGTCGATCGCGCCGACCAGGCGCACCGGGTCGGGCAGGCGCAGCTGGGCGACGATGTCATCCTGCACCTGCGGCGTGGCGGTGGCGGTCAGCGCCATCACCGGGACCTTGCTCCACGATGCCAGAACGTCGGCGATCTGGCGGTACTCCGGCCGGAAATCGTGGCCCCAGTGGCTGATGCAGTGGGCCTCGTCGATCGCCACCAGGCGCAGGCGCCGCTGGATCGCCAGCGACAGGTCGCCCAGCACCAGGCGCTCCGGCGAGAGGTACAGGAGGCGCAGCGAACCGTCCTCCAGCGCCTGGCGGACCTCGCGCTTCTGCGCCGCATCGAGGTTCTGGTGCATCGCCCCGGCGCTGATGCCGGCCTCGCGGGCGCCGGCCACCTGGTCGTCCATCAGCGCGATGAGCGGCGAGACCACCACCACCAGCCCATCGACGCACGCCGCCGGGACCTGGAAGCACACGCTCTTGCCGCCGCCGGTCGGCAGCACGACCAGGCTGTCGCGCCCGCCCAGGGCGGCGGCGACGGCCTCCTCCTGCAGCGGCCGGAAGGCGTCGTAGCCCCAATGCTTCTTCAGTGCTTCGCGCGGGGTCACGGCGCGGCAGCGTGGCGGCGGGAAGACGGCGTCCAGGAGCGCGGGCCGCCACCACTAGCCTGCCACCCGGTTCCGCCGAGACTGCCGCCATGCCCACCGTACCTGCCGACCAGGCCGAATCCGAGCTCATCGCCCGCCTCGCCAGCGCCCGCGAACGCCTGCTGGAGGAGCTGTCCAGGACCATCGTCGGCCAGCGCACCGCGCTCGAGCAGGTCATCCTCGCCGTGCTCTGCCGCGGCCACGTCCTGCTCGAGGGCGTGCCGGGCCTGGCCAAGACCGTGCTGGTGCAGTCGCTCGGCCGCTGCCTCGACTGCAGCTCGGGCCGTGTCTCGTTCACCCCGGACCTGGTGCCCTCGGACATCACCGGCGCCGACATCATCCAGGAGGATCCCGAGACCGGCCGCCGCCAGTTCGAGTTCCTGCCCGGGCCGATCTTCGCCAACCTCGTCCTCGCCGACGAGATCAACCGCTGCCCGCCCAAGACCCAGGCGGCACTGCTCGAGGCGATGCAGGAGCGGCGCGTCACCGTGCGCGGCCGCGGCTACGAACTGCCCGACCCCTTCGTCGTCCTCGCCACCCAGAACCCGATCGAGCAGGAGGGCACCTACCCGCTGCCCGAGGCCCAGCTCGACCGCTTCTTCTTTCTCGTCCGCCTCGGCTATCCCGGCCGCGACGAGGAGATCGAGGTCCTGCGCCGCACCACCACCGGGGTCAGCGCCGTGCTCAAGCGCGTGCTCTCGGCCCGCGAGGTGGTGCAGCTGCAGGACCTCGTACGCAGCGTGCCAGCGCCCGATCCGGTGCTGGCCTACGCCGCCGACCTCGCCCGCGCCACCCGTCCGGCCGACGGCCACCCCGAGGCGCGGCGCTGGCTGAGCTGGGGCGCCGGCCCGCGTGGCGCGCAGGTGCTGGTGCTGGCGGCCAAGGCGCGCGCCCTGCTGTCCGGACGCTTCCACGCCAGCTGCGACGACGTCGCCGCCCTCGTCCTGCCGGCGCTGCGCCACCGCATCGTGCCGAGCTTCGCCGCCCAGGCCGAGGGGCTCGACGCCGACGCGGTGCTCGGACGGATCGTGCCTGAGGTCAAGCGGCCGTGAGCTCTCTGCCGGGGGATGGGCTCGGCGTCTCCGCGACGGGGCGTGTGACGCCAGTTTCCCGTCGCTGCGACGTTCGCCCCTCCCCCGAAAACCCCCACCCGGCGTCTGATCACAACGCCGCCTGCCTCCGTCGGCCAGCCTGACCCATGCCCCTCCCCGCCCACTGGCACGAGCAGATCCTGCCGCGGCTGGCGCGCGTCTCGCTGACCGCGCGACTCGCCGTCGAGGGCTTCCTCGCCGGCGAGCACCGCTCGAACCGGCGCGGCCAGTCGGTCGAGTTCGCCGGCCACCGGCCGTACCTGCCGGGCGACGACGTGCGCCGGGTCGACTGGCCGCTGTGGGCGCGCAGCGACCGCCTCGACGTGCGGCTGTACGAGGAGGAGAGCCAGCTGCGCGCGATGATCGCTATCGACGCCTCGGGCTCGATGGGCTACGGCGGCGGCGAGGCCAAGATCGAGGCGGCGCGGACCCTGGCCGCCGGCCTGGCCGTGGTCCTGGCGCGGCATGGCGATGCGGTCGGACTCGCCGTGCTCGGCGGCGGCGGACTGCGCCAGCTGATCCCCCCCTCGGCCACCCCGGCCCACCTCATCACCATCCTCGAGCGCCTGCAGGATCTGAAGGCCGAAGGCCCCGGCGGCTGTGGCGAGGCGCTGGGTACCCTCGCCCCGCGCCTCCCGCGGCGCGGCCTGCTGGTGCTGATCACCGACGCCTGCGAGGACGCCGGCAGTCTGCTGCGCGGGTTGCGCCTGGTGCGCGCCCGCCGCACCGATGTGCGGCTGTGGCACCTGCTGCACGAGGACGAGGGTGGCTTCCCTTTCGCCGGCGACGTGCGCTTCTTCGGCCTCGAGGGCGAGCCGTCGCTGGCGCTCGACGCCGACCGCGTCCGCCCGTGGTATCTGCGCGCCCTCGCCGCCCACCGCGCCGAACTCGCCGCCGGCTGCCGCGCCGCCGGCATCGACCTGCGCGGCTTCCGCGCCGGCGACGACGTGGCGCTGGCCATCGCGGGAGCGCTCCAGTGATCAGGGGCTGCGCCCCTACGGCCCTGCGGGCCTACCCCCGGGCTTTGTCGCGGCTCGATTCCGCCGGCGAACCGCCGGAATCGTGGCGGCATCGGCTTCGCCGATTCTATGCCGCCACCGCCACTCGGCGCCCGCCCCTCCGCTGCACGGAGGGGACATGATCGAACTCGCCGCGCCGTGGCTGCTGCTCGCCGCGCCGGTCGCCGCCGCGCCGGTGCTGCTGCATCTGGTGCGCCGGCGCCGGCCGCGCGATGTCGGCTGGGGCGCGATGCGCTTCCTCGCGGTGGTCGCGGCCGAGCAGCGACGCCGCCTGGCGGTGCAGGAGCGCCTGCTCCTCATCCTGCGCACCCTGGTGCTCGCCGCCGCGGTCGCCACCGCCGCGCGTCCGGCCTGGGTCGAGCGCAGCCAGGCCGCGCCGGTGCTGGAGCGCGGCGGCCGCGTCGCCTGCGTCCTGGCGATCGACGACAGCATGGCCGCCGGCGCGGCGCAGGGCGACGCGGCGGTGCGCGCGCTGGCCCTGGCCTGGCTCGACTCGCTGCAGGACGGCGATGAGGTGACGGTGCTGCCGCTGTCGCGGATCAACGATCCGGCCATCGACCCCCTGGTCGACCTCGCCGCCGCCAGGACCCAGATTGAGGCGGTGCGGCCTTCGGCCCTGGCCGGCGACCACCCGGCCCTGCTGCTCGCCGCCCTCGACCGCCTGCGCTCCCACCTCAACCCGCATGCCGAGGTGGTGCTGGCCGCCGGTGGCCGCGCCGCCGCCTGGCGCCGCGAGGACCGCCGCTGGGACGAACTCGCCCGCCGCCTCGCCGCGCCTGGCCACGGCAGCCGCGAGCGACCGCACCTGGTGGTGCTGGAACCGCCTACCGTCGAGGTGCCCGATCTCGCCATCACCGCCGTCGATCCAGGTCAGCCGCGCACCGCACCGCGCGGGCGCGTGCCACTGCGGGTGACGGTCGCTGCGCGCGGCGGCCGCACCGCCGGAGCCCAGTTGCGCATCGACCTCGACGGCCGGACGATCGAGGAGACGGTGGTCGCGCCGCCGCCGGACGGCGAGGTCGAGGAGGTCTTCCGCCTGCCACCGCTCGATCCCGGCGACCACGTCATCGAAGCCCGTTTGATCGGCGCCAGCGACGGCTTCCCCGGCAGCGACGTGCGCGCCACCGCCATCGTCGCCGAGGCGCGGGTCGGCATCCTGCTGGCGGAAGCCGAGGCTGGCCGCGGCCTCGACGGCAGCCTCGGCACGGTGGCTGCCGCGCTCGATCCCGAGGATGGCGGCGACCCGTTCGCCCCGTTCGCTCCGCGCCGCATCGCCGCCAGCCAGTTGCTCGACCCGGTACGGCTCGAGGAGCTGCTCGCCGGTGCGGGCGCGGTGGTGCTCGGCGGCGTGCCGGCGCTCGACACCGGGACGCTGGCGGCGCTCGAGCGCTTCGTCGCCGGCGGTGGCGGCCTGCTCGCCATCCCCGGAGCCGCGGTCGATCCGGCGCATTGGACACAAGCCTGGTATCGCGGCGGCGACGGCATGCTGCCCGGTCCGTGCGGACTGGCCCGCGACCACCATCCGCCGATCGGCGCAGCGGTCTCGCCCGGCAGTTCGCATGCGCTTGCCGAGCTGTTCGCCAGCGCCGGCAGCGCCTCCCTCTCCTCCCTGGGCATCGCCCGCTCGCTCGAGCTGTCCGCGCCCGGCGCCGGAGCGCCGCCCGACGCCTCCGCCCCGCTGCTGCTCGAAGACGGTTCGCCGCTGCTGCTCGAGCGCCGCCGCGGACAGGGCCGCACCGTGCTGCTTGCCACCGCGCTCGACGGCACCTGGGGCGATCTGCCCTGGCGCGCAGCCATGGTGCCGCTGCTGCGCACCCTGATGGCCGACCTCGCCGCCAGACCGACTCCGCCGCGCACGTTGGCGCCAGGCCAGCGGCCGGCCTTCCCGCAGGCTGCCGGATCACGCCTGGGCGGGCCGGCGGGCGGGCTGCCGCTGACCCCGGGCACATGGGACGGACGGAGCGCCCTGCTCGGCCCCGTGCTGACCGACCCCGGGACCTACACGCTGAGCGGCACTGACGGCGCGGTGCTGGCGCGACGCGCCTGCGCCGTCGATGCCCTCGCCCTCGACCTCGCTCCGACCAGCGCCGCCGATGCCGCTGCCGCCGACATCCTCGGCGCCTGGCGCGCCGGGTCTCCAGCCGCCGCAACGGCCCTGGTCGCAGGCGGCGAACGCCGCGGCTTCGAGTTATGGCCGTGGCTGGTGGCGCTGGCCTGCGTCGCGATGCTCGCGGAGAGCTGGGTGTGCGGCCGGTCAGCGCGCCAGGAGCAGGGTCCATGAGCGGCCTGTCGCTCGAATTCCTCGGCTGGCCGCCGGTCGCCGCACTCGCTGCCGCCGGCGCGGCCGCGTGGCTGGCGTGGCGGCTGCGCCGCGGCGAGCAGCTGACCCTGCCCCGCCGCGCGATGCTCGGCCTCGCTGCGCTGCGCTGCGCTGCCGTCGTGGTCCTTGCCGCCGCCCTGGCCGAGCCCGCCCTGGCCTGGACCGACCAGCGGCGCGAGGCGCCGGCGGTGGCGATGGTCATCGACCGTTCGGGTTCGATGGGGTTGGCCGATCCCGGCCTCGATCCCGGCGCCCGCCTGGCCGAGGCCGTCGCGCTCGGGCTGATCGGGCCGGGTCAGCGGCCCGATGCCGCCGCCCGTGCCGCCGCCCTGGCGCGCCGGGCGGCAGCCGGCTCGCCCGTCACCGTGGCCGAAGCGCGGGGGCTCGCCGGCGAACTCGCCGGCTCGCCCGAACTGAGCACGCTGCTGGTCCGCCTGGCCGAGGCGCTGACCGCCGGACAGCCTGCGAAGGTGCGCGAGGCGGCCGGCTTCAGCGCTCTGGCGGAACGGGTGCAGGGCGAGGCCGACGCCGCCCTGGTCGCCGGCGCCGCCCCGGACAGCCCGCTCGGGGCCGCCCTCGGACGCATCGGCGCCCAACCGCGCCGCGACCGCGCCGCAGCGCTCGCCACGCGGCTGGCCGAGCGCCTGCCCCAGGCGCTGATCGACTGGTTCGTGCTCGACGAACGGCTGGTCCCGGTCGCCGCGGATGGCGTGCGCGAGGCGCTGGCCGGCGAGGCCGCGACCGATCTCGGCGAGGGCCTGGCGGCGCTGGCCCGCGGCTGGGCGGGTCGCGGGCATCCCGCTGGCTGCATCCTGCTGTCGGACGGACGGCGCACCGCCGGCGCCGACCCGGAGCCGGCGGCGCGCGCCCTGGCGGCACGCGGAGTGCGCCTGCTGGCAGTGGCCATCGGCGACCCCACCCCGCCGCCTGATGTGGCGGTGGCCACACTCGAGGCGCCGGGCGAGGCGGTTGCCGGCGAACGCGTGCGCCTCGCCGCCTCGGTGCGCGTGCCTCCCGGAGCCGGCACGTGGCAGCTGGCCTGGCTGCGCGACGGCGCCGAGGTGGCCCGCCAGGCCGTGGTTCCCGAGACCGCCTGGCAGCGCCTCGCCGCCGATTTTCCGGCTGGCGAAGCCGGCGTCGCGCTGTGGGAAGCGCGCCTGACCCCGGCTCCGGGCGAGGAGCGCGGCCTGGGCTGGCTGCGCGAGGTGTGGACCGGCCTGCCCACGGCCGGACTTGCCGCCTTGCGTGCCGACCAGCGCTGGCCCGACCGCCCCGACGAACGCGCGGTCGTCGCCTCGCCACTGTCGATCGACTCGCGCCCGCTACGCGGCGACCGCCTGCGCGCCTGGCTGCTGCCGCCGCGCGATGGGGAGTACGTGCTGTGGCTGTCCAGCGACGACGAGGGCGAACTGCTGGTCAGCGAGGATGGCGATCCCGCCACCGCCCGCGCCGTGGCGCAGGTCGGTTCGTGGAGCCGACCGGAGGAGTGGGACAAGGAGCCGGGCCAGCGCAGCGCGCCGCTGAAGCTGCGTGCCGACCGTCCGGCCTACCTCGAGGCGGTGGTGGCCAACGCCATCGGGCCTTCGCATATCGCCGTCGGCTGGAGCCGGCCCGACGGCCGCGTCGAGCGCCCGCTACCGCTGACCGCACTGGTGCCATGGTCTGCAGCCGGACCGCCGGCCCGCGGCGGCGCGCGGCGCGAATCGACGGTGGCGAACAACGCCGCCTCGCGTGCCATCGCCATCGCCGCCGCCCCACCGCGCGTGCTGGCGATCGACGCCGGCCCGCGCTGGGAGCTGCGCCACGCCACCGCCGCCCTGGAGAGCGGACTCAATGCGCGGATCGAGCGCCGCTACCGCGCCGTGCTCGGACCGGGCTCGGCCCTGGTGCCCGACCAGGCCACGCTCGACCAGGCCGACATGCTGCTGCTCGGCGACCTGCCGCCTTCCGAACTCGGCGCCGACGAGCAGTCGCGCATCGCGGCCTTCGCCACCCGCCGCGGTGGCTTCGTCGCGGTGGTCAGCGGTCCGCGCGCCATGCCGGCCGCCTACGGACTCGGTCCGCTCGCCACGCTGCTGCCGGTGCGCTCGGCGACCGCCGACGGCCTGCCCGAGCCGGATGCCGGAGCCATCCCCGCGGCAGCGGCCGAACGCATCCTGCCTGGCCTGGACCCTGCCTGGGAGGCCCTGCCGGCGCTGCCCTGGTGGGTGCGTTCCGCGGTGCCCCGCCCCGGCGCTGATGTCGTCCTGGCCATGCGCGACCGCTCAGGCTCGCCGCTGCTGGTGTGCGCCGAACACGGCGCCGGCCGCGTCGCCTGGCTGGGCAGCGACGAGCTGTGGCGCTGGCGCGCTCACGGCGACGGCAGCACGCACGCGGCGATGTGGCTGCGCCTGGCGCGCTGGGGCCTGGGCGCGCGGCTGTCCGGCACCGACCGCCGGCTGCAGGCGGCACTCGACCTGTCCGTTGCGGCGCCGGGCCAGCCGGCCGGCCTCCGCCTGCGCGCGATCGACGACGCCGGCGCTCCAGCCACGGCACCTCCGGCTGTGCTCGAGCGCATCGGCGTCGACGGCCGACCGGTGCCCGGCAGCCGGCGCGAGCTCGCCCTGATCTCGGTCGCCGACCAGCCGGGCACGTGGAACGCGACGGTCAATGGCCCGCAGCGGCCGCTCGAACAGGGCCGCTGGCGGCTGAGCGCAGGCGCTGCCGGCGGACCCTACGAATCGCGCGAGCTGCTGGTGCGCAGCGATCCAGGCCGCGAGGCGCTGGAGCCGGCGCTCGACCGCGCCGCTCTCGACCGGCTGGCGGCAGCCACTGGCGGGGAGGCGGTCGGACTCAACGAGGTCGAGGCGGCGATCGCCGCGCTGTCAGCCTCGATGGCGCCGCGCATCCTCGCGGTGCGCCATCGCCTGACCTTGTGGGACGGCCCGTGGTGGCTGCTGCTGCTCGCCGCCCTGCTGGTCGCGGAGTGGATCTGGCGCCGACGCCTGGGGCTGCCATGAGCGCGAAGCACGGCCCTGCCGCATGCCCGACCGCCCTGGCCGAGACCCTGCGGCGCTGGGCGCTGCGCCAACGGCGCCAGCACGCCGCACGCACCCTGGCCTGGACGGTGGCAGTGGCTGGCCTGCTCGTCGCCGCCGCCATGGCGACCGATCTCGCCGGCGACCCCCTGCCCTGGCTGCGCGTCGGGCTTGCAGCATCCGCCCTGCTCGGACTGCTGCTCGGCGCCACCGTCGCACTGCGCCGCCTGCTGGCACCGTGGGGGCGGCTTGCGACCGCGCGCGTCGTCGAACGTCATACCGGCCAGACCGGTGAGCCGCTCTCCGGCCCGCTCGGACTGCTCGAACGGCCGGTGCCGGGCCACAGCGCGTGGATGACCGAGCGCTCGCTCGCCCTCGCCGCGGTGGCCGCTGACGCCCTCGACCTCCGGCGCCTGCTGCCTTGGCGACCAGTCATCCCCGCCCTGATCGCCGCCGCGGTGACCGTGCTGGTCCTGGTCAGCGCCGCCCTGATCGAACCTGCGGCGCGCGCCGCCATCAACCGCGCCGTGCTGCCGTGGCGCGAGCTGCCTGCTCCGGGCGACGAGCTGCTGGTGGCCGAGCCGGGCGACACCTGGCTGGCGCCAGGCGCCAGCCAGCCCATCGCGGTGCGCGGCCAGCCGGTGGCGCTGACCGCCGAACTGGCATGGGCTGACGGCCAGCGCGAGTCCCGCGAACTGCAGCGCGACGGGGCCGTCCAGCGGCTGGTGCTCGGCCCGCTGCACCGCGATCTGCGCTGGCGCGTGCGCGGTCCCGGACTCTCCAGCCCTTGGCACCAGGCGACCCTGGTCGCTGTACCACGCCTCGCCTCGCTGGCGATGCAGCTGGAGCCTCCTGGCTACACCAGCCTGCCAGCAGAACGCGTGCTCGGCGGCGATGCGGCCGTACTGACCGGCGCAGAGGTCGCCATCGATCTCGTCCTGGAGGGGCCGCCCGCCGTCACCGCCGCCGTGGTCACGGACGGGCGCGAAGTGCCGGTGCCCCTCGCCCGATCACCCTACGGCGGCCAGTTCGGCGCCGCCCGGCTGCGGGTGACCGCGGACCTCGATTGGCGACTGCGGCTGATCGTGGCCGGCGGTCCCGGCGGCGTGGTCGTCGATCTGCCGCAACGCTGGCGACTGCGCGCCATACCTGACCGACCGCCCGAGGCCTCGGCCACCATCGATGGCGCGGTCGTCGCGCCTGGCCGGGCGGTGCGCCTCTCGGTCCTGGCCAGCGACGACGTTGCGCTGGCCTCGGCCTGGATCGAGCTCGCGGTCGAAGGAACCGCTGATCCGGTACGCCTCGCGCTGCCGGTCCCCGCCGGCACACGACGGCTGGAGGCGGCTGCAGCCGTCGTCCCCGCCGATCTCGGCGCCAGGCCAGGCGACCGCCTGACCGCAGTGCCGGTGGCGCGCGACCGCGCCGGGACGGAAACCCATGGCAGCGCCATCCACATCACCGTCGCCCAGCCGCTGCATGCGGCCCGGCACGATCTGGTCTCGCGCCTCGATGACCTCATCATCCTCGCTCGCTCCGCCGTCGAGGCGGCCACGGAAGGCGACAAGGCCTGGCGCGCAGCCGTCCGCTCCTGGCGCGAGGAGGACCCTGCCGCCGGGGCAGCCGGACTGCGTGCTGCGGCCACCCGGGTACGCAACCTGTCGACGTCTGCCACAGCCGTCGCCGACGGCGCGGCTGCCGCGGCGGTGCTTGGCGACGCGCCGGCCAACCTCGGTGGCCTGGCCGACCGCGCCATCGGCGTCGCCGGCGGCGCCCTCGCCCTGGCAGCGCGCTCGACTGCCGCCGAGGGCGGAGCCAACGCAGCCGTGTCCGGTGCGGCCGAGGCGGCCGCCGAACTGGTGCGCGGCGCGGAGTCCCTCGCCACATCGGCTGGCCTGGCGGCCAGCGCGGCGGCTGCCGCCGCCGCCACCGCCGATCTCGAGTCGGCCCGCGATCAACTCGCCGGCGCGGCCGCCGTGCTCGCTGCCGAGCGGGCATGGTCCATGCCGAGCTGGCGGCCAGGGCTCCTCGGCACCTTCTGGCGCGGCAACCAGCCCGGGATCGGAGAGGCGCGACTCTTCCTCGCTGAAGCTCCGGGCTCGGCTGATCGCGACTTGCCGGGCCTGGGCCGCACCGACTGGTGCGCGAACTGGATCGGCGAGGTGCTGCTGCCCGAAGCCGGACGCTGGACCTTCCGCTGCACGGCCGACGACGGAGTGCGGCTGCGCCTGGCCGGCCAGGATATCCTGCCCCCTGGCAGCTGGCGCGACCAGGGCGCCACCGCCTACCTCGGCAGCCTCGACCTGCCGGCTGGCTGGCAGCCGATCACCGTCGAATACTACCAGGGGGGAGGCAGCGGCCGTCTGCTGGTCGAAGCCGGTCGCGGCGAACCGGCGGAGATCCCCATCGAACGGCTGCGCCACCGTCAGCCCCCCGACCATCGCGCCCGCCAGGCGATGGCGGCGCTGCCAGCCGGCGCCGGCGAGGCGGCAGTGCAGCGTGCCAGGCGTGGCGCAGAACAGGCGCTCGCAGCCGGCGCCGCCATCCGGCAGGCGGTGACGCGGACCGGTGGCGGACCAACACCGGTGACGCTCATCGCGCAGGCGGAACAGGTCGGGACGACGCTCGAACCGCTCCGCGGGGTGCTCGACTGGAGTGACGCCCAGGCGGTCGAAATGGCCGCAGCCGCTGCCATGGATGCGGCTGGACGGGCAGCGGACCTGGCGCGGCGGCTGGGCGACGCCTGCCGGCATGATGGACGGAGAAGCGGAGGTGACGGCTTCACCGACCGGTTGCGCGACGCCGCGGCCAAGCCGGGCGGCAAGCTGGCCCAGCGCGTGTCGGATGAACTTGCAGTGCAGCGCACCGCCCTCGCCGCGACCGCCGCTGACAGCCTGGGCGATCCGGCGCAGCGGGCTGCCGCACTCGCTGCCGCCTGGGCGATCGACGCGGTGCTTGCCACCCTGAACGGCCCCGACAGCGATGCGGCGCGTGCCGCGGTCGCGGCCGCCACTCCACCGCTGGCCCTCGCCGCCCGCCATGCCCGCGCCGCTGAGGCTTCGGCCGGACTTGCCAGGCAGGGTGGCGCGGTGCTCGCCGAGCTGGCCCTGTCGCCCGGCTGGCCTCCAGGCCTGCTGCGTCCGGCCCGCGATCTGCTGCGTCAGGCCGCGGCCGGACTGCGCGCCGGCGATGACCCGGAGCACGCTCTGCGCCTGGCCGGCGAAGTCTCGCGTGCCTGCGAGATGGAGGCGCTACGCCCCGGTGTGCCGCCATCCGAAGAGCTGGCCTCGGCCACCGCCTGGCTGCGCGACCAGGCGGTGCTGCCGCAGGCCGAAGCCCTGGCCGAGATCGCGGACCTGCTCGAACAGGTCGATCGCAATGTACCGCAGAGCAGACCGGAGGCGCGAGCCTTGGCCGCCGCCGCGGAGAAGCGGCGCGGCCTCGCTGCGGGCGCGCTCGCCGACAGCGCCGCCGGTCTGGCCGCTGCCGTCCCGGCCATCGCCGCTGCCGGACTGCCCGAACTGTCGTTGCGCGCCGGATCGCTCGCCGAACTCGCCCGCACCCTCGCCAGCGCCCCCGACCAGCAGACCGCCCTCGGCCTGTCCGAGGCGCTGGCCGGCACCCTCGCCGCACCGCTGGCCGAGGCCTTGGCCAACGGCCGTTTCGAACCCGGCAGCGCCGCGGCGCAGGCCGGCCGCCTCGCTGCCCAGGCGGCAGCGGCGGCGGCCGCCCTCGCCAGCATCATCGTCCCCGTGATCCTGGCCGATGACGAGCCCACCGGTTGGGACCGCTCGCACGACCGTTCGGCCAGCGAAGCGGCCAGCGCCGCGGCGGCTGTCGACTTCCCCGAGGAGCACCGGGCAGCCATCCGCGCCTACCTGCGCCGCATCGGAGTCCCACGATGAACGCCCTGCGCCCTGTTCTCGCCGCACTCCTCTTCCTGGCCTGCCAGGCGGGCGAACCGCCTCGTGGTCCGGCTCAGGCGGTCGCCAGCGGCCTGGCCTGGCTGCGCAGCCAGCAGCAGCCGGATGGCGGGATGGGCGGCAGGTATCCCACAGCCAGCACCGCCCTGGCGACGCTGGCGCACCTCGCTGCCGGCATCACCCCCGACCTGCCGGAGCATGGCCCGGGGGTTCGACGCATGCTCGCACGTCTTACCTCACTGGCCAACGAGCGTGGCTACCTCGGCGGGGAGGGCAGCCGCATGTACGGGCATGGCCTGGCCTGCCTCGCCCTGGCAAATGCCCTGGGCGCAACCCGCGATGACGACCTCGATGAGCGCCTGCGCCTGACCCTCACTCGCGGCATCGCCGTGACCATCGCTGCCGCGCGCATCGCCAAGTCAGACGCCAACCAGGGCGGCTGGCATTACGACCCGGATGGCGGTGGCAGCGACCTCAGCGTCACGGGTTGGCAGCTGGCTTCCCTGTACGCGGCTCGGCGCACCGGGCTGACCGTGCCAGACGACGTCTTCGGCGGCGCTCTCGCCTATGTCCGCCGCCTCATCGACACCGACGGCAAGGTCGGCTACACCCATCGCGGCGAGGACCGCAACGCCCTGCGCGGCCTCGCCCTGTTCGCCCTCGACCTCGAAGCCGGTCCGCGCGATCCGCTGCGCGACCGCATCGTCGCGCGCATGCTCGCCGAACCGACGATCTGGTCTGGACCATGGTTCTTCTACCGCGTCTACTACGACGCCACTGGCCTGTCGCGCTGCGAGCCGGCGACCTGGGCGGCAGTGCGCGACCCCTTCTTCGCCATGCTGGTCGCCAACCAGGGCAAGGACGCGACAACGAACGCGAGCATGGGGCGGTCTATGCCACCGCCATGGCGCTGCTGGCGCTGACGGTGGACCTGCGGCTGCTGCCGTCGAATTGAGCCGAAGGCTACTCCAGGCGCGGCGGGGCGTCGGTGAAGCGCCACACCGCCTCGACGCCGGCGAACCAGCCGGACTGGTCGATGGTCAGGTCGGCGTCGCCGGAGAGGTCGTGGCTGGCGATCAGCCAGCCGGCAAAGAGCCCGACCCCGAAACGCCGGGTGGCAAGCCAGTTGCCGCCGACGCGCAGATCGTAGGCCAAGGCCGAGCCGCTGGCCTCGAAGGCAGGGGCCGAGGCGGTCTCGGGCAAGGCCAGGGCCGACATGCCATACTGCACGCCGATCTCGGCCGACAGGGTGACGCGGTCGTTGAGCGCGTATCCCGGCCCGGCGCACAGGCGCAGCCAGCTCGTGGCCAATCCGTCGGATCCGCCGTAGCTCCAGCCGTCGAGGGCGAGGTCCGCCCCGACCACCAGGCCGAGCGCATCGCCTGGGCGCGCGAACGACCAACGGCCGCCAGCCTCAAGTCCGAGCGCGGCATCGAAGCCGTCCGTCCCGCTGGCGGAGGTCAGCACGCCGGTGTATGCGAAGTCGAAGTCGAGCGGCCGGGTACCGACGCCGAGACGGATATCGCGCACGACCAGTTCGGCCCCGGGCAGGGCGGAGATGGCGAAGACGGCGAGGAGGAGCGGGGCCGCGCGGCGGATCATGGGATGAGCACGAGCCTCGCACCAACCAGGGCGTGGTCCAGCTCGGCATGGAAACCCTGGCCGCTGCCGATCGACACCTCGCTGCGGCTCTGCGAAGCGGCATCCCGCCAAGAGCCGCCACGGGCCTGCGATCCGCCCGAGACCAGTTCCCAGACGTTGCCGTGCACGTCGAAGATCCCGTCCGGGTTCGCCGCCCGGGATCCCACCGCCAACGGACCGCCGGTGTCGACGCCGCCGGCTGACAACCGGGCCGGGCTGAGCACCGACTCGCGTACCACGGCATTGGCGGCGAGCTGCGCCTGGCTGGTCGAGGCTCCCCACCACCAGCCGGAGGAGGCGCCGCAGGCGGCCGTCCACTGCTCGTCGCTGGGCAGGGCAAGGCGGGCTCCACCGGCGATGGAGACGGCGCCGAGGACGCTGAGCACCGTCTCCCCATCGAGGTTGTAGGCCGGCCTGTCGCCGCCATGGCTGGTGGCGCTGTTGCTGATCGCATCCGGCACATCCTGCCACGGCCAGGAGCCGGGTGCGGGCGAACCCCACAGGGCCTGCCACTGCGCCTGCGTGACCTCGAAGATGCCGACCAGGGCCTTGCTGCTGCCGACGTTGACGCGGCGGAAGGCCATGCGCGTAGTACGCAGGCCGGCGTCCGCCGGATCGATCGTCAGTCTCCAGGCGATCGTCCGGGTGGACAGGTCGAGGATCGCATACGGCGCCGTGTCTTCCGCCACGGTATCGGCGAGTCCGCTGCTCGTCCCACCGCCGCCGGCGGAGACACCGCAACCGGCGAGGACGAAGGGCAGGATGGCGAAAAGCAGGCGCGGGGTCATCCGGAGTACTCCGCTGCGATCTTGATGAGTATGGGCTGGTAAGCCGACTGGCCGGTCGTCCGGTCGATGACCAGGATGCCGGTGCGCAGGTATCCCCCCGGCGGAGCCACCGGGGCCGGGATGCGCAGGGTGCCTGTGGCGCCCGATCCGGTGGTGCCGCTCGAGAAGGTGTAGGCGAAGCCGACGGCGTTGCCTGACAACGCCTCCTGCAGGGCCGGCACCAGCACGTATTCGCGGTCGGCGCCGAAACCGTCTAGACCCGCCTGGTAGGTGAACAGCGTGCCGGCCGTGATGCGCACCGGCGCCGACGAGGTGATGCGCGGACCGCCCGGCGCCGCCGCGCTGACCCGGACCTGGACGGTGGCGACCGCCGTCTGGCCGCCGACGCCGGCCTCGGTGAGGACGACATTGAAGGCGTCGGTCAGCTGGCCGACCGTCTGGTGCTGGTAGGTGAAGGATCCGTCAGCCGCCAGCGCCACGGCGCCCGCGCCCGCGGCCGGGGCGGGCGGGCCGCAGGTCACCGTCTCCCCCTCGGGGTCGACGGCCACCAGCTGGCCCGGCACGGTCAGGCCCGGGGTCAGCGACACGGTGTAGGGCTGCAGGACCGGCGGGTCGTCGACCGGATCGACGGCGATGGTGCGGTTCTGCGCTCCGCTGCCGAGGGCGCCGTCATTGACCGTGACGGTCAGCGTGCGGTTCTCGATCGCCTCGGGATCGGCGGCGGGGTTCTCGCCGGTGTTGGTCCAGGTCAGGCCGCGCACGATGGTCTGGGCCAGGGTCGGGGTGCAGGCCGAGGTCAGGCCGATCACCAGCGAGGTCGATCCGCTGCCGCCCGAGAGGGTGCCGACGACGGGACCGCCGGCGCCCAGGGTGAGATCGGAGCCGCTCCGGACCAGGGCGTTGCCGACCAGGGCGGGGTCGAAGTCGATCAGGTCGCCGGACCTGCCGCCCGGGTTGGCGACGGTGATGTTGCCGCCGCCGAAGTTCGCCGAGTCGGTGTCGTTGACGATGGCGGCCGCATCGAGCTGCGCTGGCGCCCCGTTCTCGAGCCACGCTGCCGGCGCTGCGTTGTCGATGGTCAGCTGCGGCGGGACCAGGCCGGCGACGGTCAGGGTGATGATCGCGACGTCGTTGCCCCCCGACCCGTCCGCGACCTCGACGGCGAAGCCGTCGGCCCCGGCGAGCAGGCCATTGTGGACATAGCGGATGTTGCCGGCCGTGAGGTCGGCGACGGTGAAGGTGTCGCCGTTGTTGACCACCGCGGCGCCGTTGAACAGCGTGCCGAGGTTCGGCCGGAGCGGTACGGTGTAGGTCAGCGTCCCCAACGCGTCGTCGGCGTCGGTGGTCCCGAGGAGCAGATAGGCGCTGGTGATCTGCACCGTCGGCGCCGAGGTGTAGCCGGTACCGGCATTGGTGATGGTGTATCCGGTGATCGCGCCGGCCGCGACCGTGGCGGTCGCCGTCGCGCCGGAGCCGCCGCCCCCGACCAGCGTGATGACGGGCGCGATGGCGTACCCGGACCCGGCTGCGCCGGGGATGATCCCGGTGACCGCGCCCGCCCCGATGGTGGCCGTGGCGGTGCCGCCGGCGCCATCGGCGAGGCGCAGATGCAGGGTGCCCCCGAGCTGCAGCGTGGTGCTGCCGGTGACGGTCAGGTCCGGATTGTCGTTCTGCGGCATGATCCGCACGGCCGCGAACGACGCGGGGCTGGCCGGGGCGGTGCCGTCGTGCAGGGTGATGCTGATCGAGCGGTCCGCCGAGGCGTCGGGCGTGTCGCTGCCGTTCGAGTAGGTCAACGAGCCGATCAGCTGCTGGTACTCGGCCTGGCCGGCCGATCCGCTGAGCAGCAGCACCCCGGTGCCCGTGTTGTACGGTGTGACCGTGATGCCGTAGCTCACCGCTGCATCCGTGTTGACGGCCAGGGTCTCGGAGGCGCCGTTCAGCGGATTGAGCAGCTGGATGGTCGCCGAGAGCAGCAGCGGCGAATCCGGGTCGCTGATCTGGGCGCCGGTGATGGTGACGATCTGCGGCAGCGATCCCTCGCTGAAGAAGGCCTGGCCGCTCATGTCGATGCCGGCGTTCGGTCCGTTGAGGTCGAGCACCGGCCGGTCGTTGACCGCGGTCAGCGTCACCGTCGCCGTGCCGGTGACCGTCCCGCCGGCGCCGTCGTTCACCGTCACTTCGACGGTGCGGACCGTGGTGCTCGGATTGTCGCTCGTGTTGAGGTAGGTGAGGCTGCGCAGCGCCGTCTCGTAGTCGGCCACGCTCCCGCTGCCGGTCAGGGTCAGCGTGCCGGTGGCGGCGACATAGAACGGGGTGAGGCCGCCGACCGCGGTCATGCCCAGGGTCTCATCCCCGGAATCGATCAGGTTGACGATGCGCACCGTCACCGCGTTGGTCAGGCTGGCGTTGTCGGGATCGGTCAGGGTCAGGGCAGCCGCGACGATGGGCTGGGCCGCCTGGCCCTCGGTGTAGGTGGCGGCGTAGTCGAGGCCGGCCACCAGCGGCCCGCTGAGGTCGAGTTCCGGCGGATCGTTCGATGCCACGATGCCCAGCGTGGCCGTGGCGCTGGCCACGGCGCCGTCGTCATCGCTGACCTCGACGGTGATCGTGCGCGAGGTCGTGTCGGGGTCGTGGTCGGTGTTGTTGTAGGTCAGCGTGCGCAGCACGGCCTGGTAGGCCGATGCGCTGGCCGAACCGGTCAGGGTCAGGGTCCGGGTGCCGCTGTCGTAGGCCGCCACGGTGATCCCGCCGCCAGAGGTCGCGGCGAGGGACTCGGCGACGCCGTCATGGGCGACGGAGAGGACGGCCGTCGCGCCCGCAAGCAGCAGGCTGTCGGGGTCGCTGACGGTCAGGGTCGTCGCGTCGACCGCCGCCACCGGACCGCCGCCCTCGCTCCAGGATCCGTTGTAGCCGAGACCGGCATCGTCCCCGTCCAGGTCCAGGACCGGCGGGTCGTTGATCGCGACGACGGTGATCGTCGCCACGTCGGGATCGCTCTGGGCTCCACCGTCATCGACCCGCACCGAGATGGTGCGCGCACCCTCGGTCGGATTGCCGCTGGTGTTCTGATAGGTCAGGGTGCGCAGGGCGGATTGGAAGTCCGCCAGGCTGGTGCCGCCGCTCGAGACCAGCGTGAACACGCCGGTGGCCGGGTTCCACGACTTCGACAGCGCCGGGATGCTGGCGACGCTGGCATCGAGCGACTCCTCGGCGTCGAGGGCACCGGCCCGCGCCAGGGTTGCCGTGGCCGAGAAGGCGGTCGTGCTGTCGATGTCGGTGACGGTCAGCGCATAGCTGGTCACCACCGAGACGGCCGGGTCGCCCTCGGAGAACACGCCGGCGTCGTACCCTGCAGTCATCGCGATCCCGTCGAGATCGACGACCGGCTTGTCGTTCACCGGAGCGACGGTCAGGCTGAAGGTCGCAACCGTGGTCCCGACGGAGCCATCGATCGTGTTGTCATCCTCCAGCGTCACGGTGACGACTGCACTGCCGGAGACGTCGGGTTCGAGCGTGAGGACGAAGCTCGATGCGCCGCCGGACACCGCGCCAGGGACGGACACCGTGGCCAGCGCCGGATTGTCGCAGGATGCGGTCAGGATCAGCCCCTGGACCTCGTCCTGGCCGGCGGTCAGGCCGCTGACCGTGATGAGCACCGGCGCGGCAGCATCGTCCTCGTCGAGCGCCAGGCTGCCCAAGCCGCTCACCGCCGGATCATCCGCCGCGATCGTACCGATGACGGGCGGCGCATTGCTCGCCGCGACCGTCACCGTCACGTCCGTGACATCGGCGGCGAGCAGGGCGTCATAGAGGGCGTCGCCGCTGGTCGGAGCCCCGGTCAGCACCGTCGTCACCGCCGCCACGGTGTTGTTCAGGCCGTCCAGGTCGGCGCCGGTGACCGTCACGGTCTGGGGCTGGTCCCAATCGGACGGGGTGAACACGAGCGTCGCGCGATCGAGCGCCAGGTGGTCGCTGTCGGCCACCGACAGCGACAGCGGCAGGGTCACGGCCGCGGTCGGCTCGGAGGTCAGCTGCACGGTGAACGTCGCCGTGGAGCCGCCTTCGTCCACCGCCAGGGGACCGCCGACCACATCGAAGCCGGCGCTGTCGTCATCGCTGACGGTGACGGTCTGGTCCGGCGGATTGACGCCGTTGTATACCGCATCCGTGCTGGTCGCCGCGGAGAGGACCAGCTGCGGCGCCTGGTCGCCGTCATCGACGTCGTCATCGACCGCGGTTATGGTGATGGTCTGGTCGATGTTCCAGGTGTCGGAGGTGAAGGTCACCGTGGCCGGGCTGACCGCCAGCTCGGTCGCGTCGGAGCTCGAGCAGGCGATGACCACCGTGGCGCTCGGACGGGTGGTCAGCCGGATGGTGCTGGTGGCGACGCCGCCGGACTCCGCGATCGCACCCGGGGACGGCGCGCCGACCTGCGCGGCCGCGGTGTCGTTGTCGGCGATCGACACGATCAGCGACGGGGCGCTGGCGGCGTACGAGGACACCGTATGGGTGATGGTCGCCGCGTGGTTCGCCGATTCGTCGTCGTCGTCGTCGTGCGCTGCGACCAGCACCGTCACCGGCTGGTCCCACTTCTCGGCGTGGGCCGCATCGTGACCGTCGCCCAGATCGGTGGCGGCGAACCAGACGCTCAGCGGCTCGGCGTCGGCGGCGCCGTTGAAGCGCAGCTGCGGATTGGCGTTCACCGTCACCTGGACGGCGGCGGTGGGCTCGGAATTCAGCCGGATGGTGTAGGAATCGGTCGTGCCGCTCTCGGACACCACCGTGTCCGCGGCGGTGTGGGCGATGATCACCGAGGCCGTGTCGTTGTCGGTGCAGGTGCCGGCGAGGCTGGCGCTCGTGCCGTCGTAGCCGCCGCCCGCGCCGCCCGCGGTCACGGTGAACAGCTGGTCGCCGTCTGCAACGTCGTCGTTGTCACCGTCGACCAGGGCGAACTGCCAGGCCGACCAGTTGGCCGTGGTGAAGACCAGGGTCTGCTGCACCCCGCCGGTGGCCGCATCGGTGTCGTGGATGTCGGCCTCGCCCGTGTCGCTGCTGGCCAGGGTGACGGTGACGGTGGCGGTCGGTTCGGCGCTGAGGCGCACGGCGAGCAGCGCGGCGTTGAACCCCTCGGTGACGGTGATGCCGCTGGCGGGCTGCAGCAGGATGCTGGCGTTGTCGTTGTCGGTGATGCTGAGGGTGTGGTCCGGGATGGCGCCGATGGCGGCATTCTCCAGCGAGCCGGAGGTGATGGACACGACGATCTGCTCCACCCCTTCGACCAGGCCGTCATCGGTCAGGGCGATGGAGATGGTCGCGCCGGAGTCGCCGGCGGGGATGGTCAGCGGGCTGGGCGGGATGGTGAAGTCGACCGTCGCGGTCGCCGTCCCGGCGATGGTGTACGGGACGGTGACGGCCAGACCCGACGGGGAGGACAGCTGCACGTCCAGGATCGCGGTGCCGTCGCCCTCGCCGAGGTTCTGCGAGGCGATGGTGAAGGAGACGGTGGGCTGGGCGTCGTCATCCGCGATGGTCACGACGCCGGTCGCGTCGGCGATGGTCACGCTGCCGACCGGCATGTCGAGCAGGACCGAGAACGTCTCATCGGCCTCGTCGATGGCGTCGTCGAGCAGGGTGACGGAGAAGGTCCTGGACCCGCTCTGTCCGGCGGCCCAGGTCAGGGTTCCGCTGGCGGCGGTGAAATCGACGCCCGCCGTGGCCGTCCCGGCCACGGTATGCGCGTCGACGCTCACCAGGCCGCTGCTGGCGCCGCTGAGGGTGGCGGTGACCAGGACGGTGCCGGCGTCCTCATCGACGGTGATGTCGGCGATGGATACCGACACGTTGTCATCGTCCGTGATCGTGACCGTCACCTGCTGGGAGCCGGACTCCGTGCCGTTGCTCACCGAGCCGATGTCCAGGATCACCGTCTCGTCGCCTT
>JAIFKN010000209.1 GCA_020049615.1 bacterium | reverse complement strand
CGATGATCATCCTGGTCATGGGCAGCAGCCTGCCGGTCACCTTCCTCGGCTGGGAGGGCGTCGGCCTGTGCAGCTACCTGCTGATCGGCTTTTGGCACAAGACGCCCGAGTATGCCGACGCGGCGCGCAAGGCGTTCATCTACAACCGGGTCGGCGATCTCGGCTTCCTGCTCGGCGCCTTCGCCCTGTTCCAGCTCACCGGCAGCCTGGACTACGCCGCGATCAGCGAGTGGTTCCGCACCGCCGATCCGGCCGCGCTGACCTCCCAGTCCGGACTGATCACCGCCGCCTGCCTGTTGATCTTCCTCGGCTGCACCGGCAAGAGCGCGCAGATCCCGCTGCAGGCGTGGCTGCCCGACGCCATGGCCGGTCCGACCCCGGTGTCGGCGCTGATCCACGCCGCCACCATGGTCACCGCCGGCGTCTACCTCGTCGCGCGTCTGTCCGACGCCTTCGTCTGCTCGGCCGAGGCCATGGCGGTGGTCTTCACTGTCTGCTGCAGAACGACGTCAAGAAGGCTCTCGCCTACTCGACCGTCAGCCAGCTCGGCTTCATGTTCATGGCCGCCGGCGCCGGCGCCTTCGATGTCGCCATCTTCCACGTCTTCACCCACGCCTTCTTCAAGGCCGCGCTCTTCCTCTCGGCCGGCGCGGTCATCCACGGCCTGCACCACGAGCAGGACATGCGCCGTATGGGCGGCCTGCGCAAGCAGCTGCCGGTCGCCTACCTGGCGATGTTCTACGGCTGGTGGGCGATCACCGGCATCCCCTTCGCCGCCGGCTTCTTCTCCAAGGATCTCATCCTTGAATCGGCCTTCGCCGGCCACGTCGGCATCGGCCACATCAACATCGGCCCGTGGTTGGGCGTCGTGGCGCTGCTCACCGCCGGTCTGACCGCCGTCTACATGACCCGGGTCATCACCCTGGTCTTCTGGAGTCCGAGCCGGGTCGAGCCCGCCGCCCAGGCGCACATCCAGCCCACCCCGATGACCATGGCCATCCCGCTGGTGGTCCTCGGCGTCGGCAGTCTGATCGCCGGATTCGCCTGGGTCGGCCTGCCGATGGGCTGGCTGACCGGTGGCGATGACGACGGCATGGCCTTCCTCAAGCACAGCTTGGCGCCGGTGGTCGGGGCCGCCCAGCAGAAGCTGCTCGCCCTGCACCCGCATGACGGCGACCACAGCGCGCTGGCCTGGACCATGGCCGGCGTCGGAACCCTGATCGCCGTGGTCGGTTGCGTGCTCGGCTGGCTGACCTGGCGCAAGGGTCCAAAGACGGTGCCCGAGCACGGCGCCAGCACCAAGCCGACCGGCTTCGCCGGCGGCTGGACCTTCGGCTTCGACACGGCCGCCGACTGGGTGGTGGTCAAGCCGATCATCGTCGCCGCCTACGGCGTCTACTGGGTGGTCGAGCTCGCCATCCTCGGCATCGCCGGCTGGATCGCCGCCGCCGGCTCGCGCGCCATCGGCGACGGCTACGCCCTGGTGCTGCAGCGCTCGCGCCTGCGCAGCTCGCTGGCGATCGCCATGCTCGGACTCGCCGCGGCGATCGCCGTCCTCGTCATCCAAGCGGTGAAATGACATGCTGCTACTCGCCCTCATCCTCGCGCCGCTCGCCGCCGCCGTCATCGCCGCCCTCGCCCATGGCAAGGACGCCGACCAGGGGGCGGGCGACGCCGTCCACCGCCTCGGCCTGGTCCTGGCGTTCGCCATCGCCGCCCTCGGCACCCCGCTGGCCCTCGGCCACGGTGCCGCCTTCGACCGCAGCTGGTTCGCCCTGCCCGGCACCGATGCGGTCATCCACCTGAAGCTCGGCAGCGACGGCGTCACCGCCTGGATGGTGCAGCTGATCGCCTGGCTGACGCCCTTCGCCATCCTCGGCGGCCGCGGCGTGGCCGGCGGCCGCATGCGTGAGTACGTCGCCGCGGTGTTCGCCTGCGAGGCGATGATGCTCGGCGCGGTGCTGTCGCGCGACCTGGTGCTCTTCTATGTGTTCTACGAGGCGATGCTGGTGCCGATGCTGGTGCTGATCGCGGTGTTCGGCGGACCGGAGCGCCGCCAGGCCTCGCTGTGGTTCATCCTCATGACCATGCTCGGCTCGGCGCCGATGCTGGTCGCGATCTGGGTGATCGCGGCCAAGCTCGGCACCACCGACCTCGCCGCCGCCATCGCCGGCCTGCGCTCGGGCGCGATCGGTGCCGGCACGCAGTGGTGGCTGTTCTGGGCCTTCGCCCTGGCCTTCGCCGTCAAGGTGCCGCTGGTGCCGCTGCACGCCTGGCAGGCGCGCACCTACGCCGAGCTGCCCGGGGGAGCCGCCGTGCTGCTGGCCGGCGCGATGGCCAAGCTTGGCATCTACGGCTTCCTCGTCTTCGTGCTGCCGATGTTCCCGCAGCTCAGCGCCGAGCACGCCCAGCTGTTCATCATCCTCGGCGTCATCGGCGCGGTCGGCGGCTCGGTGGTGGCCCTGGCCCAGGACGACGCCAAGCGCCTGCTCGCCTACTCCTCGCTCGCGCACCTCGGCCTGGTGATGACCGGCATCTTCACCTTCAAGCAGGTCGCCCTCGACGGCGCGGTGGTGCAGATGGTGGCGCATGGGCTCAGCGCCTCGGCCCTGTTCCTGCTCGTCGGCTTCATCGAGGAGCGCACGCGCAGCCCGTACCTCGACGACCATGGCGGCTTCGCCAGCCGCGCGCCGCTGTTCAGCGTGCTGTTCGTGATCAGCGCCCTGGCCTCGGCCGGCCTGCCCGGCACCGCCAACTTCGCCGGCGAGTTCCTCATCCTGCTCGGCGCCTGGCAGAGCGCGCCGTGGATCGCCGCGGTCGCCGGCCTCTCGGTCATCCTCGGCGCCGCCTACCTGCTTACCCTGGTGCAGAAGTGGTGCTACGGCACCGCCCAGGAGGGCCGCGCCGAGGTGACGGACCTGACCACGCGCGAAGCCCTGGCCGTCGTCCCGCTGCTGGTCGCCAGCGTCTGGCTCGGCTTCCAGCCCGGGGTGATCAGCGCCTACGGCGGCAAGACCGCCGGTGAACTCGCCGAGCCGGCGCGCGCTGCCGCCGCCGCGCTGCATGCGGCTCCAGCCCCTGCCCCGGCGCCCGCCCCCGCGAAGGCGGAGAAGTGACCATGGACCCCGTCGCCCTGTTCCCGCTGCTCGCCCCGATCGTCCTCGTCCTCGCCGGCGGCCTCGCCGCGCTGGCCGCCGAGCCGTTCCTGGAGGGTGAGGCCAAGCACCGCTGGCTGCCGTGGATCGCCGTGCTCGCCATGGTCGCCGCCGGCGTGGTCCAGATCTTCGCCCCGGTCGGCCACGTCCATGGCATGTTCGCCAACGACGAGGCGCGGCGCTGGCTCAGCCTGGCGGTGATTGCCGCCGCCGCCTGCTCGATGGGCGGCCTGCAGCAGAGCCTCGGCCGCGACCGCTTCCCCGGCGGCGAAAGCTACGCCCTGGCGGCGATGGCCACGGCCGGCGTCCTCGGCATGGTCGCCAGCCTCGACGCGATCGGCTTCTTCGTCTCGGTCGAGACCGCCGCGCTTGCGATCTATGCCCTGGTCGGCCTGCGCCGCCACCGAGCCGAGAGCAACGAGGCCATCCTCAAGTACTTCGTCATGGGCGCCGTGTTCAGCGGCATCTTCCTCTACGGCACGGCGCTGATGTACGGCGCCACCGGCTCGACCCGCTTCGGCGCGCCGGTGCTCGACGGGCGCGGCGATTACGCCCTGCTCGGCGCGGCGCTGATGGCGGCCGGTCTGCTCTTCAAGGTCGGCAACGTCCCCTTCCACGCCTGGGCGCCCGATGCCTACACCGGCGCCCCGGTCGCGGTCACCGGTCTGATGGGCGCGATCATCAAGGTCGGCGGGTTCGCCGGCCTCGGCTCGCTGTGGCTGGGCGTGGCCGGTCAGACCGGGCTGCCGGTCGCGCTCGACGCAGCTGTCATCCCGACCGCCGCCGGACGCGGCATCCTCGAACCGCTGTCGCTGCTCATCGCCTCGCTGGTGGTCGGCAACTTCGCCGCCCTGAAGCAGACCTCGGTGCGCCGCCTGATCGGCTTCAGCGCCATCGCCCACGCCGGCTACATGACCCTGGCCTTCATCCTGCCGGCCGCCGGCGAGGCGATCGACCTGCGCGCCCTGTGGCTGTATGCGGTCGGCTACGCCATCGCCACCGCCGGCGCCCTGTCGGCGGTCGCGGCCCTGGCCGGCACGGATGACGCCAAGGACGATCTCGCCGGCCTGCATGGCCGCGGCCGGCAGATGCCGCTCTACGGCTTCGCGCTGACCGTGTTCCTCGCCAGCTTCGCCGGCCTGCCGCCGACGCTCGGCTTCCTCGGCAAGTTCTCGGTGCTCGGCCAGGCCGTCGCCCATGGCGGTGTGCTCATCGCCCTGGCCGGCCTGATCGCCGCGGTCGCCGGTGCCGGCGCCTACCTGCGCCTGGCGGTGCAGCTCTGGGCCGGCACCCCGCGCGACGAGCAGGCGATCGGACCGCAGACCCTGACCCGCTGGGGTGTCGCCGCCGCCGCCATCCTGGTCGTGGCGCTCACCGCCCTGCCCAGCCTGCTGCCGCAGATCCGCCCGGCGCCGGCCGCCGCCTCGGCGCTGCTGCCGAGCGCGCCCCCGGCCGTGGTGAAGTGATGGGGCCCCATCGCTTGTCGATGGGGCGGCCGCCGAGCGGCGGTGGCGGTATAGAATCGGCGAAGCCGATGCCGCCACGGTTTCGGAGCCGTGCGACGAAACCGAGCTGCGACAAAGGCCGGGGGGCAGGCCCACAGGGCCGCGGGGGCGAAGCCCCCGAGCTGAAATGAACGCGCAGGTCCACCGCATCCGCGTCCGCTACGCCGAGACCGACCAGATGGCGGTGGCGCACCACGCCGCCTACGTCACCTGGCTGGAGGAGGCGCGCATCGCCTGGATGCGTTCGCACGGTCTGAGCTACCGCGACATCGAGGCCTCGGGCACGATCATGCCGGTGGTCGAGGTGCAGGTCGCCTACCAGCGTCCGGCGCGCTTCGACGACGTGCTGGAGTTCACCACCACGGCCAAGGCCACCGGCCCAAGCCGCGTGGTCTTCAGCACGGTGATCAGCCGCGGCGGCGAGCAGCTCGCCAATGCCGCCGTCACCATCGCCGCGGTCGGCAAGGACGGACGGCCGATGCGCATCCCGGACGAGGTCAAAGCGCTGTTCGCTTAGGGGCTTCGCCTCCACGGCCCTGACGGGCCTGCCCCCCGGGCTTTGTCGCGGCTCGGTTTCGTCGCAGGCTCCGAAACCGTGGCGGCATCGGCTTCGCCGATTGTATGCCGCCACCGCCGCTCGGCGCCCGCCCCATCGCTCGCGATGGGGTCACAGTTACCGGGTGGTGGCTGTTACGCTGTCTATCATGATGGCGATCATCGTCTCGATCTCCGCCCACGGCGCGTTGAGCGGCGGGAACAGGTACAGGGTGTCGCCGAGCGGACGCAGCAGCGCGCCACGCCGCACCGCCTCCTGGTAGACGCGATAGCCGGTGCGTGCCTTCGGATCGCAGCCGAGCAGATCGACCGCTGCAACCATGCCGACGCCGCGCACTGCCGACAGGCGTGGATGCGCGCGTGCCGCCAGCGCTGCGCGCATGCGCGCGCCGGTGGCCGTCGCTTGGTTGCAGACCCGTTCGTCGCGCATCACGCGCAACACGGCTTCAGCCGCGGACAC
The DNA here is from genome assembly GCA_020049615.1 of bacterium. The sequence goes on along the minus strand of JAIFKN010000209.1, from coordinate 1,548 downwards.
CGCCAGGGCGTTGCCGGCGTAGGTGTTGGAATGCAGGAAGGCGCGTCGGCTGGCCCAACTGCCGAGGAAGGCGTCGTAGAGGCGCTGCGTCGTCAGCACGCAGGCGAGCGGCAGGCTGCCGCTGGTCAGACCCTTCGACACCACGGCCAGGTCCGGCATGCCGCCGTCCGCCAGGTGCGAGGCGAGCATCGCGCCGCAGCGGCCCATGCCGCTCGCCACCTCGTCGGCGATGAGCAGCACGCCGTGCGCGTCGGCCCAGCGGCGCAGGCGCGGTAGGAGGTCGGGCGAGAGGATGCGCATGCCGCCCGCGCCCTGCAGCACCGGTTCATAGATGACAGCGGCCAGCGTCTCCGCCTGCGCCTCGAGCTGGCGTTCCAGCCCGGCCCACTCGGCCGCGGCGTCCAGCCAGCGCGGATCCTCCGGTCCCTGGCGGTAGGGCAGCCCGCGCAGGACCAGGGTGGGGAACAGCAGCGGCTGGTAGGGATCGGCATACAGCCCGAGGTCGCTGACTGACAGGGCGCCGACGGTTTCGCCGTGGTAGCCGTTCTCCAGCGTGGCGTACCGCGTGCGTCGGCCCTGCCCGGCTAGCTGCTGCCAGTGCAGCGCCATCTTCAAGGCGACCTCGACCCCGGACGAACCGTTGTCGGTGAAGAAGACTTTGGCGAAGGGCTGGCTGCTGGCCGCTGGTTGCTGGTCGCTGGCCGCTGGCCGCTGGCTGGCTGTCAGGAGCGCTTCGGCGAAACCGACGATCAACTCATTGGTGGTATTGGCGAGGATGACGTGCTCGAAGCTGGCGAGCTGTCGTTGGATCGCGGCGGTGACGGCGGGATGCCCGTGCCCGAGGCTCTTGCACCACCAGCTGCTGATGGCGTCGAGGATCTCGCGCCCGTCGGCAAGGTGCAGGCGGCAGCCGCTGGCCGAGACCACCGGGAGGGGGGGGAAGTCCTGGTAGTCGCTCATCTGGCTGCAGGGGTGCCAGATCGAGGCCAGGTCGCGGTCGATAAGCGATTTGACGTCCACGAAGGCATGATTGAGGGCCGAGGTCGCCGGTCCAGGGCGATTTGAGGCTGTGAATCGCTACTCCAATGAAGAAATCCATCTCCAGTGGAAATCTTGCCGTCTGATGACCAGTGATGGACTTCACTTCGGACGGAGAGGGGCTTGACTAGCCTTCGAAGTGTGTCTATAAGCTGCTCCCCGCCACGCATCCGACGCCAGCCGCTCTCCATCAGGCTGAAACAGGATCGAAACCGACGGGTACGGAGAATGACATGAACGCAAAGGTCCCAACCGGCGGCGAAATGGTCGTCAAGTGCTTGGAGCGCGAAGGCGTTGAGTTCGTCTTCGCCTACAGCGGCGGCGCGGCGATGCCGATCTTCGATGCGCTCTACGACTCCAAGATCCGCCTGGTGCAGGTCCGCCATGAGCAGGGCGCCACGCACATGGCCGACGGCTACGCCCGCGCCACCGGCAAGCCCGGCGTCGTCCTGGTCACCTCCGGCCCCGGCGCCACCAACACCGTCACCGGCTGCCTGACCGCGCTGATGG
>JAIFKN010000177.1 GCA_020049615.1 bacterium | reverse complement strand
CGGATGGTCTTCTCCATCCGTTCGGTGTTGTTGACGATGACGCCCTGGGCGGCGCGCAGGATGACCTGGGTCGAGCGGTAGTTGGTCTCCAGCTTGATCGTCGTCACCGGGTCGTTCGGCTTGTCGAAATCGCTCTGGAAGCTGAGGATGTTGCGGATGTCGGCGCCGCGCCAGCCGTAGATCGCCTGGTCGGGGTCGCCGGTGGCGCAGACGTTGCGGTGCTCGCCGAGCAGCCGGATCAGCTTGTACTGCGCGGTGTTGGTGTCCTGGTACTCGTCGATGAGGATGTAGGGGAAGCGCTCCTGCCAGCGGCGGCGGGCGACGGCATCCTTCTCCAGCAGGCGCACCGGTTTGAGCAGCAGGTCGTCGAAATCGAGCTTGTTCTCGGCGTCCAGCCGGCGGGCGTATTCCTTCGCCACATCGAGGCAGACTGCGTCGAAGTCGTCGTTGGGCGTCAGGGTGGCGAGGTCGGCGAGATTGTTCTTCCACTCGGAGATGCGGTGGCACAGCTTCTTCGGCTCGAACTCCTTGGGGTTCCGGCCGAGGTCCTTGACGATCTGGCGGACGTATTTCTCCGGCTCCTCGTCATCGCAGATCGAGAAGTCGCCCTCGGTCCCGTCGCGCGAGCGGTCCATGCGCAGCATGCGGTAGCCGGCGCTGTGGAAGGTGCAGATCCACGGCGTCTGCAGGCCGAGGAGGTCGTGCACGCGCTCCTTCATCTCGCCCGCCGCCTTGTTGGTGAAGGTGATGGCGAGGATGCGGTCGGGCCGGGTGCCGGCGGCCTGGATGAGGTTGGCGATGCGCCGGGTGATGACCCGCGTCTTGCCAGAGCCGGCGCCGGCGACGACCAGGAGGGGGCCTTTGACGTGGGCGACCGCCGCACGCTGGTCGTCGTTCAATCCCGAGAAGACATCGACGGCGGGCATCGGCTCTCAGTCGGCCTTGACCGGGATCGACTGGCCGGCCAGCGGCACATGGTCGATCAGGCGCACGCCGTCGACGAACACGGCGGCGGCGAGCACGCAGGCGTCGTCGGCGAATTCGGATTCCTTGAAGCCCTTGAGCGAGACGACGTCGCAGTAGTCGAGGTCGACCCCCTCGTGGACCAGCAGCTCCTCGGCGACGATCTCGATCAGCTTGAGGCTGGTGACCTGGCCGGCGCGGTAGGCCTGGCGGGCCAGTTCCAGCCCGCGCGGCAGGCCGAGGGCGCGCGCGCGCTGATCCGGATTCAGGCGGCGGTTGCGGCTGCTCATCGCCAAGCCGTCGCTCTCGCGCACGGTCGGGGCGACGATGATCTCGGTGCCGAGGTTGAGGTCGTCGACCATGCGTGAGACGACCAGGCACTGCTGCAGGTCCTTCTGGCCGAACACCGCCACGTCGGGGCGGACGACGCCGAGCAGCTTGGCCACCACCGTGCAGACGCCGCGGAAGTGGCCCGGGCGGGCCACCGCGCACAACTTGTCGGTCAGCGGGCCGACGACCTCGATGAAGGTGCAGTAGCCGTCGGGGTACATCTCGGCGGTCTGAGGGGTCCATACCGCGTCCACCCCGGCCTCGCGGCACATCGCCAGGTCGGCCTCCAGGGTCTGCGGGTACTTGGCCAGGTCCTCGGGATTGTCGAATTGCGTGGGATTGACGTAGATCGACACCACCACGCGGTCGGCCAGGGTCCTGGCCTTCTCCATCAGGCTGAGGTGGCCGCGGTGCAGTGCTCCCATGGTCGGGACGAAGGCGGTACGCTTGCCGGCGACCAGGGCCTGGCGGCTCCACTGGCGCATGTCGGCGATGGGGGCGATGACGTCCACGGTGGGCTCCTGGCCTTGCAGCGTTCCGCGCCGTCGGGAGTATCACCTGCGGAGACTCCGCGATGCCATTCCTGACCGTGCGTGTGAAGGGGACGGAAGGCTATACCCGCTTCAACCTGGGCAAGGATCGCACCGTGGTCGGGCGGGCCTCGGCCTGCGACCTGGCGGTGCCGACCACCAACATCTCGCGTGAGCACTGCCTGCTGGTGAAACGCGAGGACGGCTGGTACGTCGAGGACCTCAACTCGTCCAACGGCACCTACGTCAACAAGGTCAAGCTCTCCGCTCCGCAGAAACTGGCCGAGAAGGACATCGTCAAGGCCGGGGCCGCCCGCCTGACCTTCCACGATGGCGATATCGGCCAGGTCGAGGCGCTCGAGGTCGAGGCGCGGCGCCAGAGCGAGGCCGGTGATGACGACGATGTGCCGCTGCCTCCGGTCGACGGGCTGGCCTCGGCCGGGGCCTGCCCGGCTTGCGGCCTGTGGGTCAGCACCGCGCACCGCAAGCGCGGCGAGGCGGTGGTTTGCCCGCGCTGCCAGGGCAACGTGCCGGCGGGCTGAGCCGTGCCCAACCTCCTGCACATGCCGTCGCGCGTCCGCCTGGTGCAGCGGGTCGAGCGGCTGCGCCCGGACGCCGTCCGGCTGTGGGGCGCGATGCCCGATGCCCATGCCATGCTCTGCCATCTGCACACGTCCCTGGCCCTGGCCTTCGGCGAGGTCCGCATGCACGTGCAGGATTCCTGGCTGAACAGCTGGTATGGACGCCTGCTGATCATCGACGCCCCGTTGCCGTGGCCGCGTGGCAAGGTCAAGGCGCCGGCCGAGTTGCTGCCCGCCTCGGCGCACGATTGGGACTGGGACCGCAACCGGGTGGTCGAGTACATGCAACGCTTCAGCATCGGGACGCATCAGAGCTGGGGCGTGCATCCCGCCTTCGGCAAGCTGTCGCCCCGGCGCTGGGGGCGGCTGAGCTGGCGGCACTGCGACCATCATCTGCGCCAGTTCGGGGGGTAGCTGTTTGCTTCGAGGGGCCCGGCCCCTCGGGCTCCTGGCCAGGGCCCTTCGCCCTGGACCCGCTCGATCCCGGCTCACTGACGTTCGCCGATCGGGACCACGACGTCAGTGGCGGCGTGCTCGGCGACGGCCAAGCCTGCGCCTGCGCCGCTGATGGGCGCACAACCCGTGAACACACGCCAGCCTGGGACCGACGAGCTCCAGCTCGTCGGCTTGGGGCCTACCGCTCCCAGCTGGGCTTGCGGATGATCCAGGCGGTTTCGCGCACGGCGAAGCCGCGTTTGGCCATGAAGTCGGCGAGGAAGTCAAGGTATTCGTCGGTTGGAGTCGTGTTGTCGTCGTCAGGCGGATCCTGCCGCTGACGGCGGGCCAACTCTTTCGCCGGCAGGTTCGGATCAGGCAGCGGATTCCACACCACCAGGAGAGCGACGCGCAGGGCGGTGGCGAGGCTGTCCGCCGGATCGCCCTTTTCATCAGTGACATGGATGACCCGGTACCAGATCCCGGGCTGGGGCGGATATGGAAAGAGGATTGCATCCTCGCCCTTGAGGGCCTCGTCGGTCGTCGCAACGGCGGCGAAACCGTCGCCGACGTAGTCGACGGGGGCATAGGGGGGCTTGGTGCCGCTAACCGGCTCCCGCCCCGCCTCCAGCCGGATCTCCTCCACGATCGAACTGGCGGCCAGGCTCAGGCGCAGCATGCCGTCGGCCTGGGCGCGGGCGCGGGTGCCGATGAGGAACAGGCCCAGGGCGGCGGTGAAGCCGAACAGGAATACCCCGCTGGCGACCAGCAGTTCGATCAGGGTGAAGCCCCGGCGCATATGCATAGGGTTATGCGACACCGGATGGCGGACAAGCACGCAACCCCTTGCGGACACGGCAACGTCCGCGGACCCTCCGGCGTATGAGCGGTCTGCCAGACACGTTCCCCTGCCCTTGGTGCGGCATGAGCTACCCGGCTCGCCCCGTGCTGGTCGGGAAGGCCGTGCGCTGCAAAGGCTGCAAGAATGGGTTCGTGCTGCAGGCCGATGGCGTGGCCACCAAGATCCAGGAGCCGCCTCCGACCCAGGTCACCGTCTCGCAGGTGTCGCAAGCCGCCACACCGGCTCCGCCTCCGAACCAGCCCGCAACCGCTGGCCCCGCCCCTGCAACGCCGCCGAGGCCGCCGTTGCGGGAGAGCGGAAGCGCCGTTTCCGCCGCGAAGAAGCTTGCGCAGGCCGAGCAGATCGTCGTGGTGGAGCCGAAGCGGGCGGAGGACCTCGTCACGGTGCTGCCGGCGAAGCCACCGACCGCTCCGGCACCGGAGCCCCCGAAATCCGAGCGCCTGGCGAAACGCAAGACCGAGCAGCTGGAGGCGGCACGGGCGCAGATGGCTGCCCAGCTGGCGGAGATCCAGAAGCAGGCCGCGGAGTCGGAGAGCGCCAAACGCGAGGAGCGCAAGAGCGAACGCATTGCCAAGACGAGTCGCAGCTCGGCCGTCCCGGGATCGGCAGGCGGAGAGGTCAGGCCGACCTCGCACACGGCCATCCTCACCGGCGAGGGCGAACGCTACCATCGCGAGCGCCGGCTGTGGTGGGTGTGGGTCGGAGCTGCCGCGGCGGTGACGCTCCTGCTCGTGTTCGTGTTCAACCTCAGCAGCTCCACCCGCGAGACGCTGCAGCGCTACGCCGCCCCGGCGGAAGCTGACCAGAACCGCTACCCGCTGCTGGGCGATGTGCTGCGCGCGCGCGCGTGGCTCGCCGCGGCGAAATCGATGAGCAGCGGCCCGCTCCTGGCCACCGATCTGGCCGACGCCTCCTTCGGTGTCGAGCGCACCATCGCCTTCGAGCCCCTTTCCGCACAACTGGCCCAGCTCAAGGGCCTGCGCCTCGACGATGAACTCGGCCTCTGGCTGGCGCCCGCCGACGTCGAAAAAGCCCGTGCCTTGGCCTCCGGACGCAGCGGTGCCGAGGCGGCGAAGGCCCTCGCGCCGACCAAACTGCGGCATGTCGTGCACAGCCAGGTCGTGCAGAAGCTGGGGCTGCCCGACGAGGATGTCCTGGTCCTGGTCGATCTGCTCACCGGCACGCCGCCGCGCGACGGCGAACCGATCGCGCGGCGCATCCTGGATCTCGGCGAACTGCCCGACCGGGTGGTGGTGCGCCCGTTCCGCGGCCGTCGGGGCGGCATGCTGGTCGATCTCGGCCGCCCGCCTTACAAGCCGGTGCAGGGGCCATATGCCGGCACCATCATGCGCTTCGAGGGGGCCAAGTGGCCGATCGGCTGGCGGGTCCTGCATCTCGATCTGGTGAAATAGCGGCGGCAGGCGCCGCTGGCATGCGCGATTCGACCACCAGCATCCCTGGCGTGCCACAGCCACTCATGGTGCGCTGCCCGAACTGCGGCCGCCTCGTCCCCTGCGATCCAGAGCATCGTCCGACGTCATTCCCGTTCTGCACCCCCCGTTGCCGGCTCCGTGATCTGGGCATCTGGCTGGACGGTGGTCACGTCATCCCCGGCAAAGCCTTGGAGGATGGCGACGAGCCATGATCCCGCTGCGCATCCTCCACGTCCTGGATCCAGCCGCCATGTCTGGTGTGCGCGCCGGTCCGGCCAGTCTCCTGCCTTGGCTGGCCGGCCAGGGCCACGCGGTCGCGACGGTGGTCATCGGTCGGACGCAGGTCGAGGGGCACGCCTGCCTGGGTCGCCGGCAGGGGTGGTGGGCGTGGTGGCGGCGGGATCGCCGAGCCGCCGTGGTCGCTGCCGGGGCCTGGGGCGCGGATCTCGTCCACGCGCATGGCGAGGCGTCGATCGCCACGGCGGTCGAGTTGGCCCGCGGCCTGGCTGCCCAGCTGGTGGTCGAACCGGTGACGTTGTCCAGCCCGGGCACGCAGCGCGCTCTGCGCGACGGCGGCATCGCCGCGATGCTGCTGCCCAGTGAAGAGCATCGGTCGACCCTGCTGGCCGATCCGCGCGTACCACGCGATCGGGCGGTGGTGGTGCCGGCCGGGATCGATGCGGTGCTGCCAGCGCGCCGTGCCGTCGACGGAGCGCTGGTGGTAGGGGCCCGCCTGCGCCGGCGCGCGGATGCGCGTACCTTGTCGGAGGCATTGGCCCAGCTGCGCGCCTCGGGATTGGCCGTCTCGGCCGTCGTCTCCCAGTCCGCTGATTGTCCCCGGTCTGCCGAATCCGAATCCTGGCAGGTCGTTCCAGCCGGTGCCGAACTGGCTGCGGCCGACGTCCTGGTCGAACTCGCCGCCAGCGATCTGCCGATGTGCCATGTGGTGGACGCCCTGGCCGCTGGCCGTCCTGTGGTCGGGGTGGCCACCGGCATGCTTCCGGAGCTCATCCAGGACGGACGCACCGGGGTGCTGGTGCCGCCAGGAGATGCGATCGCCCTGGCCGGGGCCCTCCGGCAGCTTGCCGCCGCCGATCAGCGTGCCACCTGCGCCGCCGCCGCCCTCGCGTCAGCCCGCCGGCATGACATCGGCCTGGTCGGCGAGGCCGTGCTGGGGGTGTACCGTGCCGCCATCGGCGGGGCGTCGGCCGGGGGGGCGACGACGTGGAAGCGCCTGAGCACCGAGCGCCTGCGCCGCCGCACGTCCAACCGCCAGCGTTCGATCAGTTCCTGAACCTGGATCCACCGCTGGACGCCGGGTCCGGGAGCGCATAGTCCCGCGCCGGAACACCACGTGATCGCCTTCATCTCCGACATCCACGCCAACCGCTCAGCCCTGCAGGCGGTGTTCGACGACATCGACCGGCTGGGCACGGTCGAGCGCATCTACTGTCTCGGCGACGCCATCGGCTACGGACCCGACGTCGAGTGGTGCATCGATGCGGTGACGGCCCGCTGCAAACTGTTCCTCATGGGCAACCACGAGCACGCCGTGCTGCATGGCGCCTTCGGCTTCCATGCCGCCGCCAAGCGGGCGATCGACTGGACGCGCAAGCAGGTCGAGGCCCTCGAGCCGTCGACCAAGCGCAAGGCGGTGCAGGATCTGCTCAAGGCCCTGCCCATCCGCCACGAGATCGAGGACGTCCTCCTGGTGCATGGCAGCCCGCGCGACCCGGTGATGGAGTACGTGCTGGAAAGCGACCTTTGGGAAGGTGCCGACCCGGCGAAGATGGACGAGATATTCGACCATATCCCGCGCCTGTGCTTCGTCGGCCATACCCACCGTCCCGGCGTGTTCACCGCCGACCGCTGCTTCCTTGCCGCCGGCGAACTCCCCGACGGCTACGACGTCAGCGATGGCAAGTACCTGATCAACGTCGGTTCGGTCGGTCAGCCGCGCGACCGCGATCCGCGCGCCTGCTACACCCTGTTCAGCGGCGACGCGGTCTACTTCCGTCGCGTGCAGTACGATGTCGATGCCGTGGCCAAACGCGTGCGGGCGATCCCCGAGCTGGATCCGCGTTTCGCCGACCGCCTGTTCCGCGGGGAGTGATGCGTGCGGTCGTCCAGCGCGTCGCCTCGGCCGCGGTCGCGGTCGACGGACGCGAGAGCGGGCGCATCGGCCGCGGATTCCTCATCCTGATCGGCGTCGAGTCCGGCGATGGCGAGGCCGATCTCGACTGGCTGGTCGGCAAGATCCACCGGCTCCGCATCTTCCCCGACGTCCAGGGCCGCATGTCGCTGGCGCTTGGCGACATCGCCGGCGAAGCCCTGGTGGTCAGCCAGTTCACCCTGCTGGCCTCGACCGCGCACGGCAACCGCCCGGACTTCCTGCGCGCGGCCAAGCCCGACGAGGCCCAGCGGCTCTACCTCGCCTTCGTCGAGCGGCTGTCCCGGCTGCTTGGCCGTCCGGTGGCGACCGGCATCTTCGCCGCCGACATGGCCGTGTCGCTGCTCAACGACGGACCGGTGACCATCGTCATCGATTCGCGGCTGCGGGAGTAGCGTCAGATCGTGCTCGGAGGAGCCTGCTCGGAGCTGGGCTCGAAGTAGCTCAGGCGCAGGTTGTTGCCCACGATGTCGCGCACGGCCAGAGACTGGAGGTCGGACAAATGCCGACCACGACGCGCAGCGACGGGGAGGTTGCCGATCGGCGCAGCGGCTACGGCTTCCGCTTGCCGCCGCCCCCCGTGTAGGTGACGCCGAGTTCACTCTGCAGGTAGCGGTGGGCCTCGGAGTAGTGCTTGGTGTTGGGGTAATCGTCGCAGACCTGACGCAGGATCGCCACCGCCCGGGCCTTGTCCTTGAGTTCGCGGTGCAGCAGGCGGCCGAGGCGCACGGAGGCGTCGCCGCCGGCATCCTTGCCGGCGTGGATGGCGGCGATCTCGGAGAGCTTGGCCGCGGCCGCGGGGTGGTCGCCCTTCTCGGAGAGGGTCTCGGCGATGGCGAAGTCGGTGCCAGGCGGGCGGTTCAGGCGGGCGTAGGCCTCGATCGCGCGGTCGTGCTGCTTGAGGACGCGGCGCAGCAGTTCGGCCTGCACATCGATGTACTCCCCGATGCGCTCGGGATCCTCGCTCTCGAAGGCGGCCGCGATCGCCACCGCCTCGCCCGCCCAGGCCGTGGCCTCAGGGCCGGACCGCTGCCGACGGGCGGCCTGGCCCTTGAGGTCCATCTCGGCGAGGCGGCGTTCGCGGGGATCGCCGATGCGGGGGAGGATGGCCAGCAGCTTGCCGGGCTCGATGCCGGCGCGTTCGCCCAGTTCGTACCATTCACGGGCGTCGCCCCGGCCCGGAGCGCGACCCAGGGCCGCGACCAGGCCGTCCGCCGCCTCGGCGTCGCGGCCGGCGGACAGGCGGGCGGCGGCGGCGAGGAACGCGAGGCCCCGGCGCGTGTCGTCGCTGCGGCCGAGGGCCTTCGCCGCCGCCTCGGCTCCGCTGGCGAGTTCGAGGAAGTCGCCGGGGATGCGCTCCTGGAGCGCCTTGGGTTCGAGTCCGAGGGCCTTGGCCACCGTCTGCGGCTCGCGCTGCACCCAGCGCAGCCAGTCGAGGCGCAGCCGGCCGCGCTCCAGCGTCTGGGTCGGCGCCTGCGGCCACAGCACGGCCGCCAGCTCGGCGGCGAGCGGATCGGCGCCCGAGCTCCAGGCGCGCTGGATCAGGGTGCGACCGGCGTCGCGGCGGAAGTCGTCATAGTCCCTGGCCTGCGGCGAGGCGGTGATCATGCGGACCAGGGCGGCCACGCGCGGCAGCTCCCCGGCGGCGAAGGCGAGCTCGGCGAGGCGGCGCAGACCCTGATCGTAGGCGCGGGCGTTGCGCCGGTCGGCATCGATGCGCTCGGCGAGGGGGCCGAGGATGGTGAGGCGCTCGCTGCGCAGCCGGTCGGCCGGCCGGCCGTCCTGCTTGGCCAGGTTCACCACCGCATCATCGAGCAGCAGCCGGGCCGGCGTCGCCGCGGGGACGGCCGGAAAGCGCTGCAGCAGGTCCTTGGCGGTGCGCTGGGCCTCGGCGACCAGGCCGGCCTCGGCCTGGCACTCGGCGAGCAGCAGCAACGCCTCGGGCAGCTCGGGCGCGTCGGGGGCCAGCTCGACCAGCTCCTTCAGCGCGGCGATGGCGCCTTCCTGTTTGCGATCCTGGCGCAGGGCCTCGGCCCGCCGCCAGCCGGCCCAGGCCCACATCGGGCTCTCCGGAAAGCGGCGGACGAACTTCTCCCAGGCGATGGCTGCAGCGCCGAAGCGGTCCTTGCCGTAGGCCTCCTGCGCTTCGATCAGCTGCCAGCGCTCAGCCTGCGGCAGCTGCTCGAGAGCGGTCGCGTCGGGAGCCAGCCGCGGTTCGCCCGCCGGCAGCAGGGCGGCGAGGAGGGCGGCCAGGACGAGGCGGCTGATCATGGCGCGGGAGTATGGGCGCGCAGACGGCGGGTGAACATGCGGGTGGCGTAGTCGAACACGTTGGTGCCGAACTGGTAGGCGATCTCCTGCCACTGCGAGCCGTAGGCGCCACGCCAGCCGTCGACGAGGTCGCCGGGATGGTAGATCAGCGCCCAGCGCTGGCCTTCGCGCACCCCCAGCACGCGGTCGCCGCCATGACGGGCCAGGGCGCGGTCCTTGTCCAGCATCGGCTGGCGGATGCGCCAGAGCGCGTCGTCGGCCGGCATCGGCACCATCGGCCGCCCGGGAAGGATGCGGCGGGCGAGGTTCTCGGCGTGGCCACGACCGCCGCCGGTGTCGTCGAGGAGGAGCAGACCGTGCAGCTCGACGAGGTAGCGGCGCAGCCATTCGATCTCGCGATCGGCGATACGCGGCCCGCCCTTGCCGAGGCAGAGGTAGAGCAGCGACGGCTGCTGCGCGTCATCCTGCTGCGCCATCAGGTCGCCCATGGTGACAGCGACCGGCCGACGCGCGGTGGGCACCGACAGCCTGGTGCGCAGCTCGCGCAGCAGGTTCGGCGCTGCCACCGCCATCGCGTCGTCCCAGCCGCCGGCGCCGTGGTCGAGGATGGCGAACTGCAGTTCGGCGCCTTCGCCTCCCTCGTAGCCGCCGCTGCCCTGGCCATCGCCACCAGCCTGCTGGGCGGTGGCCAGGCGCTTGGTCTCCTCGCGGATGTCGATCTCGACCTCCTGGGGCTTCTTCAGCTTGATGGCGCTGAACGGATTGACGATCATCTTCTTGCGCACCACCTTGACCACTTCTACCTGCTCCTCCTGTGGCTTCTCACCGACGATGCCGCCGCCGCCGCCCGGCGGGCCGAGGCGCTGCGCACAGCTGAAGACGAGGAAGGGGATGAGGAAGAGGATGACATGGGCCTGATAGGAGCCCATCAGTCCGAAGCGCAGGCGCCGCTCCTCGTCGAGGCGGCGGGCGATGCGCGCCGGCCGGTCGTGCGGCTGCGGGCGGCGGCGTTCGCGGAAGCGGCGCAACTGGCGCAGCCACCAGGCCAGGGCGAGGGGGATGCCGCCGGCGGAGCGACGAGCCTGGCGACCCAGCCGGTCGGCGGCGGCGTGCCGCCGGCAAGCACGATACGCGCCGCGATCCACGCCGCGCAGGCGAGGACCGGGGCGGCGTAGAGCAGCCGGCGCGACCAGTCGGGGGAGGCGGTCATGCGCTCACTTCAGGGCGTCGAGGTCCGGCCGGGCGTCGGGACCTTCCTGCAGCTTCTTCGGGTCGGTCTCGGGCTTGCCGAAATAGGCGGCGTCGGCGTCGGTGGCCTTCGGCACCGGTGGCAGGGCTCCGGTGGGTGGTGCGGGCTGCTCCGTCGTCGCCGGCGGCTTCGCCGCCGGGGCGGCGGCTTGCGCTGGTTTGGCGGGTTCGGCGGGCGCCGGCGGGCTGAACAGGCCGATCAGCCAGCCGATCGAGGTGACCAGGAGCAGCGCGGCATGGATCCCGAGGCTGATCAGGATCCAGCGCATCAGGCGGCGGAGGTGGGTGGAATCGCTTGCGCTCATGGGGTGCCTTCTGCTGCTGGGTCGTGCATCACGGCGATCACGCCGCCGGCGTTGCTCACCGCCTCCATGGCGGCGCGGTAGTCCTTCTGGGTCAGGCGGGCATCGCAGCGGAACCGCACCTGGCGGTCCTCGGGCGTGGTCCGGCCTTCGAGCAGCTGGCGCAGCTGCGATTCCAGCGAGCCGGCGGTGTCCACCGGCTGGCCGTCGAGATGCAGCTTGCCGTCCTCGTCCACCGCCACGCTGATCGCCGCCTCGGTCTTGTCGCTGCTGGGCAGCTGCGGCAGATCGACCTGCACGCTGTCGCGCATGAAGGTGGTGGTGACCATGAAGAAGACGATCAGCTGGAAGGCGATGTCTCCCATGCTGACCAGGCTGCTGTCCCGCAGCAGGGTGGCGCGGCGGAGCTGCAGCTTCATTGCTCCTCCTCGTACATCACCGCCACCACCCCGCCGGCCCGGCGGATGGTGTGCATGACCGAGGCATGGCGCTGGAAGGGGATGTCATCGCTGGTCACCAGCACGACCACCCGCTCGGCGCCCTCGGCGCGGCCGGCGAGCAGCTCGCGCAGGCGGCCCTCGAGCTGGGCGAACTCCAGCGGCTGCTCGTTGACGGCGATGGCCTTGGCGCCCGCCTGCACGGTGATCGACCTGCCGTCGTCCTGCACCGCGTCGTCGTCGCCGCTGGGCAGTTCGACGTTCATCGACATCGAGCGCGCGAAGGTCGCCGCCACCATGAAGAAGACGATCAGCTGGAAGGCGATGTCGCCCATGCTGACCAGGCTGGAGTCGGTGAGGATGCGTCCCCGCCGCAGCGGCAGTCTCATCCGCCGGTCCGCGAGCGGATGGCCGCCAGCTCCTCGGCCAGCTCGGTGCCGGCGCTCTGCACCCGCAGCAGCACGCGGTTCACCCGCGCCACCAGGGTGTTGTAGAACAGCGTCGCCGGCACGGCCACGATCAGGCCGGCGGCGGTGGTGAGCAGCGCGACCGAGATGCCGCCCGCGACCTTGTCCGGCCTGACGTTGCCCGCCTGCATGATCGCGCTGAAGGCGTCGATCAGGCCGACCACCGTGCCGAGCATGCCGATCAGCGGCGCCATCGCCGCCATGGTCGCGAGCATCGGCAGGTTGCGCTCGAGATGGTCGACGACGCTGGCGCCGTGGTCCTCCATCGCCTTGGTCACGCCGGCCTCGATCTCCTCGGGCTGCTTGCCCAGCCCGGAGAGGAAGCGCATCTTGCGCAGGCCGACCGCCAGGGTGGCGGCGACCGGACCGGGCGCCTCCTCGGCCGCGGCCACCGCCCCGTCGAGGTCGTCGGCCTGCACCCGGCCGCTGATGTCGTCGATCAGGGCGTCGGTGTCGATCTCGGCCTCGCGCAGCGCCTCGCGGCGTTCCAGGTAGATGCCGAGGGCGATGACCGAGCAGCCGAGGATCGGCCACATGCACCAGCCGCCGTCGATCAGGTATTGCATCATGGGATGGGGGCTCCGATGGGGATGGGGGTCACTTGGCGTCCGGATCGACCAGGCTGACCTTCTGCAGCCGCTTGTCGGTCAGCAGCCGGCCGCGGGCGAACTTGGCTTCGCTGGACTCGGGGTAGTCCTGGGTCAAGCGGCCGAAGCGCAGGAAGGCGCCGCGGGCATCGCCCGCCTCGAGGGCGGAGGAGGCGGCCCAGTACAGGCCCTTGGGCATCGCCGGGCTGCCGCTGAAGCGCAGGACGAAGCCGTCGAAGACGCGCTGGGCGTCGAGCCAGCGGCGGCACTGGTACAGGCTGTTGCCCTGCGCGAGCAGGATCTGGTCGGCGATGCGGTGCTCGGGGAAGCGCTCGACCAGCTTGCCATAGACCGCCGCGGCCTGCCCGAACTCGGTCGCTGCCTCCGGCGGCAGCGGCGCCAGCAGGGGGTCGCCGCCGGGATTGTCCTTCAGCCAGGCGTCGCGCGCGGTCTTGGCGAGGGCCTTGCCGCGATCGTCGTAGAACAGGCCGATGCGCGCCATGGCGTCGGCGACCAGTTCGTGCTCCGGCCAGCGGTAGGCGAGCCGGACGTAGGACTCCCAGGCGTCGTCGAAGCGCTTCATCTCCTCGTAGCACTGCGCGATCTTGAACTGGGCGTCGGGGGCGCGCGCGCTGTCGGGGAAGCGTCCGAGCAGCGAACGGTAGCGGTCGATGGCGGAATCCCAGCCACCGGACTCCTGTTCGAAATTGCCGAGCAGGTACAGCACCTGGTCGGC
>JAIFKN010000126.1 GCA_020049615.1 bacterium | reverse complement strand
GCATCTCCTCCATCGGCTCCTTGGAGAGGCCCATGGCGGTGGTCGAGTACATCTGGATGAAGCGGCGGTAGCTGTCGTAGGCGAAGCGGGCGTTGCCGGTCTTGGCGGCGAGGCCCTCGACGCTGACGTCGTTGAGGCCGAGGTTCAGGATGGTCTCGAGCATGCCCGGCATCGAGCGGGCGGCGCCGGAGCGCACGGACACCAGCAGCGGGTCCTTGTTGTCGCCGAGCTTCTTGCCGGTGGTCTTCTCGAGCTTCTTGACCGCGTCGACGACCTCCTTGTCGAGGCCCTTGGGCATCTTGCGGCCGAGGTCGTAGTACTCCTTGCAGGTCGGGATCGAGACGGTGAAGCCGGCGGGGACGGGGAGACCGATCGAGGTCATCTCCATCAGGCCGATGCCCTTGCCGCCGAGGAAGTCCTTGCTGAGTTCCTTGCCCTTGGCTTCGGCCTTGCCGGCGCCGTACGAGTAGACGTGCTTGGTAGCCATGATGATTCCGCTCCTGATGGGAGGTTGGTGGTGAATCGAGTGGGTGTCGCGTCCCTGCGCCGTCGCGGACGGAACGCGGGACGCGGAGCCTAGAGGAAGTTCCGATTCGTCAACGCGTGCATCGCCGGCGGTGTCGATGCCGCCTCGTTTTCAACCCGCTTTGCCGTCCAGGGCGAGCAGCGTCGCACGGTCGGCTGCTGCGCCGCTCAGCCATGCGTCCTCGATGTGGCGCAGGCGGCGCCCGAGCTCCGGACCCTGCGGCACCCCGGCGGCAAGCAGGTCGGCGGCCGTCACCGGGCACGGCTCGGGCTCGGCGTCACGGGCCGACCAGGCGACGTAATCCCTTGCCCCCGCTGGATCGATGGCCGCGGCCAGGGCGGCGCAGGCGGCCCCCTCCGGACGCCGCAAGGCACGTCGGCGCTCGGCCACCGGCAGGCTGGCGAGCCGCGGGGCGGTGGCGATGAGCCACGGTACGCTGCGTCGGGCCCCTGCCGCCACGGGTTGCATGGCCATCCATGCGTTTGCAGCATCGCTGCCGCCGGGCAGCAGCCAGGCGGCCAGGGCGAGGTCGGGGCCGACCGGACCGAGGCGGTCGAGCAGCGTGGCCGAGGTCGCCGCCGAGGCGCACGGCGCCACCGCGGCGAGCTGGCCGTGTGCGTCGCAGCCGCGCAGGAAGGCGCCGGCGGCCCCGGCATGCGCCGCCTTGCCCAGCTCGTCGAGCACGCGCTCGCGGGCCACGCCGTCGATCGCGGTCGCGCGCACGGCGGCGGCGGTCGCCGGATCAATGGTGAAATCGAGCACGGCGGCGAAGCGCAGCACGCGCAGCACGCGCAGGCGGTCCTCGGCCAGACGGGCGGCCGGGTCGCCGATGCCGCGCAGGATGCGGGCCCGCAGATCAGCGAGGCCACCCACCGGATCGGTGATCGCACCATCAGGGTCCGCGTACAGCGCATTGACGGTCAGATCGCGGCGTTCGGCGTCCTCCTGCAGGGTGCCGCGGCGCACCGCGACCGGCCGGCGGCCGTCGATGTAGCGGTCGTCGGCGCGCAGCGAGGCGACCTCGACATCGACCCCCTCGCCGATCACCTTGACCACGCCAAAGGCCTTGCCGACCGCGACGGTGCGCGGGAACAGGCGCTCGACCTCGTCGGGTTCGGCGCTGGTCGCAGACGGTCGCGCACGCAGCCGCCGACCAGCCAGGCGTGGTGGCCGGCGACGCGGAGCGCTTCGACGACGGAGGCGCCGGCGGACCAGATCGCACCTGGCTGCTGGTCGCTGGCCGCTGGCCGCTGGTCGCTGGCGTCTGCCCGCTGGCCGCTGGTCACTGGCCTCAGCTCGGCAGTGAGATCGGCATCACCAGGTACGTCGCGCCCGGTTCGCGCATGATCAGGCCGCGGCCGAGCTCGATGGCGAGACGCTCGCCGCCGTAGATGCGCAGCACGTCGCTGAGGTACGCGGCGTTGACGCCGAGTCGTACCGGATTCCCGCCGTACTGGCAGGGCAGCGGGATGCGCGCGTTGCCGCCGACACCGGGCAGGTTCTCGAGCATCGCCTTGTCCTTCTCCAGGCGCAGGACGACGGCGCGATTGGCGGCGGTGATCATCAGCGAGACGCGGCGCACGGCGCTGGCCAGAGCGGGCGTATCGAAGGTGACCACGCTGGTGCCGCTGCCGCTGATCGCCATGCGATAGGCGGGGAAGCTGCCCTCGACCAGGCGGCTGGTCAGGTCGACGGTGAGGTCGCCGCTCAGGCGCAGGCGGGCGAAGACCAGCTTGGCCGAGGTATTGAACGCCAGTTGCACGCGGTCGGGCTGGCCGCTGCCGAGGATGCGCACCAGGTGGGTGACGGTGCCGAACGGCAGCACGGCCTGGAAGGTGTCGCCCTCGGGTGCGGAGAAGCTCTCGTCCTTCTCGACCGCTTCCGCGAGGACCTTGCCGTCGGTCGCAGCCAGGCACAGTTCCCCGTTGCTGATCGACACCAGGAGACCGGACAGCACCGGGCTGCTGCGGTCCTTGTCCATGGCGAAGGCGGTCTGCCGCAGCATGTGCTCGAAGCGCTTGCCAGCGAGGCCGAGCGACTTGGCCTCGGCGGGGAAGAACGACACGGGGGGCAGGGTCTCGCCGAGGATCAGCGGCAGGGTGTAATCGCCGTCCGCCAGGCGGACCGAGAGTTGCACCGAGTCGCCAGTCGGGATGACCTGCATTTCGACAGCAGGTGAGGACGACTCCTTGAGGATCATCGCCAACTGGCGCGACTGGACGACGACGGAGCCGGCCTGCTGCACTTCTATGCCTGAAACCACCGCGCGCATGCCGACCTGCGAGTCGGAGGCGGTGACCTCGACACGACCGTCTTTCGCCTCGAGCAGGAGATGGGTCTGGATCGGCTTGGTGCTGGTCGTCGGGACGACGGCATCGGCTGCGGCAACCGCGAGGCGTTCTCTGTCAGCGCGCAGCTGCAAGGTAGGGGTTTCCATATGTATAGAGAGTCTCCTCCCCTTCCTCCATCCGTGTTGTTGAACAGGTGGAAAACCCTACAAGCCCTTAGCCGGACGCAACCTGGACCTGTCGGAGGGATCGTGGATGGGTGTCGCGAGGGTAGGGGATGACGACCAGGGCGGACAGTGTCGAAGCTGGTGGCGGCGGGTTATCCACAGGGACTGACAGGATTGGACGGGGTGGGAAAGGGCGTCTGACGGAGCTTAGGTGAGGGGGACGGATTGATGCTGGTCGCTGGCTGCTGCCGCTGGCTGGGTGGTCGCTGGCTGCTGGTATTCGGCACCCAAAGGCAGCATGTATGTCGTTGTAAATTCAGGATAAAGTAAAGTTGATGTAGCAGCGATAAATATCCCCGTCAAAGGCCGAGGTCAGAAGGAACTGGTTCGCTAGTGTCGAGCGACCTCATATCTACCAGCGACCAGCGACCAGCGGCCAGCGGCCAGCGGCCAGCGGCCAGCGGCCAGCGGCCAGCGGCCAGCAGCCAGCGGCCAGCAGCCAGCAGCCAGCAGCCAGCAGCCAGCAGCCAGCAAATAGCGATCAGCGGGTCCATCTTGACGATTGAGCCCCCGCCTCTCCCCCCCAGTATCCCGCCCCGCACGGAGGCATCATGGTATCAGTCGGCATCGGCATCATCGGATTCGGCGTGGTCGGAGGCGGCGTCATCGAGGTGTTGCAGCGTGATCGCGCGACTATCGCGGCCCGAACCGGTGTCGACCTTGAGTTGCGCGCGGTCATCTCGCTGCCCCCCTACAAAACCACCGATGTGCTCGGCGCCAAGCTCGGCAGCGACATCGGCCTGCTGACGGAGGATCCGCAGATCCGCATCGCTCTGCTGCTGGTCGGCGGCACCACCTTCGCCAAGGATCTGGCTCTCGCCTGCCTGGCGGCCGGCAAGCACGTCGTCACCTCCAACAAGGCGCTGATCGCCTCGCATGGCGACGAACTCTTCGCCGCGGCCAAGGCCAAGGGCGTGGCCATCGCCTTCGAGGCGGCGGTCGCTGGCGGCATCCCGATCATCGGCGCCCTGCGTGATGGGCTGGCCGCCAACCGCATCGAGTCGATCACCGGCATCCTCAATGGGACCACCAACTTCATCCTCACCATGATGGAGCAGAAGCAGTGGAGCTACCACCAGGCCCTGGCCGAGGCCCAGCGCCTGGGCTACGCCGAGGCTGACCCGACCCTCGACGTCAACGGCACCGACACCGCCCACAAGCTGGCCATCCTCTCGCGCATCGCCTTCGGCATCCGCGTGCCGCTGACCGCCCTGCGCATCGAGGGCATCCAGAACGTCACCGCTCAGGACATGGCCTCTGCCGCCCGGCTGAAGAGCCGGATCAAGCTGTTGGCCATGGCAACTCAGCGTGACGAGGGTCTGGAACTGCACGTTGCTCCGACGCTGGTGCCGCTCGATCACCCCCTCGCAGCGGTTCATTTGAACTACAACGGCGTCTACGTAATCGGTTCTTCTGCGGGACCACAATTGTTTACGGGTCAGGGTGCTGGAGCACTGCCAACCGCCAGCGCCGTGTTATCGGATGTCATCGACGTCGCCCTGGGCCGTGCCGAGCAGACGTTTGGCTCATTTGGCTTCGTCCACCAGCCCAAGCCGCCCCACTTCCTCGCCGAGGCCGACGAGCGGACCGCCAGCTACGCCCGTTTCGTCACACCCGACAAGCCGGGCATCCTGGCCGGCATCACCCAGATCCTCAGTGCTCGTAATATCTCGATTCGCTCCATCTATCAAGGTGAGACGGACGAGCAGAAGCAGGCATCGATCGAACTGGTGACGCATCCCGCACGCGGAGG
This sequence comes from bacterium, assembly GCA_020049615.1. Next base: position 1,745 of record JAIFKN010000126.1, on the reverse strand, counting down.
TGACTTCCTGGAGGCTGTAGCCGAGATCGATCGTACAGGGCTGACGGTCGCAACATCGGTCTGCTATCGTCGGCTGTAGGTTCCACGTGGAACAACCCGCAGGCTCGTGCGCAGAGCACCAGAGCATCTCTGGTGCTCTGTCTGTATCTCCCGATCTTGCCTTTCGTGTCCGCCTCTCATAACGCTGTTCCACGTGGAACAACTCGCTCCCGTTGTTGTCGTTTCGAACCAGAAGGGTGGCGTTGGCAAGACCACGACCGTCGTGAATTTGGCTGCGTATGCGGGACTGGCAGGCAAGAAAGTCTTGGTGGTCGACAACGACCCGCAGGCCAATGCGAGTAGCGCCCTCAACAAAACGCCCTTTGAGCACTCGATTTACAGTGGCGCAGAGGCTGTCGGCACCTCTGCCGAAGGGGTCAGTTTGGTCCCATCCGGTGCGGATCTCGCAGACCAGGAACGACGGCTGGCTGGTGAGGTGGGCGGCTCGTTGGCGCTGCGCGATCGGCTGAAGTCACATCGGGTCCATTTCGACCTCATCATTGTCGACTGCCCGCCCAACCTGACCTGCCTGCCCACCAATGCCTTGCTGGCTGCGACCCATCTGCTGGTGCCATTGCAGAGCGAATACTTCGCCCTCGAAGGTCTCAGCCAGCTGCTCGCCCACGTCGACGGTCTGCGCCAGGACCACGAACTGCAGCTCACCCTGTGCGGCATCCTGCTGACCATGGCGACGCCAGGATCACCGTTATCGCATGGGGTTGCGAGCGAGGTCCGGCGGCACTTCGGCGACAGTGTCTTTGCAGCGGCCATCCCTCGCGACGAGAGCGCCGCTGCCGCCCCCAGCCACGCCCGCGCCCTGGTCGATCACGACCCGCTGTCGCCCGCAGCCCTGGCCTACCTGGCAGCGACCAAGGAGCTGCTGCAGCGCCTGGGTCTCAGCGGCCAGCGGCCAGCGGCCAGCAGCCAGCGGCCAGCAGCCAGTCCGGAGCCCCGATGAGCCTCGCCGACAACACCCTCGGCCGCAGCCTGCAGGACGTCTTCGCCCGCACCCCGCGTCGCGAGGGGGGCAAGGGCTACCTCGAGGTCGAGCTCGGCCTGATCACCCCGCCCAAGGCCAACCCGCGCACCGACTTCGACGAGGCCGCCCTGCGTGAGCTGGCAGACAGCATCAGGCAGCACGGCTTGCTGCAGCCGATCGTGGTGCTGCGCCGCGAGGTCGGCTTCGAGATCCTCTCGGGTGAGCGCCGTTGGCGCGCCGCCAAGCTGGCGGGCCTGGCCAAGGTGCCGGTCGTCGTGCGCGAGGAGAGCGACCCCCAGCACCAGGCGGAACTCCGCCTGATCGAGAACATCCAGCGCGCCGACCTCAACGCCATGGAGCTGGCCCGCGCCTACCAGGCGCTGATCGACGAGCACGGCCTGACCCACGAGGCCCTGGCGACGCGGCTGAACAAGGAGCGGGCGACGATCAGCAACGCCCTGCGCCTGCTCGCCCTGCCCGAGGAGGTGCAGCGCTTGGTCGCCGCGGGCGAGCTGAGCGCCGGCCACGCCCGCGCCCTGCTCGCGGTCGCCGACCGCGCCCGGCTGACCGACCTCGCCCGCCATGCCATCGCCCACGGCCTGAGCGTGCGTGACGTCGAGCGCCTGGTGAAGGCGCCGGAGCCCTCTGCCGCTGGCCCGGCGGCCAAGCCGCCGCACATCAGGGAGCTCGAGGAGAACCTGCAGCACCTCTTCGGCAGCAAGGTCGG
>JAIFKN010000109.1 GCA_020049615.1 bacterium | reverse complement strand
CGATCCGGCGAGCAGGTCGCGCGCCCGCGCCATGCGGCTGGCCATCGCCCAGGCCTGCGGGCTCATGCCGGCGGCGGCGGTGAAGCGGCGGCGGAAGGTGCTGGTGGCCATGCCGCAGGCGCGGGCGATGTCGGCCACCTCGGCGTGGAAGGAGGTCTGATCGGCCAGCAGCGTGCGGGCACGGGCGAGCCAGGGCGCCTCGGTACCGGATCCACGGGCGGCCTGCAGCAGGAGAAGGATCTCCTCCAGGCGGTTGACCGCCCGCCGCCGGCTGGTCCGGCCGGGTTCCAGGAACAGGCGCAGGCAGGCGTCGAACTCGGCCCCGAGGTCGAGGTCTGCGGGCACCGGCTGGGGGCTGGTAGGCCAGAGGCCTTCGGCGGCCCAGGATTCGCTGAGTGGGCCGCTGACCGCGATATAGCGGTGGTGCCATGTCGGCGTGACCGGCCGCAGGCGGATGCGTGGGCCGGGGAAGTGCGGCCACGCCCAGCGGCCCTCCAGCCGGTGCTCAACCGCTCCATAGGCGATGAGGATCGCGCCGCGCTCCATGAACTGCATGGTGCGGTAACCGTGGAACCGCTTGTCCAGCGTCGCGTCGCACAGCGGGCGGTTCGCGCCGTGCAGGAAGGTCAAGGATCCGGACCGGTCGGACATGAGCGAAAAGTACCAGATATGATCGATGGTGCCATGGAAATGCATCATTAGACGGAGTATGGTCAGAGCATAGGAGACCAGCCAGTGCAGCCCCAGCCCCTTGCCGATGTTGTCGTCCGCAATGCCCTGAGCGACCGCGAACTCGCCCTCTACCGCGAGCGCGGCTGGGTGCTGGCGCGCGGCCTGCTCGACCGCATCACCGCCGCGGCGATCGCCACCGACGTGCGCGCGGTGCTGGCGGCGCGCAACATGGCGGACTCCTGCCTGGCGCAGAGTTCCGAGTACCTCGCCGGCAGCCCGATCCACCGTCTGGTCGCCAGCCCACAGCTCGCGCAACTCGCCGGCCAGGCCATGGCCGGGATGGCGCACCTGTACATGCCCTTCACCGCGGTGAAGGGGCCGGGCCAGGGCGAGTTCACCTTCCACCAGGACGGGCAGTACACCCCGTTCGACGGCCCGGGGCTCAACTGCTGGTTCGCCCTCGTCCCCTGCACCGTCGCCAACGGTTGCCTGCGCCTGGTCTCAGGCACGCACCGCTCCGGTGCGGTGCCGTGGCAGGACTCGGCGCAGTGTCCAGGCCACCGCACCCTGGTCGAACAGCCGACGGCGTGGGACGACGTCGAGATGGAGGCCGGCGACTGCTGCCTCTTCGACCGCCATTCCGTGCATGGCAGCGGCCCGAACCGCAGCGCCGATCCGCGCCTCGGCTATGCCGTGCAGTTCCACCGCTCCGACACCAAGGCCTTCTTCGACGGGTCGTGGCAGCCGCTGCTGCAGCGGCCGCGCTTCACCACCGGACCGGTCGCCGCGTTCACCGCCCAGGCCCAGAAAGGGGAATGAACATGGACCCGGTCAATCTCACCCAGCGTGTCGATCCCGCCGCCCTGGCCCGCGACCTTGCTCCGTGGCTGGACGACCTCGAGGCGCGCATCGATGCCGCCGACGAGGACCGTCTGCTTGGCGAGTGGAAGGCCTTTGCCGAGGGCTCCTGCCCGACGCCGGTGTTCCGTCCGCGCCGGGCGCGTCCGGCGCCGCCGCGGCTGGCTTGGCCGACCGTCCCGATCGACGACGCCATCGACGATCCGCGCAGCATGCTGCTCCGGCAGTTCGCCATGTGCAGCGGCCAGCTCGCCGGTGGTGGTGGCGGTCTGCTGTGCGTACGGGCTGATTACGGCACCGGCATCCTGCCGTCGCTGTTCGGGGTGCCGGTGGTGAAGATGGATCGCGCCATGGACACCCTGCCCGGCACGCTTGCGCTGGGCGCTGCGGCGATGCGCCCGCTGGCCGAGGCCGGGGCGCCATCGCTGGATGTCGGGCTATGGCCCCTGGTGCGCGACCTGGGCCGGGCCTTCGTCGCCTGCATCTCCCCGCGCCCGAAGCTGGCCCGTCACATCCACATCTACCATCCTGACCTGCAGGGACCGATGGATGTGCTGGAGATGGCCTGGGGCTCCGAGTGCTTCACCGCCTTCACCGACGAGCTTGAGCTCACGCACGCCTTGCTCGACCTGATCACCTCGACCTATGAACGTGTGATGACCGACTGGGATGCCATCGTCCCGGATCGCGACCCGGGTTTCTGCGCCCACTGGGGCCTGCTGCATCGTGGGCACATCATGCTGCGCGACGACTCGGCGATGAACCTCAGCCCGCGCATGTTCCGCGACCTGATCGCGCCGTACGACGGCCGCCTGCTGCGCCGTTGCGGCGGCGGGGCGATCCACGCCTGCGGCCGTACCGGCCATTATCTCGGGCAGGCCACCGCCTTGCCAGGCCTGCACGGCTTCAACTTCGGTCAGCCGGAAATGAATGATCCGCAGGTGATCCAGCGCGAGACCATCGACAAGGGTGTGCCGATCGTCGGTGTGAACGAGACCCGCTGGCGCGAACTGGAGGCTGTCGGCATGCAGCCGAAGGGGCTCGTGGCGATCTGGTGAGGTCGCTGCTGGTCAGGCGTCGACGACCCACTTCCCATCGACGAAGTGCGCGCTCCAGCCGCTCGGCTTGCCCTCGGCGGTCTCGCTGGCGACGTAGTGCTCGCGCTCCTTGCGCGCAAAGCGCACGTTGACCACGCGGTTCCTGGGGTCGCGGGCCGGAGCGTCGGCGAGGTAGACGTACTTCTCGGGCAGCTCAGCGCGGTGGCGCTGCAGATCCTCGACCGTGGGGTTCCTCGTCTCGCGCACCTTGGGGTAGGTCTTGGCCGAGAGGAACAGGCCGTTGCCGCCGTCGCGCAGGACGAAGGTGTCGTCCGCCTTGCTGCACTTCAGCTCGGGCATCGGCACCGGCGGGATCTTGGGCGGCGCGGCCTGGCCGTTGCGCAGCAGCTTGCGCGTGTTGCTGCAGTCGGGCCAGCCGGTGCAGCCGAAGTACTTGCCGAATCGTCCGGTCTTCAGCTGCATCGGCTTGCCGCACTTGTCGCAGGGGATCGACGGGCCGTCGTAGCCCTTGATCTTGAACGCGCCCTCCTCGACCGAGACGCCGAGGCAGTTCGGGCTGTTGCCGCAGATGTGCAGGCGGCGCTTCTCGTCGAGCAGCCAGGCATCCATCGCCGTGCCGCAGAGCGGGCAGCGGCGCTGCGCCTGCAGCTGGGCGACCTCGGCGTCGCTGGCCTGCGCCTCCTCGCCTTCGGTCTCCTCGGCCGGCTTGGCCGCCTCGGATTCGGCGCCGGGCACCAGGTTGAGGGTCTTGGCGCAGCGCTCCTTGGGCGGCAGGCCGTAGCCGCTGCAGGAGAGGAATACGCCGGTGCGGGCGAACTTGATCGCCATCGGGCGCTGGCAATCGGGGCAGCAGATCGGCGTCGGCACCGGCTGCACCGCGTCGAGGCTCTTCTCGACCTCCAGCAGGCGCGCCTTGAACGGCTTGTAGAAGCCGTCGAGGGTATTCGGCCTTGGCTTCGGCGATCTCGTCGAGGTCCTCCTCCATGCCGGCGGTGAAGCCGAAGTCGAGCAGGTCGGGGAAGGCGGCGACCAGGCGTTCGGTGACGATCTCCCCGAGCTTCTCGGCGCGGAAGCGCTTGGCGTCGAGGCGGGCGTAGCCGCGGTCCTGCACGGTCGAGATGATCGCGGCGTAGGTGCTGGGCCGGCCGATGCCGCGCTTCTCCATCTCCTTCACCAGCGAGGCTTCCGAATAGCGCGCCGGCGGCTTGGTGAAGTGCTGGGTCGGGTCGAGCTTGACCAGCTTCAGCACGTCGCCGACTGCCAGATCCGGCAGCACCACATCGTCGCTCTTGGCCGGTGGCTGCACCTTGAAGAACCCGTCGAAGCGCAGCACGCGTCCGCGCGCGGCCAGTTCGCAGTCGGCGGCACTGATGGTCACCGTGGTGGTGTCGAACTCGGCCGGCGGCATCTGGCAGGCGACGAACTGGCGCCAGATCAGGTCGTACAGACGCAGCGCATCGGACTCGGCCTCGATCTGCTGTGAGGACAGGTTGGCGTCGGTCGGGCGGATCGCCTCGTGCGCCTCCTGCGCCCCGGCCTTCGACTTGTAGAATACAGGCTTCTCCGGCAGGTAGGCCGCGCCGAAGCGCGAGCCGATCAGGTCGCGCACCGCGATCACCGCCTGGGCCGACAGGTTCACGCTGTCGGTACGCATGTAGGTGATGTGGCCGGCCTCGTAGAGGCGCTGCGCCATGGTCATCGTCTTCTTGACCGAGAAGCCGAGGCGGATCGAGGCGGCGGCCTGCAGCGTCGAGGTGATGAACGGCGCCGAGGGGAACGAGCGCTGCGGCTTGCGCTCGGAGTTGGCGACGCGGTAGGCCGCGCCATTGAGCGCCTGCAGCGCGCTGTCGATCTCGCCCTTCGACTTCGGTTCGAACTTGACGCCGGCGCGGCGCATGACCTGGGCGCGCAGCGGGGCCTTGGCTTCCAGATCGGCGTGCAGTTCCCAGAACTCGTCTGGCTTGAACGCCTTGATCTCGCGCTCGCGCTCGACGATCAGACGCACCGCCACGCTCTGCACCCGGCCAGCGGACAGGCCGCGCGCGACCTTGGCCCACAGCAGGGGGCTGACCTGGAAGCCGACCACGCGGTCGAGGAAGCGCCGGGCCTGCTGCGCCTGGACGCGGTTCTCGTTGACCTGTCCGGGGTGCTCGAAGGCCTCCTGGATGGCGTCCTTGGTGATCTCGTTGAAGGTGACGCGGGCGAAGCGCGACTCGGGGCCGCCGATACATTCCTTGAGGTGCCAGGCGATGGCCTCTCCTTCGCGGTCGAGATCGGAGGCGAGCCACACCTTGTCGGCCTTCTCGGCCGCCTCCTGCAGCTCTTTGATCACCTTCTCCTTGCCCGGGACGATCTCGTAGGTGGCAGCCCAGCCGTGCTCGGGATCGACGCCCATGCGGCGGATCAGGGCGGCCTGCTTCTTCTTGGCCTTCTGCGCCGCGGTCACCTTGACGCCCTTGGCCCGGGCCTCGTTGGCCTTCTTCAGGCGGTCGGCCGGGTCGGTCTCGTCGCCGCCGGTGGGCAGGTCGCGGACATGCCCGTACGACGACTTCACGAGGTAGTCGCGGCCGAGATATTTGTTGATCGTCTTGGCTTTTGCAGGGCTTTCGACGATGACGAGGTTCTTGGCCATGGGGCAGGGGGTCCGTGGGCGGAGAAGCGTCCTACCAAGTGGCCCCGGGGGAGGTCAAGCGTTCTCCCTTTTTGCATCTTCCCGGAGGAGGATGCCAACCCCTTGCCTGGACGAGGGTTGACCCCGGGCCACGGGAGGCCAAACCGGAGCCATGCGCCACCTGCTCGCCATGCTGCTGCTTGTTCCTGCCCTTCTCGGTGCCGGAGAGACCTTTCTCGAGATCACCACAGCCCAGGGCGTGATCCGCTGCCGGCTGTTCGCCGACGCCTGCCCGGTGACGGTGCAGAACGTCTGCGAGCTGGCCGAGGGCAAGCGCGCCTTCACCGACCCGGCGACCGGGCAGCAGGTGACGCGGCCGTTCTACGACGGGCTGACCTTCCACCGCGTCGTCCCCGGCTTCATGATCCAGGGCGGCGATCCCAAGGGTGACGGCACCGGCGGGCCAGGCTTCCAGTTCAAGGACGAGATCAACGCCGTGTCGCTCGGGCTCGACAAGGAGGCGGCGCTGCAGGGGGATCGGCTGCACCCGCAGTGCGAATACATGGGCGGCCAGTTCGTGCAATTGTACATCAGTCCCAAGCTCGTCGGCCGCGGCATCGGCCCCGAGACCCCGGCCGATCAGCGCAACGCCGCCATCGCCCAGATCCTGCCGGGCCTGCAGACCCTGACCCTGATGCAGTTCTACCGCGACCTCGGCTACAAGTACGACGACAAGCTGCCGCCCTCGCGCAAGCCGGTGCGTGGCGTCCTGGCGATGGCCAACAGCGGGGCGAACACCAACGGCTCGCAGTTCTTCATCAACCTCGGCGACACCCCGCATCTGACCGGCAAGCACACCATCTTCGGCGAAGTGGTGGCCGGCATGGAGGTGGCGACGGCGATCGCCGCCGTGCCGCGCGGCGAGCGCGACCGGCCGACGACGCCGGTGGTGATGACGACTGTGAAGGTGATCAGGGAATAAGGGGAACGTAGCGCCGGCTTCAGCCGGCACGGACGGTGGACTTCAGTCCACCGAGTGGCAATGGCACTGCCCGACAAGGCCCGAGGCCGGCTGAAGCCAGCCTTCCGTGCCGGCTGAAGGCGGCAGCACCGGTAGGCGGATCTGCGCCAGCGGGTTGTCGCGGTCGATGGTCGGGCGCTGCCGTCCGCCGCTGCGCTCGCCGACGCGCTGCGCCAGGCGCGAGACGAGTTCGCCCGGGGTGATCCAGCCGTCGCCATCGACGTCGCCTGGGCCGTGCAGGGCGGCAAGCAGTTCCTGGGTGAACAGGCCGTTGGCGTCGGCTTCGCTCTCGAAGCTCGGTTCGCCGCCGCGGCTGCTGGCCAGCACCACCGCCCCGGTGGTGCGCGCCAGATCGGCGGTGACGAGGCGTTCGCGGTCGCGCGCCTCCCATTCCGCCGCCAGGCCCGCCGCGGTGAACTTTGTACGGCTGCGCAGACCGCGGGCACCTGAGATGGCGAGGCCCGCACCAGTCGGAGCGTCATCGTCGAGCACACCCGATTCGCAGGTGTCGAGGATGATCAGACGACGCAGGGCGCGGCAGCCCTGCAGCGCTTCGACCACCGCCGACCACGGGATCGCGCCGGCGCCGGGTTCGGCGGCCGAGGCGCCGACCGGCAGCAGGTGCCACATCGGCTGGGGCTGGCGCAGCCACAGGCCGTGGCCGGCGAGATAGAGGACGACGAGGTCCTGCGGTTCGGCTTGCGCCAGATGGCTGCGCACCTCGGCGAGGGGCCACCTGCCCGTCGGTCCACACGCGCACCAGCGCGTCGCGCCCGCCCGGCCGCATGGCATCGAGGGCGAGGGCGACATCGATGGCGTCCTTGGCGGCGAAGCGCAGGGCCAGGGCGGGATCGCGGTAGCGCGAGACGCCGAGGCAGGCGCCGACCACGCGCGGCTCGGCCATCGCTGCCGGCAACGCAGGCAGGCGCGTGCGCCATGAGCTGGCCCCGGCGGTGTCGCGGGCCGCGACCTCGACCACTGCCGGCCATGGTGGCAGGGCGACGGCCAGCGCGGCTTTGCCGTCCCTGCCGGCCAGTGCGGCGCCGGCCTGGGGCACACCGTCGACCCAGACGTCGAGCGCGGCGAGATCGGCGCCGCCTGCCGTGGCGCTGGCGGCGATGCCGAGCCGGTCGTGGGCCGGCTGGCCGATGGCGCGCAGGTCAGGACGCGTCGTCGGCTGCGGCGCGGCGCGGCGGGCGGCGCGGCGGAGGAGTTCAACATCATCGCAGCCGAGCCGCCGCAGCAGTTCATCCGGCCGGCAGCCCAGCGGCACGGCCTCGTCGAGGGCCATGCGCACGCCGTCGCGGCTGGCGGCGAGCAGGCGCGCGGCCGAGCGCGAGCCGTCGAACACCCCGTCATCGCTCCACGCCGCCCAGGCCTCGCCGCTGGCCAGCAGGCGCACCGGGAGGCTCTTGGGCCGGGCCAGGACGACCTCGCCGTAGGGTCCGATGGTGGCGGAGCAGCCGGCATACCAGGCACCAACTGCTGCCGGCAGGTTCTGCTGCGCCGCCGCAGTCGTCGGCGCCGCCGCCCCCGGCAGCAGGGGCAGGGCTGCCGGAGCCTCGCCCTCGCCCTCGGCACGTTCGACCTGGCCGTTGGCACGTACCACCAGCGCCCGCCAGCGTGGAGCCGAGGTCTGCCTGCCAGCGTTGATGTAGTACTCATAGGTGGCGCTGCGGCTGGCCAGCAGGTCGCCTTGCGCTGTCCAGGCCAGCAGGCCGTCGCCGAGCGCATCGTACGGCGGGGCGAGCGCGAGGCGCTGCAACACGGCGCCGGTGGCGGCGTCGCGCACCTCGAGATGGCCGGGAACCAGGCGGGCGAGGCGACGGCCGTCGGGGGAGGCCGAGAACCCGGGTTTCTGGGCGGTCAGACCATCGGCCCAGGGCCGCGTTCCGTCGAGGTCGACGAGGTGGTAGGGGGCGCGCAAGGTATCCTCCCAGCCGTAGATGTACTGCATGCCGGCGGCGAGTCCGGGCAGCGGGCCGGGGGCGAGGTGGTCCAGGATAGCGCCCTGAGCGGGGATGAAACGGTCGAGGCGCAGCAGCGCGAGGTCCCACACCGCCACCCCAACAGTGGTCGAGGCGGCCATGCGCCGGCCGTCGCTGGAGCGGATCAACGACATGGCGGCGGGCGGGGCGGCCGGCCCGCGCAACTGCATCAGCGGGTTGTCACCATGGTCGGCGTCCTCGACCGAGGCGACGGTCCCGCTGGCGAGCAGCACCCGGCGTCCCCGTCGTCCGCCGACCAGCAGGTCGGCCTTCTCCGGCGAGCCCGGCCGCAGCCGGGCGGCGGTGCCGGGTGGGGCGATCCGCATATCGCGCTCGCTCCAGTTGTCGCGCGGCCTGGTCAATAGGGTGCCGTCCGGCAGCACGCAGTCCGGCAGCCGGCCCAGGCTGCGCACCAGCGCCTCGCGCTCGGGGGCGGCCTGTGGCGGCAGGGTCCACCAGCGGCAGACGGCGTCCCGCGGCGGTCTCAGCTCGCCGGCTTCCTCGGCCCGCTCGATCGCAGCGTTCTCTGCCTCGCTGTACGTGCGCAGGTGGACGATGAGCAGGCGCGGCTTGCCGTCGGGGCCAGGCAGCAGGAAGCTCCGATGCTCCTCCGGTCCGACGGGTGGCGCAGCGAACTCCTCCGACAGGCGCCAGCGACCGTCCGTGGGCGCGGCCACCCGCAGGCGGCCTTCGGTCTGGCAGGAAGCGGCAACTGTAGCGGTAATCGGCTTCGGGCAGGTCGAGGAGGTGCGAACCGTCACGAGCATCGAGCAGCACGGATTGCGTGCCGCTGCGGCTGAGGATCACGGTCCGGCCGTCGGAAATGGGAGGCTGGCCGTGGGCCACACCTTGCCAGAGCAGGCGTCCGCTGGCGCGATCGAATACCCGCACGCCATCGCGGCGCATGGCCATCACCACCGTGGCGCCGAGGGCCACGGTGGGTTTGACATAGTCGTTTGGCCTGGGCAGGACGCCCTCCTCCATCCACAGCAGCCGGCCGTCGAGCAGATCCCACAGGCGCAGACGGGTGTCGATGGTGGCGGCCTGG
>JAIFKN010000096.1 GCA_020049615.1 bacterium | reverse complement strand
ACTGCCGGGTGACCGCGGTGGCGCCGCCGCGATTGCGCACGTTCTCGCCGAAGAAGCGCGCCGTCGTGCGCATGCCGACCAGGAACGAGGTCACACCCTCGTAGATGCCGTTGACCCAGGCGAGGATCATGCGGCCCCCGTCAGTTGCTTGAGCGCCGGGTGCTGCTGGCCGTACTTGCGCCGCGCCAGGACCACCAGCACGGCGGCGATGGCCAGCGGCACGATCCAGGCCAGGGCATGGCCGAGGATGCCCAGCCTGAGATGCAGCATGCCCGGCAGGCGGCCGTAGGCTGCACCATCAACCACGCTGCCGGCACCGCCAGTCCGAACAGCGCGACCAGGCACAGCGGAACCAGCGTCAGCCAGCACAGGCGCATCACCTGGTCGACGCGGAAGCGCGGCAGGGTCCAGCGGATCCACACCATGACTACGAGCACGGCGGTGAACTTCGCCAACAGGATGCCGACGTGGATGATGGTCTCCAGCCACACCGGCAGGGTGATGATCCAGTTCTCGCCGATCGGCGACTGGTAGCCGCCGAGGAACAGGGTGGCGAGGATGGCGCCGACCAGGCACATCTCGCTGTACTCGGCCATGGCGAACATGCCCCAGCGCAGGCCCGAGTACTCGGTGTTGAAGCCGCTGACCAGTTCGCTCTCGGCCTCGGCCATGTCGAATGGCGTGCGCTGGCACTCGGCCAGGCCGGCGAAGAACAGGATGCAGGCGAGCAGGAACAGGAACGGGCTCTGGAAGATGTTCCAGCCGAGGAAGCTGTACCACTCCGCGTTGTACTGATGGGCGACGATGCGGTGCAGGTCCATCGTCCCGCACCACAGCACCACACCGGCGATGGCCAGGCCGACCGGGATCTCGTACGACACGACCTGGGCCACGGCGCGCATGCCGCCGAGCAGCGAGAATTTATTGCCGCTGCCCCAGCCGGCCATGAGCAGGGCCATGACGGTGATGCCGCCGACCGCGGCAGCGTAGAGCGAGCCGACCGGCACCTCCAGCGCGACCACGTTCTGGGCGAAGGGGATGGCGGCGAAGGGCAGGAAGGCGCCCATCAGCGCGAGATACGGCGCCAGGCGGAAGACCACGCCATCGGCGCCGGCCGGGACGAAGTCCTCCTTGCCGAGCATCTTCACCCCGTCGGCTGCGAGCTGGCCGAGGCCGAGGGTGCGGGCCAGGGCCATGCCGGGCAGGGCGCTCAGGCGCGCGATCAGGCGGTCCTGGCTGGCGCGGCCGAGGAAGGGCAGCGAAAGGCGCACGACCAGGCGCAGCACGCCGTCGAGACCGACGGTGTTGGGACCGTGACGGCGCTGCATCGCCGCCGCCACCTTGCGTTCGATGATCTGGCCGAGTCCGGCGATGGGCAGCACCACCGCGGCGACCGGCAGGACCCAGATGGCGACGACACTGATCGCCACTGCCCACCACGCCGGATCAGGTCCGGACAGCCACACGGCCAGGGCATCGACGGCGGGGCCCAGATTCATTGCGATTTCCGCAGGCCACGGAGGCACAGAGATTCACGGAGGGCCACGGAGGAGAAGTCAGAGCTGTCATGCCTCGGCTCTGTGGCCCTCTGTGGAACTTTGTGCCTCTGTGGCAAAAGGTGAATCACCGGTCGATCTCCGGCACCACGATGTCGAAGCTGCCGATCACCGTCACCACGTCGCCGATGAAGATGCCCTTCATCAGCTTGTTGAAGATGCCGCAGGCGGTGAACGAGCCGGTGCGGCAGCGCACGCGGTAGGGCACTTTGGTGCCATCGCTGACGATGACGTAGCCCATCTCGCCGCGCGGCGCCTCGGTGCGGCAGCGCACTTCGCCCTTGGGCGGCTTGCGCAGTTGCTTGGCGACCTCGGCCTGGAAGCCTCCGACCGGATCGCTCTCCTTCTCGGCCTTGGGCGGCAGCAGCTTGAGCGCTTCGCGCACCAGCCGCACCGACTCCTGGATCTCGAGCAGGCGGACGATGTAGCGGTCGTAGCTGTCGCCGACCCGGCCGGTGCGGCCGGCATAGCCCTGACCGACCGGCACACGTACGCCGAGCTGGCCGTAGAGGCCGTAGGGCTCATCGCGGCGCAGGTCCCAGTCGACCCCGCTGCCGCGCAGGTTCGGGCCGACCAGGCCGTAGGCGACCGCGTCGGCGGCGCTGACCACGGCGACGCCGGCGCAGCGGTCGCGGAAGATGGTGTTGCCGGTGAGCAGCTGGTTGAAGCGCAGCATCTCGCGCTCGAACACCGCCAGGAACGCGGTGATCTCCTCGACCGCCGTGTCGTGCAGGTCGAAGCCGACGCCGCCGATGGTGATGTAGTTGTAGGTCAGGCGCTGGCCGCACAGCTTCTCGAAGATGTCGTTCACGCCCTCGCGCTGCGCGATGCCGTGCAGGAAGGGGGTGTAGGCGCCGAGGTCCATGGCCATGGCGCCGACCGCGACCAGGTGCGAGGAGATGCGGTTCAGCTCGGCGACGATGACGCGGATGCACTCGGCGCGCAGCGGCACCTGCACCGCGGTGGTCTTGTCGGTGTTGAGCAGCTTCTCGACCGCGACGCAGTAGGCGAGGTTGGCATTCATCGCGCAGACGTAGTCGACGCGGTCGGTGTACGGCACGAACATCGGCCATTCGACGCACTCGCCGATCTTCTCGATCGAGCGGTGCAGATAGCCGTGGTCGGGCGTGCAGTTGGCCACCACCTCGCCATCGGTCTCGACGATCAGGCGCAGCACGCCGTGGGTCGCCGGATGGTGCGGCCCCATGTTCAGGCGCATGCGCTCGCCACCCAGCGTCTCGATGGCGATGTCAGGCGTCATGCCGCACCGCCGCGCGCCGGTGGGGTTTCGAACTTCTGGCCTTCGCGCAGGCACGGCACGGCGTTGTAGGAGGCCGGGTAGACGTAGTCCTTGCGCAACGGGTGGCCGATCCAGTCGTCCGGGCACATGATGCGCTTTAGCGACGGATGGCCGGCGAACTGCACGCCGAGCAGGTCGAAGACCTCGCGTTCGAAGTAGATGGCCACCGGCCAGATGCCGCCGACGCTGGGCACGGTGCAGGCATCGCGTGGCGCCATGACCTTGAGCGTCAGGTGGTGGCGGTGGCTCAGGCTGTGCAGGTAGTAGACGACGGCGATGTCGGTGGACGGCGGCGTCGCCGGATATTTCGACAGGTCCCAGCCGGTGAGGTCGGCCAGGGAATCGAAGCGCAGGGCCGGATCATCACGCAGCAGGCTGGCAACGCGCGGCAGCTCGGCGGCAGGCACCAGCAGCCAGGGCTGGCCGTTGTCGCTGGTCCGGGACTCGGTGCCGGGGATCAGCGCGGCGATGGCGGCGAAGTCGAGCGCGCTCATGCCGGTTTGCCCGGATGCGAACCGAAGGCGCAATCGCTGCCTTGCACGACATGCGGATCCCTGTCCCTGACTCCCAATGTCCGGTACTTCCTGACCCGCTCGCGCAGCGCCATGACGCCGTCGATCAGCGCCTCCGGCCGTGGCGGGCAGCCCGGGATGTAGACGTCGACCGGGACGTACTTGTCGACGCCGTTGAGCACCGAATAGCTGTACTTGCTGAACGGTCCGCCGCTGTTGGCGCAGCTGCCCATCGACACCACCCAGCGCGGCTCGGTCATCTGCTCCCACAGCGTACGCACCCGGCTGGCCATCTTGTGGGTGATGGTGCCGGCGACGATCATCAGGTCGGCCTGGCGCGGGGTGGCGCGCGGGATCATGCCCAGGCGGTCGACGTCGTAGCGCGGGCCGCCGGTCTGCATCAGTTCGATGCCGCAGCAGGCGGTGGCGAAGAGCAAGTAGAAGAGGGAGTTTTCCTTGCCCCAGGCGAGGAACTCATCCACCGCAGTCGTGATGATCTGCTCGTCTGCGGCATTGCCTGGTTTGGCCAGATCACTCATCGCTGACCTTCCGGTCCCACACGAAGCCGCCACCGGCCGCGACCCACATCAGGCCGATGGCCAGGGTGGCGACGAAGGCGGTGATCTCGACGAACACGGCAAGCACGTCGCCCTTGCCGATCCAGTCGAGGCAGCGCGGCAGGATCGGCCACAGCAGGGCCAGTTCGACGTCGAAGATGAGGAAGGTCAGGGCGACGACGGTGAAGCGGTTGTTGAAGCGGAACCAGGCCGAGCCGACCGGCGCCTCGCCGCACTCGTAGGTGCTCAACCGCTGCTTGCTGTCAGCGATGCGGTCGACCACCCGGGTGACCAAGCGGACGGTCACGAGGGCACCGCCTACCACCGCCACGGCCAGGGCGGCGATGACGGCCACGCTGGCCCACGAGCCATAAGTGCCAGTGGGAGCGCTGGATATCACAGCATCGATGACAGTGGCTTCCATGGTGGTTGGGATGGCGGTTTAGGGCCGGAGGGAGGCAGGTCCAGCGCAGCGGCGTTGCTGGACTGTCTGCAAGCGGGTCATTGCATGAAAGAGTAAATATATATAGACCTATAGATATTTATATCAAGTGGCTTGATCCAGACAGAAAGGAGCATTTCACGCAAATGCCCCTCTGGTTTGCAGCAATTGGCTGGAACTCGGCGCCAGAGACACAGCAGCAGTGGCACGGATGCACGACGCCGAGCCACGCACCAGAGGGCCATTCCCCGTACTATTAATAGGTTCGTCAGGTTCGTCATGTCGTAAGCCGAGGCATTGCCAGGTCGGCCGGCTTGCCGACGATGCGCGCACATGGTGCTTCCTCCCGCCGGCATCCTGCCGATCGATCTCGACTGGGACGCTGTCGAGAAGCTCAGCCGGACCTACCTGCTCGGCGTCCCCGAGATCGATCAGCAGCATCGCATGCTGTTCGCCTGGTGCATCGCCCTGCGGCGATCGCCCGAGTTGCAGGTGGTCGAGGGGCTCCTCGCCTACGCCGCCCGCCATTTCGCCGACGAGGAGAACTGGGCCTACGTCCGCGGCATCAATTTCGATCGGCACCAGCAGTTGCACGACGACATCATCGTCCAGCTCGAGGCGCTGTATGCCGGCGACAGCAGCGTCGATGCCGCCGCGCTCGCCTACAACTGGCTGGTGCATCACATCGACGTCGAGGATCGCGCCCTGGTGGCCAGCGTGCGGGCGAGCTAGATCCGCGAGCGGCAACCGTGGACGCCGCAGGCGCACGCCATGCCGCCCCGGTGCATGGTCTCGCCGTAGTCGACGGTCAATTCCGTTCCGGCAGGGATGTCGCTGCGGCTGTAGACCTCGACTCGTCGAGCGATCACGCGCAGGTAGCAGTTCGCCTGGCAGCTGTGGTTGAGGTGGCGGAAGGCGTTGCCGTCGGTGAGGTCGAGGGCCCAGCGGCGCGAGAACTCGACCAGTTGGATGACCGCCCGGCGCTGGTGGTCCTGGCGGGCGAGCGGCAGGCGGCGCAGGGTGCCGCTCAGTTCGCCAAGTTTCCGACGACCGGAGACATCCGCCTCCGTGAACAGGCCGAGCCCGTGGATGCGACTGCGTCCGATCCGGCAGCTGGCGAGGAACTCGGTCGAGCGGTCGACGGGCATGCGCGGTTGATGCGCGGCGCGCGGCGCTGTCAATGGACGGACGTCCGCATGGATGCTCGGTGGCGCCGTCCCGTTAGCGTGCGCTCGCATGCTCACCATCTACGCCTACCGCAACTGCGACACCTGCCGCAAGGCCCTCGCCCGCCTGACCGCGCGCGGGACCGCCTTCACCGAACGGCCGATCCGCGAGCAGCCGCCGAGCGCGGCCGAGCTCAGGCGCGTGCTCGCCGCGGTCGGCGGCGACATCCGCCGGCTGTTCAACACCAGCGGCCAGGAGTACCGAGCGCTCGGCATGTCGGCCAAGCTGCCCGGACTCGACGACGAGGCGGCGATCGCGTTGCTCGCCGGCAACGGCAACCTGTGCAAGCGTCCGGTCGCCATCGGGCCAGGCATCGCGCTGGTCGGGTTCAAGCCCGACGAGTGGAGCGCCGCCGGACTCTGATGCGGGTCAGCGCTCCGGGAATGCTGCGGCCACCTCGGCGCCTAGCGCGCCTGCGCGCTGCAGGTGCTGCTCGGCGCCGGGATCGCCGGCGCAGCGGCCGAAGAAGGCGGCCAGCGCGTGGGCGTCGGGATCGCCGCTGCGACTGAGATCCCGCGCCAAGGCGTAGCCATCGACGGGCTTGAGCTTGCCGAAAAGGTCGGCCGTGATGGTGCCGGCCCCCGCGGTCATCAGGGTCGCGGTGTCGCCATCAAGAGCCTCGATGGTCACGTCCTGGCGCATGGCGCTGTAATGGAAGCCGGGCCGCTGCTTGCGGGCCAGTCGGTCCGCGACCTGCTGGCGCAGGCGGCCGATCCAGGCCTTCCACACATCGGTGCTCGGTTGGGACACGACAGGGGCAGCCGGCGGGACCGAGGCCGGGGCGTCCGTCAGCGGCTTCGCCGCCGCTGCCTTCCCCTTGCCTTTGCTCTTGGCGGCGACGGCCGGGGCCTCGGGCGCCCGTGGTTCGGCCCGCCAATCGATGCCGCTGGCGCAGATGTACGGAGGCAGTCCGTCCTCGCGCCCGCTGCGCACCACCACCGCGCTGCGGAAGGGGGGGATGACCAGGCCCTTGCCTGACGGCTTGCCATCGATGGTCAGCCAGCCGGTGCCGGGCGGGGTCATCGTCTGCTCGGCATCGGTGTCGTTGATGAGCAGCAGGGACGCCATGCGTCCGCCACGCGGCTGCTGATCGGCCCAGGGCAGCTCTGCCTTCCACGACCCCGGCTCGTCCCATCGACGGTCCTTGGCCGACGCCGCAGCCGTTCCCGGCGACAGCACATACACCGTACCGCTCATGCTGCCGAAGTTCACCCCTGTCTCGGTGTCGAGACCGCGCGGGTAGTCGTTCCCCGACCAGTTGCCGGGGATCTGCTCGTTGCGCGGGATCCGGCGCAGCGGCGACTGCGCCACCAGCAGGTTGTTGGCGATGGTGTGGTTCTGCGCCCCGTTGCCGCCGTCGTGCGTGCTCAGATGCAGCTGGCCGAGACGGTTGCCGGCGAAGACGTTGTCGCGCACCTCGCAGTCGAAGTTGTTGGTCAGGAACAGGCCATGCCCATTGCTGCCGTAGACGGTGTTGCCTACGATGCTGTGCTCGCGGAACTTGGACAGGAACTCCATCCAGATGCCATGTCCGAGCGGATACCACAGGTGCGAGGTGTCGAGATTGCCGACCGTGTCGAGGACGATGTTCTCGTGGATCCGCAGCTTCGAGGTATTGGCGTAGATCGCCGCCCCGTCGTTGAGCGAGCCCATGCAGCGCACGAAGATGTTGCGCTCGATGACCTGCCCAGGACTGCCGAGGATGATCCCGGCATAGCCGGTCTCGATGATGGTGTTGTGCCGCGTGACGACGGCGTTGCCGTTGGAGATGATGATGCCGGCCGCGTGCCACGAGCCGCTGCCGCCATAGCCGAAGCGCATGCCGATGCGCTCGAGGCGGTTGCCTTCGAAGATGGTTCCGCCCTTGCCGCCGGGGTTCTCGGTCCAGGAGATGGCGACATTGCGGATGTCGCGGAAGGTGCTGCCGGTGATCATCGTCCCCGCCGCGTCGAAGGTCCCGCGGACGGCCTCGGTCGAGCAGTCCTGGAACAGGCAGTCCTTGATCGTGCTGGCGCGGCCGACCTGCAATGCGGGGCCGGCGAAGCGGGCGAAGCCGACGCCATCGAGGGTGACGCCAGACGTCTTCCAGCCGTCCTCTGTCACCACCGCCTCGACCAGCATGGTCTTGGGGTCGGCGCCGGCGGGAGGCAGCAGATAGAGCCGCTTGTCCGCCTTGTCCCAGAACCACTCGCCGGGGGAGTCCAGTTCGCACAGCAGGTTGTCGACGTAGAAGCCCGAGGCTTCGCCGATGTGTGGGTCCTTGAAGCGCCCATCGGCGCCGAGTTGCAGCCGTCCCGTGCCGTCGTCGCCGGTGATCGGCCGCGTCTCCCACCACCATGACCAGCGGCGCCAGCGCGCCTGGCCGCCGGTCCAGCGGTTGGCCGCCGCCTTGGGGGCCTTCGCCCGGTCAGGGCAGGCGATGGCATCCGGGGTGGTGCCGGCCGCGGTGCGCAGCCAGCCCTTGCCCTCGTCCGGATAGCGCGCCAGAACCATGAACCGGCCATCGACGTAGAGATCCTGCACCGGCTGCTCGACCGTCGTCACCAGCACTTTGGCATTGGCTTCCCAGGGCTTCCAGCCCACCACCTGGCGGGACGGGGTGATCAGGGGATGCGGCTTGGCGGCGTCGCCGCCGGCCTTGATCGTCACGCCATCCGGGAAGGTGCCAGGGTTCTCGCGGAAGATCCCGCCGCGCAGCAGCCAGACGGTGTCGCCGCTGCCAGCCCGCTCCAGGGCCTTGCCCAGGGTGGCGAAGGGCCGGTCGCGGCCGTTGCCGGCGTCGTCGCCCTGCGGCGGCGGGGCGACGGCATATTCGGCGGCGCAGAGCGGCAGGACCAGGCAGATGGGGCCGAAGAGGCGGAGCAGGTGTGTCATGGCGGACCTGGCCCAGCATAGACCGGCGGTACCAGAGAGTCCATGCCAGCTGTTCAACGGTTCCGGACAAGAAGGCGTGAACCGACGGCGACCTGCTGCGTAGCGCCGTCGTCGGCAAGCAGGCTGGTTTCAGCCACCCAGGCGGCGGTAGGCCCCGGGTAGTCCCTCCTCGCGCATCGCGGTGCAACGGGCGCAGGCTGCCGGACCACGCAGCGGATTCGTGCCGTGCTGCCGCAAGGCCTGGGCCATGCATGTTCGGCGTGGGTTGCCGACCGCCTCGCGCAGCCGGGTCAGGGCCGCGCCGACGTCCTCATGCCGCAGATCGGCGACCGCCAGGGGTACGAAGTCGCACGGCTGCAACGCGCCATCGGCGGCGACATAGCAGTGCTGCGTGCCTGCGCCGCAACCGAAGCGGGAGGGGTCCTCGGTCCAGGCGAAGGTGCTGACCTTGGGGCAGTCGGCACGACGGTTGGCTTCGTGATGCCAGGCGATGAGGCGGTCGCGGTCGGCGACGTCGTAGAACGCCTCGTTGCCGGCGGCGGCCAGGGCGCCGGCCGGCATCGGCTCGATCACCCGCAATTCCTGCGCCCCACTTCGCTTGGCGAGGCGGGCGATGGCGAGGAAGCGGTTATGGTCGGCGAGATCGGCGCGCCGCACCAGGGTCTGGGCCAGGGTGTAGAGTCCGGCGCGGCGGGCGAAGCCGATGGCGGCGATGGCCTGGGCGAACGAGCCGGGGCAGCCGCGCCGCGCATCGTGGGATGCGGCGTCAGGGCCATCGAGACTGATGCACAGACCGAAGAGCCCAGCCCGGACCAAGGCGGCGGCACGCTCTGCCGTGAATCCCGCTCCGGAGCTGAAGACGAGACTGGTGCTGCGCTGGTCGATCGAGGCTACCAGTTCGGTCAGGTCGCTCCGCGCCAGCGGCTCGCCACCGGTGAGGCCGATGATCGCCACCCCGGCGTCCTGCAGCCCGGCGATCACCCGGCGCCAGCCGGCGGTGTCGAGTTCGGCGCCGCCGGTCTGGCGGGCCGAACAGTGTCCGCAGGCCAGCGGGCAGCGGCGGGTGACGGCGAGATAGGCCGACAGCGGGGCGCGGCGGCGTCCCGCCCGGCGGTCGTCCCAGGTGCCGGCGGCGCGCATGCCGGTGGCGAAGGCGGCCGACGGCAGGGGCGGCAGGAACGAGCTGATGACGAAGGCCCCGCGGTGCCGCGCCAGGCGCTCGCCATCGAGCAGTACGCGCAGTCCGGCGAGGATGCGCCCAGGTCCGCCTGCCGCGCCGCCGCCCGCGCGCAGATTGTACCAGGCCTGGCGCGGCAGCGCGGTCGAGCACAGCAGGCGGAGGAGCTGACGGTCGCTGCGCATGCCTCAGGTTCGCACGGCGACCAGGCGGAGGAAGCGGTGGGCGATGGCGACGCCATAGCCGTCACGGCAGCGCCGGCCGAGGGCGGCGGCGAGCCGGGCGCGGCCGCGGACGGGATCGGCGAAGAGCGATTCCAGACCGGCGCCGGCGCCGGTCTCCTCGAGCCAGGCGAGCAGGGCCTCGCCGTCCGGCTCACGGTGCAGCTCCTCGCCATGCTCGGCCAGTCGGACGCGGAAGCCATGTGGTGTCAGACGGCGCGCCAGGGTGTCGGCCGAGGGCGGCAGGCGCGAGCCGATGGTGAGGATGCGGCGGATCTCGCCGGGCGCTGCAGCCATGGCGTCATAGACGGCGGCGGTCAGGCCGGGCAGGGTGTCTCGGCGGTTGCACACCACCACCAGCAGACCACCCGGGCGCAGCCGGCGGGCGAGCAGCCGGGGCATCGACGGCGGCAGGTACGGCCAGGCCCAGGTGCAGGCGATGGCGTCGTAGGGCGCGCCACTGGCGGCGAGGAAGGCGCCGGCCTCGGCCAGCACCGGGGTGATGCCCGGCCCGGCGTGGGCGCGGCAGCGCTCCAGCATGCCGGGCGAGAGGTCGACGGCATCGACGGCGGCTGCTCCGGCCGCCAGCAGCCGCTGCGACATGGCACCGGTGCCGCAGGCCAGGTCGCAGGCCCGCGCCCCGGCCAGTTCGCCCGGGCCGAGCAGCCCGTCGAGCTGACCGCCCATCAGTTCCTCCCAGAGATGGTAGGTGGGGCTGGCGCGGTCGTAGGCGGCGGCGATGTCCTGCGGTGTGACCACCGCCCCGCGCAACCAGCACCAAGCGCAGCGCAGCAGCACGGCTGCGGATGGACGCCCGTCAGCCGGCATGCTGCAGGACCATGAGGAATCCCCAGCCGTCGCGTCGCCAGCGCAGGCGGCGCAGGCCGGCGCGTTCGGCCAGCGCCGCCCAGGCCGCCGGAGTGCGGTAGGATATGGCCGGGAACAGGAGATGTTCGCCCGCGAGCAGCAGCCTGGCACGGTTGCGTCGTGGATCGAACTCGCGCACCACCAGGCGACCTCCACGGCGCAGCACCCGAGCCGCCTCGGCGAACAGGTGCGCCGGCTCCGCGGCGTGGTGCAGTACATCGCAGCACAGGACGGCGTCGAAGGCGCCATCAGGACAGGGGATGCGACCACCGTCGGCGAGCAGGCGACGCGCGCTGGCATGCCGGAGCATGGCCGGACTGTGGTCGAGGACGATGACGCAGCGGCCAGGCAGGGCGTCCGCCGCCAGTCCGGTGCCACCGCCGAGGTCGAGGATCACCCGGGCCCTCGTGCCGAGCCAGGCCGCGAGGCGGCGGGGAGCCAGCAGGCCGAGGCCGCGGACGGCGGCTTCATAACCGAGATGGATGGCGGCGAAGCTGTCCATGGGCCGAACCCGTCGGCCGGAGACTCAGGCGGTGGGGCAGGGCGCCGCGGCGGCCGGCGCTTCCGGCTTAGGCGGCAGCGGCTCGCCCTTGAACGCGTCGACGTCCTTGGCGGTCATCGCCGGGCTGTAGTGCGGGTCGAGGGTCAGGCTCTTCTTGTTGCAGGCATCGACGCAGGCGCGGCACTGGATGCACTTCAGGCGGTCGATGCGCCAGATGCGGCCGGCGCGGTCGACCTCGATCGCGTCGGTCGGGCACTTCTTGGCGCACAAGGTGCAGAAGTTGCACGAACTCATCTGGATGACGACGTGACCGCGGGTGGCGGCGTACGGCTCGCGTTTGGCGAACGGATAGAGTCGGGTGGCCGGCTTGCTGACGGCGGCCTTCGAGACCAGGCCGGCGAAGGAGAAGAAGGGCATGTCAGCGCTCCGTGCAGGAGATGCAGGGGTCGATGGTCAGGACGATGACCGGCACGTCGGCGAGCTGGCAGCCTTCCAGCATCTTCACCAGCGGGGCGACATTGGCGAAGGTCGGGGTGCGCACGCGGAAGCGGTGCAGGTTCGGCGTGCCGTTGCCTTCGAGGTAGTAGATCACCTCGCCGCGCGGCTGCTCGAGGCGGGCGGCGTAATGGCCCTTGGGGTTGGTGCCGGGCTTGACCTTGAGGTCGACGTCGCCAGGGCGGATGGCCTTCAGGCTCTGGCGGATCAGGTCGAAGGACTGGTAGATCTCGCCGACGCGCACCGCGCTGCGCGCGTGGCTGTCGCAGCCGTGCTCGACCACCGGCTCGAACTGCAGGCCGTCGTAGCCGCCGTAGCCGAGCTTGCGCGCGTCCAGCGCCAGGCCGCTGCCGCGGGCGGTGGGCCCGACCGCGCCGAGCAGGTGGGCGATGTCCTTGGGCAGCATGCCGACGCCGACGGTGCGCTTCTTCACCGTGCCGTCGTTGAGCAGGGGATCCGTGACGGCGTGGCATTCGCGCTCGACCAGGTCGAGCTTGCCGGCCATGCGGCCGAGCTGGGCGTCGTCGATGTCGCGGCGCAGACCGCCGACCTTGGAGATGCCGAAGATGACGCGGCCGCCGGTCGCCTCCTCGAGCAGGTCGAGGATCAGCTCGCGCACGCGCCACGAGTGCATGAACAGGCTCTCGAAGCCGAAAGCGTCGGCGAGCAGGCCGGCCCACAGGATGTGGCTGTGGATGCGCGAGAGCTCACCGATGATGACGCGCAGGCGCGCGGCGCGTTCCGGGACCTCGACCTGCAGCAGGGCCTCGACGCCGATGCAGTAGCCGATGCCGTGGATGGCGCTGCAGATGCCGCAGATGCGCTCTGCGACGTAGACCATCTCGTGGTAGTCCTTCTTCTGCGCCAGGCCTTCGAGGCCGCGGTGGACGTAGCCGATCGAGGGGATGGCCTGGACGACCTGCTCGTCCTCGAGCACGAGGTCGAGATGGATGGGCTCGGGCAGAACGGGGTGCTGCGGGCCGAAGGGTACGATGGTGCGCTGGGCCATGGCTTACTTCCCTGCCGGCGAGGCGACGGCGCAGACGGGCGGGTTGAAGGGCGCCTCGTGGCGCTTGCGGTAGAACTTGCCTTTGAAGTCGAGGACCAGGCCTTCGACCTTCATGCCGAAGAGGTCCTGCAACTCATTCTCGTAGGGGAACGCGGCGAGATAGGTGGCGCTGATGCTCGGCACCACCGGGTCGCTCTTGGGCACCAGCACGCGGTAGTTGACCAGCTTGTAGGCCTTGTCGAAGGCGTAGAGCAGTTCGAGCTGGTCGCCCTGGACGATGCAGGCGACGTGGACGATGCGCCAGCCGTCCTTGGCCAGCTGCTCGGCGCGGGCCGGCAATTCCTCGCGGGCGATGGCGATGACGTCCTGCTGTTCGATATAGTGGGCCATGGTTATGCGATCTTCTTCTGCTTGAGGGCGGTGGCCTTGGCTTCGAGCACCCCGAGGGCCTTGACCACGCCGTCGATGATCGCCTCGGGGCGGCAGGCGCAGCCGGGGACGTAGACGTCGACCGGGATGGTCGAGTCGACGCCGCCGTGGACGTTGTAGCACTCGCGGAAGATGCCGCCGCTGGTGGCGCAGATGCCGATCGCGACCACCACCTTGGGGTCGGGCATCTGGTCGTAGAGGCTCTTGACCACGTCGCGGTTCTGCTCGTTCACCGAGCCGGTGATGAGCAGGATGTCGGCGTGCTTAGGGTTGCCGGTGTTGATGATGCCGAAGCGCTCGACGTCATAGACCGGGGTCAGGCAGGCCAGCACCTCGATGTCGCAGCCGTTGCAGCTGGTGGCGGCGTAGTGGAGGATCCAGGGCGATTTGGCGAAGGCGCTCATGGTGGGATCTCAGCGGGCGATGGCGCGGATGATGTAGGGCAGGGCGACGATGTTGACCGCGCCGAAGACCAGGGTCGTGGTCCAGGACGAGCGGATCATCGTGACGACGGTCAGGCGGGCGCTGCTGTTGTCGACCAGGACCTCGGCGAGGTAGGTGATCACCACCGCGGCGCCGGCGATCCACGG
>JAIFKN010000008.1 GCA_020049615.1 bacterium | reverse complement strand
GAGCGGCGGTGGGCGGATATCATGGGCGAAGCCCATCCGCCCGCGGTTTCGGAACGAAACCGAGCTGCGACACAGGCAGCGGGGACAGGCCGCAGGGCCGCAGGGGCGGAGCTCCTGAGCAGTTGCGGCGGCGAATCCCGGCGGGTAGCCGGGAACCGGAGCGGGGGAGGGCGTCCGCTGGCACCTGCCGGGAAATTCCTTCTGATGGTGGCCCATGCGCATCACCCCGGTCTCCATCTCCAAGTCCGTCGCCATCGGCGGCCCGCTGCCCGTCATGATCATGGGCCCCTGCGTCATCGAGTCCGAGCGCCACTGCCTGAAGATGGCGGCTCTGGTCAAGTCAGCTGCCGCCAAGGCCGGGTTGCCGGTGATCTTCAAGGCCAGCTTCGACAAGGCCAACCGCACCAGCCATGCCTCGTTCCGCGGCCAGGGCCTGGCAGACGGACTGAGGATCCTGGCCCGGGTGAAGCGCGAATTCGGCATGCCCGTGACCACCGACGTCCATGAACGCGAACAGGTCGCAGCGCTGGCGGAGGTCATCGATCTCATCCAGGTGCCGGCCTTCCTCTGCCGGCAGACCGATCTGGTCGAGGCCTGCGCCCGCTCGGGCGTCGCCACGTCGATCAAGAAGGGCCAGTTCCTGGCCCCGCAGGACTGCGCGAACATCGTCGCCAAGTTCCAGCATGCCGGTGGGCGCGGTCCGATCCTGATCGAGCGCGGCTCCTCCTTCGGCTACAATACCCTGGTCACCGACTTCCGCGCCCTGCCGATCATGCGCAGCCTCGGCGTACCGGTGGTGTTCGATGCCACTCACAGCGTGCAGATGCCGGGTGGCCAGGGGACCAGCAGCGGCGGGGCCGGCCACTATGCTCCGATGCTGATGCGTGCGGCCATGGCGGTCGGCGTCGAAGGCATCTTCCTGGAGACCCACGACAATCCCAGGAAGGCCATGTCGGATGGCCCGAACATGATCCCAGCCAGGCACCTTGGCAGGGTCCTCGGTGACGTCCGCGCCCTGCACCGCCTGCTCGGCCGGCCGGCACCACCGGCTCCGTTCTGACCCTCAGCGGCGATGGATCCCAGCCGTATCATGACCATGCGGATCCTGTTGCTGTGCGCGTGCGTCGCCGTGTCCCTGGCCGCCGAGGCGGAGGCCAAGCCACAGGCCAAGCCGGTATGGCTCAGCGCGGCCAAGGCGGGCGATGCCTGGACCTGCCTCCAACTCGAAGCCTGGGCTCGGATGCAGAAGCCGGCAGTACGCCTGGGTGGCATCCTTGGCGAGTCGACGCTTATCGGTGAACCGTTGTTCACCTTTCCTGTCAGGATCGACCATCTGGCTGATCTTGGCGACCGCATCATCGTCATCGCCGGGGCCCGGATCCATGTGCTCGGAATTGACGGCCGTCCGCTGCAGATGGCGCAGGCAGTGCCACCGTGGGGGGAACTTTCCCTCGGCTATGGCGGGCGCATGGCTGCCGCTTGGACCGTAGACGGCAAGGGCTTCCACTTGACGGCCGTGCAGATCGGGGATGGCCAGCGTCCCATCGTGGCGACATCGCCGCGTGGAGCTGGCCTGTCGCAAGGCGATGCCGTCACGGTGGCAGATGACGGCAGTGCCGCCGCCGCCCAGATCGAAGTCCAGGATCCGACTTCCGGGCATGTCACCTACAGCACCTTGGTGGCGACGGCCGAAGGACAGACGCTCCGTCCAGGCTTGCCGGCCGGACTGCTTGGCATCGGCCGCAGCGGGGCTTGGCTGCTCGCCGGCGAGGCTCCACGTGTGCAGGTGCAGGTCGGCGAGACTCGGCGCGACGCCCTCGCTGCCGCCGCCGGACCGGGCATGGCCGCGTGCATCGCCGGCGGAGCAGCGCACTTGATCCTGGCTGACGGCAAGCAGGTCGCGCTCGGTGGGGTGCCGGCCATTGGCACGGATCCGGGGATGGCGACCGTCGGCACCTGGCTGGTCATGTTCTCCGGTTACGAGGCGAAATCCGTCTCCCAGGGCGATCTGCTGGGCGAGGGCGGCGGAGTCGAGGCCATACAACCTCCGACCCTTGTCCTCTGGCGGTGGGCGGATCTTGCAGCGGATCCTGCCAGCAAGCCGGCCGCCAGCCTGAGAGGCGAATTCTCCATCTCGATGCAGCATCCGGCAGCGCTGTGGATATGGGAGGGTCCGAAGCTCGATCTCGTCGACCTGTCCGGGAACGAGCCTCGGCGCGAGGAACGCCTAGTCGCTTCAGCACCGATCAGGTGGGCCTCGAGCGAATTGCATTGCGTCCGCCTGAACCACGAGAAGGGCGTCAAAGCGCTCCACGGTCCGGACAACAGCTTGCTGTGGATCGGGCCGTGCGACAGCATCACCGTCAAGCGTCGCGATCTTGCGCTGATCCAACGATTGCATGAGGGGCGCTACTCCTGGTCGCTGGTCCGGCTCTCGGCTGATCCGCAACAGCGCACGGAAGCCAGGCTCGACCTCCCCGAGGAAGAGCAGAGCCTCCGCGTGTCCCATGCCGCTCCCGACATCGTGCTGGCCCGAGGCGAGCGTGGCACATGGCGCACCACCTCGTTTGCCGGCGCTCTCATCGAGACGGGAATCGATGCCGGTCTCAAACCAACGCCACCGCCGCCATGCCCGGAATGGCAGTGGTACACCCCGGTCGGACGCTTCATGCGGGACGGTGCGCGTGTGCGCGGCAAGAACGATCCGCCGGGCGACGATCCGCTGAGCGGCGTCTCTCTGGTGGATGCGTGGCGAGTCGGCACCACTACCGTACTGCTCGACCGATCCGGGCGGGTGCTGCTCTCCGGGCGTAAGCGCGGGGAATGGCTGGATCTCCCCGCCGTGGCGCCGGCAGACCGGCTTGCGCTGTCGGGGACCGGTCCAGTGCTGGTTTCCGGCGATGGATTGCATCCGGTCGCGGCGTTGGTGCCCGGTCCCAAGCTCGAAGCTCGGCAGGAGCCGGGCGGGGTTCAGGAACTGCCGTCCGGCAGTTGGCGGCTAGAGCGACGCTGGCGCTTCACTCCTCCGCGCGGCAGGCAGATGGAGTGGGACACCGAGCGCGTCGGCTGGCGACCTGTCCGTCTGCGGAGTCCCGAAGCGGGCGGGTTGCTGATCGTCACGCCGGCGGTGGTCATCGAACTCGACCCGGTCGCCGCCAAGCTGTTCGGCGAGTAGCATGTCCGGACCGATTCCGGCGACGCGCGGTTCGGACCTGCCGCGGTATGATCTGCCATCCGAGGCGTCCTTCACCCTGCGCCCGGTTGGAGTGGTTCGATCGCCCTGGAAATTGCGCCCGGAAGCGCCGCGCCAGGGCACGGTCGATCCCCAGGCCGCCGCCTGCATCGTACTGCGGCCAGGACTGCAGAACACGCTCAAGGACCTCGCCGGCTTCGACCGCGTGTGGATCCTCGCCTGGTTCCACTGGACCCGCGGCTGGAACCAGCAGCTGGTGCCGCCCCGTGATCGGGTGAAGCGCGGCGTCTTCGCCACCCGCTCGCCTGACCGCCCGAATCCCCTCGGGTGCACGGTTGCCGGGTGTGGATCCGCGGTCACGACCTCCTCGACGGCACGCCGGTGCTCGACCTCAAGCCGTACATCCCCGACTACGATTCCTTTCCGGATGCCGCACGCGGCTGGCTGGACGCCCTCAGCGAACCCGGTCCGGACCATCGGCTGCCAGCACCTCGGCCAGCGCCGTGCGAGCGTCGCGGTTGACCGGATTCTCCGGCACCGCGGACAGCAGGACTGTCGCCCGCTGACGGGCCGTCGCCAGCGCGGCGGCCAACTCCGGGGTCGCCTTGCCGGCCGTCCGCATGCGTCCGGCCAGGAGTAGTCCGGCCGCATCCACCGGCAGACGGCGCAGATGCGCGGCGAGGGCGGCGGCGGCCTCGTCGTGGCGGCCGAGCCGGCCTAGGGCGCGGGCGCGCAGCAGGTCGAGGTCCTCGAGCGGTCCAAGGCGTGCGCGCAGGCGGTCGAGCTGCGTCAGCCGGGCCGCCGGTTCATCGACCAGGGCGGCGCGGGCGCGCGTCTCGATCGAGACCGCCCCGCCGCCGTCGCCAGCCAACTCGCGCACCGCCAAGCCGGCGAGGATCGCCGCGACGGCGGCGGGGCCGGCGCGCAGCGCGGCGGAGAGCGGGCTGCCGCCGCTGCGGGCCCAGGTGGCGGCAGCGAGGACGGCGAGGCACAGCAGGCCGCCGGGCTGGGCGAGGTGGCTCTCGACGCAGGCCAGGGTCCCGGCGGCGATCCAGCCGACCAGCAGGGCGGCGGCGGCGGGATCGGCCCGCTCGCGCCACAGCGGCGCCAGGGTCGCCCACAGGCCCCAGCCGAGCAGGGCGGCGAGGACGAGGCCGCCGTCGAGCAGGACCTGGAGTCCTTCGTGGTGGGCGTGGGCGGCGTAGCTCGGCACGGTCAGCCAGGCGGCGGCGTATCCGGCCTGCTCGGGCAACACGGCGAGGGCGGCACCCGGGCCGTAGCCCACCAGGGCAGCCGGTCCGGTGAGCGCCTCGAGGGCGGACCGCCAGAGGTGGACGCGGTAGGCTGAACCGGCGCCGAGCTGTCCCGGATCGCCGAAGCCGGCCGTGGCGGCGGACTGGACGAGCAGGAAGACGACAGCGAGGCCCGCCAGCGCGGGCAGATGCACGCGTGCCGGCAGGCGCAGGACCAGGGCTGCAGCGACCGTTGCGACGAGGCCGAGCCAGACCGCGTTGCACGGATCCCCACCGCCCCATCCGCGGCCGAGGAGCACGGCGACCGCCGCCAGCATCAGCGTGTAGATCAGCCAGCGCCGGTCGCCGAGCAGGAGGCTGGCGACACCTACTGCCGCCAGCGGCAGGGCCGCTCCAACGGCGAAATTGACATTGCCGAATGGGGCCTCGTGGCCGATGCGCAGAGCGAGGCCGGCTGGACCCTGGCACAGAGCGGTGAGCCCGAGGATGCCGAGTCCGGCGAGGGCGAGTCCGGGCAGGGCGCCCGGCCCGTGCTGCCAGCGGACCAGGCCGATCGCGGCGGCGCAGGCTGCTGCCCGTTCTGCCAGCCACTGGCCCCCCGGTTCGCGTACCGGTGCCCACAGCAAGGCGGCCGCCTGCCAGGCGAGGGCGAGCAGCAGCGGCAGGGCGGCGGCGGGCAGGGAGCGCGCCCAGCACGCCGTCGCCGCCGCCGCGATCAGCACGACGGTGGCGGCGCGCCCGACCTCCAACCCGGGATTCAGGCCGCCAGCCCACCACCACAGCCAGCAGCACGGTACGATCAGCAGAGGCAGGAGCGCAGCCCAGGCGCGCACGCGTGGCGCCTGCGCCTCGATCAACGGAAGCTCTCCGGCACGAAGGCGGCGTCGCTCGCCTCGGCGACCGCGATGCCGATCTGGAACTGCATCGTCTCCTTTGGCACCGGTGGACGCCAGTCTTTGAGGCAGGCCTCGACCGCGGCGAGGGCGTCCTTGCTCTCGACGCGGTGCGTGCGGTAGGCCTTCACAGCCAGCGACTCGGCGGCGCCGGGCGTCAGCCAGATCGGGATGTTGAGGCGCGTCTCGGTCGGCGGGGCGTCGTGCAGCACCAGGCCGCGGCGCTTGCACAGCGAGCGTATCAGCGCCCAGCTCTCGTCGGCGGTGGCGGTGGGCAGCAGGGGGATCTTGACGTCGATGCGACCCGGTCGCTTGAGGTCGACCTCGATCAGATCCGGGCGGCTGCTGGCCAGGATCCACACCACCTTGCCTCGGTTCTTCGTCTCGCTCATCTCCTGCGCCAGCATCGAGTAGACCCGTCCGCCGATGCCGCCGTCGTTGCCGCCGGACTCGCGCTTGCCCAGCGACTGGT
>JAIFKN010000036.1 GCA_020049615.1 bacterium | reverse complement strand
AAACTTGGCTACTCCCTCCAGAAGACCCTTGTGCAACCCTTTGGGCAGGAAGGGGCGGCGAGCTGTTAGAGGGCAGCACCAGCTCGACCAGTGGCAATGCAGGTTGAGTCATCCGATCATTGCCCCGTGGTCGAGCTGGTGCTCGACCCTCCCGGGCACTCTTCCGCCCCATCATCGTGCGCGAAATGCCGGCGCGGACGCAGCCGTGAGAGCAGGCCGTGGCGCGGGCTGGCGAGCAACGAGAGGATGAAGCCGACGCCGAGCGCGCCGACCATGCAGGCACCGCTGGGCAGATTCAGCTGCCAACTGGCGAGCAGGCCGGCGCACGAAGCCAGCCCACCATAGGCGGCGGCGAGCAGCAGCATGGCGCCGAAGCGCTCGCACCACAGGTAGGCGGTGGCGGCCGGCAGGATGAACAGGCCGAGGGCGAGGACCATGCCGACGGCGTTGAGCGCGGCGACGATGTTGACCACCACCGCGGCCAGCACGCCGAGGTGCACCAGCAGGTTGCTGCCGCCGCTGACGCGCAGGAACGGGGCGTCGAAGGCCTCCATCAGCACCGCGCGGTAGGCCAGGCACAGGGCCAGGACGGTGGCGCAGGTGGTGGCGCAGACCCGCCACAGGTCGCCACCGGTGACCCCGAGGATGTTGCCGAAGAGGTAGTGCAGCAGGTCGCCCGGCGCCGCCACCTGGCTCATCAGGCCGACGCCGAGGGCGAAGCACAGCACGAACATGGCGCCGAAGGCGGCGTCCTCGGGCAGGCGGGTGAGGTGGTTGAGCAGACCGCTCATCGCCGCGGTGCCGAGGCCTGCGATCGCCGCCCCGGCGTAGAGGCCGGCGTGGCCGGGACCGAGCCAGATGTAGGCCAGCCCGATGCCGGGCAGCAGGGCATGGCCGAACGAGTCGGCGACCAGCACGATGCGGCGCAGCAGCAGGACGCAGCCGACCAGCCCACCGGCGACGCCGAGCAGGAAGGCCATGGCCAGGCCGCGGATGATGAAGCGGTGGGCGAACGGATCGGCCAGCAGGACGGACGGATCAGCCATAGCAGCGCCCCACGTTGGCTTCGCTCATCGTCTCGGCCGTCGGCCCGGTTGCGATCAGTTCACGGTTCAGCAGCAGCACGTGGTCGCACCACGTCCGCACCGTCGCCAGGTCATGGATCACGGCGATGGCCAGTCGGCCGCCCGCCGCCCACTCCTTGAGCCGGCGCAGCAGGTCGCGACCGCTCGGCTCATCGAGGCCGGTGAGCGGCTCGTCGAGCAGCAGCACCTCGGCGCCGCTGGCCAGGGCGCGGGCGATCAGGGCGCGCTGCTGCTGGCCGCCGGACAGCTCGGCGAAGGGCCGCCGCGCCAGGTTGGCGACACCCATCGCCTGCATCGCGGCCGCCACGGCGGCGTGGTCGGCCTCGGCGAAGCCGCGCCACAGCCCGAGGCGGGCGTAGCGTCCGGTGGCGACCACGCCGGCGACATCGATGGGGAAGCCGAGGTCCGAGCTGCGACGCTGGCCGAGCCAGCTGACCACGCCGGAGCTGCCCGGCACCTCGTGGCCGTTCCACACCACCCGGCCGGAGGTCAGCGGCAGCCAGCCGAGGATGCCGTGCAGCAGCGTGGTCTTGCCGGCGCCGTTGGGTCCGACGATGCCGACCAGCCCGCCGCAGGGCAGCGCGCACGAGAGGTGGTGGACCGCCGGCCGCTTGCGGTAGCAGATGGTCAGGTCGTCGAGCACGAGGTGGTTGTGGTGGTGGATCACGGCGCCGTCCCCGTCGCCACCACGTCGCCGGCACCCCACACCACGCGCTCCGGCGCATCGCCCAGCCGCAGACGCAGACCGCGATGCGGCGCCTCGGCGCTCGCGGCGGCGGTGGCGATGACCACCACCTCCTCGCCGGACGGGACGCTGACCGTGCCGGACCAGCTCCACGCATCGCTGGTCGCAGCCGTCTGGGCGACGCCCAGCACCGCGACCTTCCAGCTCGCCACCGGATAGGTGCTCTCGACCGCGAGCCGCAGGCTGCGTTGCTGCGCAACGATCACCGGCGGCGGCGTCGCTGGCGCTGGCTGGCCGCGTTCGACCCACCACACCAGGGCGACCGCCGCGGCGCAGAAGATCGCTCCCGCCGCCAGCCGCGTCAGCGCCGAGGCGTGGTGTCCGATCACCCTCTCTCCTTCGACGGCCATGTGCCACAGAGGCACGGAGTCCCACAGAGGTACACGGAGACGGGCCCCTCAAGGCGATTCTCTGTGGCCCTCCGTGGACCTCTGTGCCTCCGTGGCAGAAATCGGACCTGAATCACCGCAGCGCAGCCAGGATCGCTTCGACGTTTGCGCGGAACATGCCGACGTAGGAGCCGGCCGGAGTCCCTGGTGCACCGACGCCGTCGAGATGCAACGCGGCGCCGACCTTGACCCCGGCCTCGGCCGCGAGTTGCTCGATCAGCTTGGGGTTCTTGCCCTGTTCGAGAAACACGCCCTTCACCCCCTGTTTGCTGATGAAGGCGGCGAGTTCGGTGTTCTCCAGCGCCGTGCCCATGGCGAGGACCTCGAAGCCGTAGTCCTTGGCGAAATAGGCCAGCGCATCGTGGTTGACGATCAGCTTGCGCTGACCGCGCGGGATCGCCGCGAGCTCGGCGGTGGCCCAGGCGTCGGTGCGGCGGAGTTCGTCGATCACTGCAGCCGCGCGCACGCGGATGCCCTCGGCCCCTTCCGGATCGGCGGCCAGCAACGCATCGCGGATGTTCTCGGCGTAGCGCACGCCCTGGCGGATCGAGTTGTAGGCATGCGGATCAGCCGCCCCGTGGTCGTGGCCCTCATGGTCGTGGGCGTCGCAGGTAGCGGTGCCCACGGTCTGGATGCCGGCGGTGGCCACCACCACGGTGCCGGCGAAGCGCGCCTCGGTGGCGAGGTTCTCGAACCAGCCTTCGAAGCCCAGGCCATTGATCACCACCAACCGGGCAGCGGCGAGACGGCGGACATCGTCAGGGACCGGTTGGTAGCCGTGCGGCGAGATGCCCGGCCGGACCAGGCAGGTCACGGCGAAGCGCTCGCCGCCGATGCGCGCGGCCAGATCGTGGACGACCGTGCTGCCGGCGATCACCGGCACGGGGTCGGCGGCCCAGACTAGGGCGGCGGACAGCAGGCAGAGTGCGAGGCGGAGCACAGGCATGGCGACCTCATACGCAGCCTTTCCCTTTTTGCTATTGATTTCCCGTTATCATTAGAGACATAGCGACACCATGCGCTACCCCCTCGTCCCGACCCTGGCCTTGTGCGCCGCCACCGCCGCACATGCCGCCGATCCCGCCACCGCCCTCGACCAGGCCCTGACCGAACTGCCGCGACAGCCGGCACCAGCCGTCGGTCCGGAACGTCCCGGTGAGGCGAAACTGCGCCTGATCGACCTGTCCCTGGCCGTGGTCGGCGTGGCCGGCCTCTCGACCGCGACCGACGCCGAACTCGAGACCTTGAACGCCGGCGGCCACGATCCGCATCGCCGCGGCTTCACCCTGCAGACCGCCGAGTTGTCGCTGTCCGGGGCGGTCGATCCCTATTTCACCGCCGAAGCGCACATCGCCGCCTCGCCGGAGCATGGTGTCGAACTCGAGGAGGCCTACATCACCACCTCCAGCCTCCCCTACGGCCTGGAAGCCAAGGCCGGCTACCAGCTGATCGAGTTCGGCCGGGTGAACGCCAGCCATGCGCACGCTTGGAGCTGGATCGAACAGCCGGTGGTCGCCAGCCGCCTGCTCGGCGGCGATGGCAGCCGCGCGCCCGGTGCCCGACTCGCCTGCCTGCTGCCGACCTCGTGGTACAGCCAGGTGTCCGTCGGCGCCTACAACGCCGACGACGCGTCGATGGCCAGCTTCCAGGGCGAGGCCGGCCACGACCACGAGCATGAGGGCGAGGAGGAGGCCGAGCGCACCCTCGGCGGCCGCCTGCGCGAGGAGGAGCTGACCACCGGCTCCGCTGCCGATCTCGCCTACCTCCTGCGCTGGGAGAACAGCGGCAATCTCGGCGGCACCGAGGTGAAGCTCGGACTCAGCTGGCTGACCGGTCCGAACGCCAGCGGCGTCGGGATGCGCAGCGACCTGTATGGCGCCGATCTGGTGGTGGCGACCAAGCCATCCAGCGGACCGTTCAGCTCGATCAAGGCCGTGGTCGAGATGATGTACCGCAGCGCCGAGGTGCCCGAGACGGCGGAGACCGGCGAGGACGCCGTCGATCCCGCCGACGACTTCACCGCCCCGGCCGACACCCTGACCGACTGGGGCCTCTACGCCCAGGTCGAGCTCGGCCTCGCCGAGCGCTGGTCGGTCGGGCTGCGCGGCGAGTACGCCACCGCCAGCGGCGACAG
The DNA here is from genome assembly GCA_020049615.1 of bacterium. The sequence goes on along the minus strand of JAIFKN010000036.1, from coordinate 18,145 downwards.
CGTGGACCACGCCGGCATGATCGACCACGATGCGGACGCCATGCGCGACACCCGCATCCGCGTCTCGCCGCTGGTCGCCTTCCGTCCGAGCGAATTCAGCCGGCTGCGCCTGCAGTACGACTACGACAAGGCCGAGCACCTCGAGGACGGCAAGGCCCACAGCGTGTGGCTGGGCCTCGACGTGCTGCTCGGCGCCCATCCGGCGCACGGCTTCTGACATGCGGGCCCTCCGCTGGCTGCTCACCCTGCTCGCCGCCGCCGCCATCCCGGCCGGCGAGCCGTTGCGCATCGTCGCCACCGTCCCGGAGCTGGGCGCCCTCGCCCGCGCAGTCGGTGGCGAGGACGCGGCGGTGGTGGTGCTGGCCCGACCGGGCGAGGACCCGCACCGCGTCGACGCGCGGCCGAGCTTCATCGTCGAACTGGCCCGCGCCGAGTTGCTGCTGTCGACCGGTTTCGAACTCGAGATCGGCTGGCTGCCGCCGCTGGTGAGCGGAGCGCGCAACAGCCGCATCCGCCGCGACGCCGGCGGGCACCTGGAGGCGGCCACGGCCACCACGCGACCGATCGGCATCCCCCTCGCCCCGGTCGACCGCAGCGCTGGCGACGTGCATCCGCACGGCAATCCGCACGTCCTGCTCGATCCCGCGGTCGGCCTGGCGGTGGCGGAGCAGATCGCCGCTCGGCTGTCGCAGCTGCGTCCGGAGGCGGCGGAGCGCATCGCCGGCCGCCTCGCGGTCTTCCGCACCGCCCTGGGCACCGCCCTGGCAGGTGCCGAGATCGCCGCCCGCCTGGACGTCGGCAAGCTGATCCAGCTCGACGACCATGGCCGCCTGCATGAGTTCCTCCGCCAGCAGGGGCTGGACGGCTCCCTGGGCGGCTGGTGGGGCCGGATGCAGCCGTTCGCCGACGCCGCGGTCGCTGCCGACCACGACCTCTACCCGTACCTCGCCCGTCGTTTCCGGCTGCGCATCGTCGCCCTGCTCGAACCCAAACCGGGCGTGCCGCCCTCGACCCGGCATCTTGCCGAGGTTGCGACGCGACTGCGCGCCGAGGGCGCCAAGGCCCTGCTGGCGACGCCCTACTTCGATCGCAAGGCGATCGATCTGGTGGCCCAGGCCGGCGTGCTGCGCATCGCCGAGATGGCACACCAGGCCGGTTCGCGGCCCGGGACGGACGACTACATCGCCTTCATCGACGCGAATGTGCGGGCGTTGGCGACCGCCCTCGCGCCGTGACCGCGAGGGCCCTGAGGGGGACCCTAGCGGAAGAACGTGCGCAGCGTGTTGAAGACGTCCTGCTCGCTCTGCGCGCTCATGAGTCCGGCGAGGGCCTCCTCGTCCTGGACCAGCTGGGCGAATTCGCGGTAGACCTGCAGGTAGGTGCGGTCGTCCCAGGGCGGGCTGGTCAGCAGGATGAACAGGCGCGTCGGTTCGCCGTCGAGGCTGTCGAAGTCCACGCCGGGCGGATCGGCGCGGGCCAGGCCGATGATGAAGCTCTTGGCCTGGTAGGTGCGGACGTGCGGGATGGCGATGCCCGGCGCGATCGCGGTGGTAGCCTTGCGCTCGCGGTGCGAGAGGTCCTTGGTGAACTTGGTCAGGCTGCCGATGTCACCGGACCGCGCCAGCACCTCGGCCAGCTCGGCGATCAGCACCTCCTTCTCGCGGCGGTGGCGGGCGGCTGTCGTCGCCTCGCTCTCATCCTCCTCGGGTTCGGCCGGGGTGAAATCGAGCCGCAGCTTGATGCAGGCCGGGCGCAGGAAGCGCAGGATGTTCACTTGCCGATGGTCGGCTTGTTCGGCCCGAACACCGGGACGAGGCCGTCTCCCTCGAAGTCTTCAACGCCCTTGATCGTCTCCATCGCGCCTGCGCTGTCGAAGTAGAGCGAGATCACTGCGCCCGAGGCGCGCATCTCGTAGGTGCGTGCGGCGAGGAGAGCCGTGACCTGGGCTGGTTCGGCGGGCGCGTCAGGACGCAAGCGCAGCACGGTCGCCGGGCGCGCCGGCTGGGTGCTCCCGTAGAAGTGCATGGCGACCAGTCGAAGGGTGTCGATGCCCATCGAGGCCGTGGGCGAGGCGTTGGCGACCAGGTCGAGCACGGCTCGATCAGCCCACGCGGCATGCCGCTGCATCCCGGTCGGCATGGCGAGCAGTCCCGTCACATCCCCGAGGTCGCTGGCCTCGGCCCTGAATCGCACTTCGCCAGGCCGGGCCGGGTCGGCGTCCTGCCGGCGCACGGCGAGTGCTTTCGGCCGCAGCACCCCGCGGAAGCCGACTTGGGGCAATTGCGAATCCTGCGAGTGGAACAGTACTCGTCCATCCGGCCCACCGGTCAGATCCGCGCTGGACAGGGTCGGACGCGTCGCCCCGGCGAGAGGAGCCATGGTGTAGGTCAACCGCTCGCATTCCAAGCGCACCGCCTCGTAGCGGATGCGCACACCGCTCGCCTCGCTCGGACGATCCGGGGAGAGGCTGAGGCTCATCCCCGCGGCGTTGAAAGCCAAGGCGGGCACGGCCGGCGCCACCACCGGCTCGCCCTCGCCCGCGGCGATCCCGCCGAGCAGCAGCAGCGCGAGCCAGCAGCGCACTGTCAGGCCTTGGGCGCGTCGGCCGGCACGGTGCCGGGCAGGGGGTTGCCGTCGGCGTCGACCGAGAGGTCCTTGACCTTGGCCTTGAGCAGGCGGCCGGCGCGGAACTTGACCACCGTGCGGCGCTGCACCGGCACCTTCTCCAGGGTCTTCGGATTGAGCGCGGTGCGCGGCTTGCGGGAGACCAGTTCGAAGACGCCGAAATCGCGGAATTCCAGGCGGTTGCCGCGACCCAGCTCATCGACGATGTCGTCGAGGAAGGCCTGGATCACCTGCAGGGTCTGACCCTGGGGCAGGTTGAGCTTGGCCGCGATGCGGTCGGCGAGCACCCGCTTGGCGATCGTCTGTTCAGACATGGCAAGGCCTCCGATGGTTGTCCTGTCTGGAGTTATAGCGCGCGGGGAGGGCCCTGGCAAGGGCTTTGACGATGCAAGTCGATTGACCGTCAGGGGTTCCGGTGTGGGCAACGCGATGGCGGCGCGGCCGCCGGTTCGCTGGCGCATCGCCGTGCGATCCTCTAAGTTCCACGCATGCAAGACGCTGCATCCGCCACCGCGATCGTCGATGCGATCGCCACCGTGTTTCGCGGCGGCCGCCGCGCCGCCGAGTTGACCGTCACCGCCTGGCTGGCCCGCGGCCACCTGCTGATCGAGGACGTGCCGGGCGTGGGCAAGACCACGCTCGGGCGGGCTCTCGCCGCCGCCACCGGCGGCGCGTTCAAGCGCGTGCAGTGCGTGCCCGACCTGATGCCTGCCGACATCACCGGCACCTCGGTGTGGGACGAGCGTGAGCATCGCTTCATCTTCCATCCGGGGCCCGTGTTCTGCGACGTGCTGCTCGCCGATGAGCTCAACCGTACGCCGCCCCGCACGCAGTCGGCGCTGCTCGAGGCGCTGGCCGAGGGCCAGGTCACCGCCGACGGCGAGGCCCGCCCGCTCGCCGCGCGCTTCTGCTGCATCGCCACCCAGAACCCCACCGACCACGCCGGCACCTATCCGCTGCCCGACAGCCAGCGCGACCGTTTCCTGCTGCGCTTCTCCCTCGGCTATCCCGACCACGCCGCCGAGCTGGAGCTGATGCGCCGCGACGGCGCCGCCGCCGACCTGTCGCGTCTCGGCTCCGTGGTCGACGCCCCGGGAGCCGAGCGTCTGCGCAACGCCGCCGCCGCCATCGCCGTGTCGGACGAGGTGCGCACCTACGCGCTCGCCCTGGTTCGCGCCACCCGCGCCGCCAAGGGTCTGGCCCTGGGCGCCAGTCCGCGCGCCGCCCTCGGCCTGCAGCGCCTGGCCCAGGCCCGCGCCCTGCTCGCCGGCCGCGGCTTCGCCACCCCGGATGACGTCCAGGGCATCGCGGTCGAGGCCCTCGCCCACCGCGTCGTCCCGCGCGGCGCCGGCGATCCCGAGCAGGCGGTCCGCGATGCGGTGGCGTCCGTGGCGGTGCCAAGGTGATTGCCACCTCCATTGCCCCAGGGGTTAGGGGTCAGGGGTTAGGGTCGTGTGGACGAGATCGTCATCCAGGATTGCTGCATGCGGCAGAATCAAGATCCCGTCATCCTGCACCTGCGGTCTGTGGCCACGACCCTAACCCCCGGGGCAATGGAGTGGCAATCCCTGGAGGCAATGCGCGGCAATGATCCGCCTCACCCCGCTCGGCTGGATCACCGGCGCCGAAGGCATCATGCTGTGCCTGGTGCCGGTGTGGCAGAGCGCGCCGCTCGCCGCCGCCGGCGGCATCGCCATGCTCGCGGCGGTGGCCGGGGCGCGGCTGCTCGCGCCACGGGCCCTGGCCGAGGCCGAGGCGACGTGGGTGCTGCCGAAGGCCGTGCATGCCGGGGCGGAGACCACGCTGGCGGCGCGGATCTCGGGCCGGCGCGAGCTGCCGCCGCTGACCCTCTGGGCCTGGGATGCGCGGGCCAAGTCGGTGCGCCAGGTGGCGCGGCTGGCTGGCGTCGGGCCGGCCGGCGCGCCGGCACGCTGGAGCGCGCGCTTCCCTAGCCGCGGCGCCGTCACCCTGCCGCCGCTGCTGCTCGAGGTGCAGCAGCCGTTCGGCCTGATCGCCTGCCGCTGCGAAGGCGGCGGAGCGGTGCAGCTCATCGTCCTGCCGCCTCTGGGCCGGGTGCGCGCCGGCCTGCGCTCGCGCCTCGCCGAATGGTTCGCCGGCGTCGCGGTCGCGCACGAGGCGGGCAACGACGAGCTCGGCCGCCTGCGCGACTGGGCGCCGGGCGATCCGCGCAGCCGCATCCACTGGCGGGCCAGCGCGCGCCACCGCCGGCTGCTGGTCGCCGAGCGCCACGCCCCGGCGGCCCGACGTCTCGCGATCATCGTCGATCCGGCGGCGCCGCCGCTGGTGTTCGAACGGCTGGTCGCCGCCGCCGCCACCCTGGTCGACGACCTCGCCCGGCGCGGCTGGGAGCTGGCGGTGCGCCACGGTCAGGCCGAGCACGGCGCGGTCGGGGCGCGCGATCGCCTGCTGGAATCGCTGGCCCTGTGCAGACCGGGCGGCACACCGCTCGCCGAACTGGTCCCGCGCGGCCATCCCTGCCTCGCCTTCCTCGGCGACGACAGCCGCGCCCCCGAGAGCCAGCCGCCGCCGCTGATCGTACGCGACAGCGAGCTGCCCCGGCTGATCCACCTGCCCAGGCGGCTGGGATGAAGGGATCGCCACTTCATTGCCCCAGGGGTTGGGGGTTGGGGGTTAGGGTCGTGTGGATGGGGCCATTGCCAGGGGATGTGGAAGGCCTCCCATCCAATAGTCCGGCCGCAGATCCTGCCCACGTTCTCTGGCCTCGACCCCAACCCCTGGGGCAATGGTGTGGCAATGCTCCCCAACCCCTGGGGCAATGGCCATGACTCCCGCCGACCAGCTGCGCGCGGCGCACGTCGCCGGCCTCGCCGCCATCGCGGCATGGCTGGCCTGGGCGCATCCCGGCGGGGCGCTGCCGGCGCTGGTCGTGGCGCTCATCGCCATGGCCGGCGAGGTGCTGCCGCGCGGGGTCTGGCGCGAGCTCGGTTCGCCGGTGCTGACGCTGTTCGCCGCGACCGCGGCGTGGATGGCCGGCGGTGGCGAGCGCGGCGCGATCCATGCCCTGCTCGGCACGCTGGTCGCCGCGCTGCTGCTCATCCCGGCGCGTCCAGGCGTGCTGCGCATGTTGGCGCCGCTGGCGGTGGTCGAGCTGGTCGTGCTCGGCCTGCCCGGCAGCACCGGTCCGCGTCCGTGGCTGGCCGCTGGCGTGCTCGCCCCGCTCGCCTGCCTCGCGCTGGCCGCCGACGCCTGGATGGAGGCGCGGCTGGGCGCCCGCGCCGCGACGGCGCCTGGTCCGCTGGCCTGGCTGCGCTGGGCGCTGATCCCGGCGCTGCTCGCCGGCGGCCTGGGCGCCGCCAGCTTCGCCCCGGCGCAGCGCATCGCCACCGCGCTGCGGCCGGGACCGACGCGTCCCGCTCCCGGCACCGCACCGACGCCGCGCGAGGTGCAGGCCAGGCGCCTGGGCGACCAGGTCGGTCTCGACCCCGGCGGTCCGCCGCCCAAGGATCCGTCGCCGGCCGCCCGCCTCTTCCTGCCCAGCCGGCCCTCCGGCCTGGTCTATCTGCGCCTTGCCGCGTGCAGCAGCCTGCAGCGCGACCTCGGCGGTGGCCGGCTGCATTGGCTGCCGGCCTCGGGCGAGGTCGAGCTGACCGATCAGCCGGAGCCACCCGGCGTCCGCTTCGGCGATCTCGTCCGGCTCGGCGGCCATGGCGACGCCGTGATGCTGCCCGACGACGGCGACTGGACCGCGTTGACCGGCGTCTGGGCCGATGGCGACGGCAATCGCTGGCGTCCCGAGCTGGGCGAGGCGGTGCGTTCGTACCGCGTCGCCCTCGACGGGCCGCCGCGCCGCGAGCCGGAGGCCGACCGCGCCCGTGCCGCCGCCGCCTGCAGCGAGTGGCCGCCGGCGATCGCGGGTTGGCCCTGGGAGGAGGTCGAGGATCCGCGTTGGGCCGCCCTGCCGCCAGCGGTGGCGGCCAGGGCGATCGTCCAGCGCCTGCACGAACGCTGCGCCTACGATCTCGAGCCGCCGCAGGGCGCGAGCGAGCCGCTCGCCACCTTCCTGTTCGGAGCCGAGCGCGACCGCCGTGGCACCTGCGAGCACTTCGCCGGCGCCGCCGCCCTGCTGCTGCGCCGCGCTGGGCATGCGGCGCGCTGCGTGGTCGGCTACGCCAGCGCGGAGTGGGACGGCAGCGGCGTCGTCTTCCGCCGCCTGCACGCCCATGCCTGGAGCGAGATCCTGGCCGAGGATGGCCGCTGGCAGCGCGTCGAGGCGACCCCGCCGGTGGCGCACGGTCTGCTCGACGGCATCGACCGCGCCGGGCACGACCCGCCTCCGGCCAGCGCCGCCGTGCCGTTGCAGCCTCCCCGTTTCAGCGCCCACGATCTCGGTGCGGTCCTCATCCTGGCGGTCGCGGCGATCGCCCTGGGCGCCGGCCTCGTGTTCGCCCGCCGGCGCCGCCGGCGCCGGAACGATCTCCAGGCGGCCCACCGTCAGCGCGGCATCGAACTGGTCGAGCTGGCGCGCAGCCTCGGGGTGCGCGTCGCGCCAGCCGACACCGCCGCCGCCATCTGCCAGGCGATCACCGCCCGGACCGGCCTCGACCTCTCGCGGGAACTCGCCGCCTACGAGGCGGCGCGCTTCGGCGGCGGGCCGCCGCCAAAGGCCTGGCCGCGGCCACCGGCCGGCCGCTGATCGGCAGCGGTCGCTGGCCGACCGGCGCGGCGGCCATAGCCTCGGGCATGGCCCACGTCGACATCGTCCTGCATGCCGTCCCCGATGCCGCCCGCGCCGCGGTCGCACGTCAGCTGGTCGTCTACTTCGCCCTCGATCCGGCCAGCGCCAAGGCCATCGCCGACGGCGCGCCGCTCATCCTCATCGATCAGCTGGAGCCGTTCGAGGCGGCTCCGCTGATGGTCGTCCTATCGGGCGTGGCGCGGGCCGGCGGCGAGCTGGCGGTCAGCCCCCCGGACGCCTCGCTCGCGCGGGTGTCCTGGCCGAAGCGGCCGCGCGTGCTGCGCCGCGAGATCGAGGACCATGTCGCCGACTTCGCCTGGCCGGTGCAGCTCGCCAGCGGTCCGACCACGCTCGGCCAGCTGCTGACCAACGAGCTGAGCGCCTGCCTGACCTCGACCTCCGACGGCAAGGCGAGCGGCTCGCGCGCGGCCATCGAGACCTCGTTCCTCGCCGATGCGGCCCAGGCCATCGGCCAGCTGCCCGACGACGGCATGGCCAACGACGACCCGGCGAACCTCTCGAGCTCGTTCGTCGGCCGGGCCATCGGCGCCCTCGACGTGCTGCCCGATGACGGCTTCCAGACCGCCGCCGCCACCCCGTCGCAGGCCGCCGTGGCCCAGCACGAGGTGCTGCTGTTCCCGATCACCGACCCCGGTCGGCAGGAGCGCGTGGCGCAGGTCCTCGCCTCGTTCGGCCTCGATCCCGCCGAGGCGAAGCTGCGCGCGGCCAAGCGCATACCCTCCGTCGCCCTGGCCTGCGAACAGCGCGCCCAGGCCGAGGACTGCCTCGCCAAGCTGCACAAGCTGGGGGCGATGGCCAAGGTGCGGACGAAAGCCTGATCAGCCGGCTGCACTCCGGCGTCGCGCGATCGGCACCGCGACCGTGACCGCCACGGCGACCAGCGCGCCGACACCCGGATGGGCGTCGAGCAGCCCCCACGCGAGCCCGGCGCCGAGCGCCGCCACACCGCAGGCGATCAGCGTCGCCACGACCGGCCCCGCTCCCCAGCGCCCTGCCGCCCAGCCGGCCGGATATCCGACGCCCAGCCCGTAGCCTACGGAGCTGATCATCATGATGCTCGGTCAACTCGGGCAGATGGCGAAGCTGGCGAGCAGCGCCGCGGCGGCCGCGGTGTTGCCGGCGATCGAGGCGAGCTGTGCGGGTGCCATGGCGGCAGCCTAGGTCGGGGCAGCGGGCCGGAAGACGTAAGCCGGCAAGCCTGCGGCATCACTTCGGGCAGTTGTCGCATCGTCCCGCGCCGCGCCCGCGGCGCCAGCCGCGCCAGGCCACCCAGACCGCGCACAGGGCGACGATCGCGATCGCAGCCCAGTCGTTCACGACGGGTCCGCCAGCTCGGCCAGCAGTTGGGCATGCGCTCCGGGCGCGGCGGCCAGGAAGGGCACCTTGGCGCCCTGGTAGCCGGCCAGGTCGAGGGGGAAGACCGGCCGCCCGGCGAGGTCGGTGACCAGGCCGCCGGCCTCGAGGACGATGGCGGCTGCGGCTGCGAGATCCCACAGCTTGCCGTGCAGGGTGATGGCGCCGTGGGCGACGCCGGCGCCGACCTGCACCGCTTCGAGGGCGGCGCTGCCGAGCATGCGCAGCTTCCAGACCTGGCGGCTCCAGCGCAGGTACCATGGCGGGAGCGAGCCGTCCGGCCGCACCAGGTTGCAGGTCATCATCATCAACGAGCGGTCGGACAGTCCGCCGGCGGCGCAACCCACGCGCCGGGCGTCGGCCCAGGCGCCTTCGCCGCGGGCCGCGGCGTAGCTGACCCCGCGCGCGACATCGTGGACCACGCCCAGCACGGGATACCCGGCATCGAGCCGGCCGATGCACACCGCCCAGCAGCCCAGCCCGGCGACGAAGTTGTTGGTCCCGTCGATCGGGTCGATCACCCAGGTGCGACCGCCATGGCCTGGCGGCAGGTGGGTGATGCCGGCGCCGTCGTCGCTCTCCTCGCCGATGATGCCATCGGCCGGGAAGCGCTCGCGCAGGGCGGCGACGATGTGACGCTGCGCCGCGCGGTCCCACTCCGTCACCGCCTCGGCGGTGGTGGTGGCATGGGTCTTGGTCAGCCGTTCGGCCCGGCCGGCGCGCTCGGCGACCAGGGCGGCGGCGGAGCGGGCGAGGTCGCGGACGAAATCGAGGTCGCTTGGCACGGCAGGATCATCCGGCCGCCGCCGGCTTTGCCATGACGGGTTGCGGTCAGGCCTGCCTGAACAGGTCACTGCTGAGGTAGCGGTCACCGCGGTCGCAGGCGATGAACACGATGCAACCGGACTCCAGTTCGCGCGCCACCTGCATGGCGGCCCAGGCCGCGCCGCCGGTCGATGGGCCGCTGAACAGCCCGGCGTCGCGGGCCAGACGGCGGGCGGTCTCCTCGGCGTCCCTGGCCGAGACATCGACCACGCGGTCGACTCGCGAGCGTTCGAAGATCTTCGGCAGGTAGGCCTCGGGCCAGCGGCGGATGCCGGCGATCTGGCTGCCCTCGGTCGGCTGGCAGCCGACGATGCGCACCGCCTCGCTGCGCGCCTTCAGCGCCCGCGACACGCCCATGATGGTGCCGGTGGTGCCCATGGCCGAGACGAAGTGGGTGATCCTGCCCCCGGTGTCCCGCCAGATCTCAGGGCCGGTGGTCTGCTCATGCGCCCGGGCGTTGTCCGGGTTGTCGAACTGGTTGAGCATGAGGAAGGCCTCGGGCGTCCCGGCGGTCTCCACGACCATGGCCTGGGCGCGGTCGCGGGCGTCCTCCATCGTGCCATTGACCAGGTGCACGGTGGCGCCGAAGGCGCGCATCGTCTGGGTGCGCTCGACGGTCAGCGAATCCGGCATCACCAGGTGCATGCCGATGCCCAGCGAACGGGCGATCATCGCCAGGGCGATGCCGGTGTTGCCGCTGGTCGCCTCGACCAGGCGCATGCCGCGCCGCAGCGTGCCGCGCTCCAGCGCCCCGAGGATCATGCCCTTGGCAGCCCGGTCCTTGACCGACGAGGCGGGATTGTTGCCCTCGCATTTGGCGAACAGGCTGACGCCGGGGCGGCCGATCAGGTAGGACAGGTCCAGCAGCGGCGTATCGCCGACCAGATCGATGAGCGCAGGCACTGGTCCAGTCGATGCTGCCGGCCAGGCGCTGCAACCGCTGCCAGGGAAAGCCTGCGCGGGTCTGAAACGACCCAACCGGGTCGGCCATCCAAGACGTCTGTCGACATCTCCTTGCGTCCAACCCACCGCTGGGGCGATGGACCCCGCGTGCTTGTGCATGCCGGGAGCGGAACCTACACTGCGGACCACTGGCCCCTCATGGCAGCTGCCAACGAATCCGACCCTGCTCCGGATCTTCCTAACCTGCCCGACGTTACCGGGCTGGATGAGGGGAAGGACCAGCCCGGCTCGCGCCTGGTGTTGCCGGATGTGCGCGGCCTGACGCCGCCCGGCCAGCCGGCGACCGGCGACATCGGCGTGGAATTCGCGGCCTCGGCCCCGGACCTCTCGGCTGCCGTGAGCATTCCTTCCGAGGTGCCGCCGCCGCCGCCCGAGCCGGCCCCCGCCGTGCCGGCCCCCCCTGAACCGCTGGGCGAGCAGCCGGTGGCCCGTCTCGCGCCGGGGCGCATGTTCGGCGGCTACCAGCTGGTCGACAAGATCGGCCAGGGCGGCATGGGCGAGGTCTACAAGGCCCGCCAGGTCAGCCTCGACCGCGTCGTGGCGATCAAGATCCTGTCCAAGGCGCTGTACGACAACGATGAGTTCATCAAGCGCTTCGAACGCGAGGCCAAGGCCATCGCCCGCATCACCCATCCCAACATCGTCGGGGTGTACGACTTCGGCCAGATCGATGGCCTGCGCTTCATGGTCAACGAGTTCGTCGACGGCAGCTCGCTGGCCAAGCTGATCTCCGACCGGCTGCTCCTCCCGCCCAACGAGGTCGTGCTGCTGATCGTGCAGTGCCTCGCCGGTCTCGGGCACGTCGGCTCGCAGGGCATCATCCACCGCGACATCAAGCCGGACAACATCCTCATCACCAAGGACAACGTCGCCAAGATCGCCGACTTCGGCCTGGCCAAGGACGTCTCCCGCAAGGACGACCACACCGACCTGACCGCGGTCGGCCTTGCCATGGGCACGCCTGCCTACATGAGCCCCGAGCAGTGCATGGGCCAGAAGCTCGATGTGCGCTCCGACCTGACGGCCTGGTTCGCCCTCACCGGGCAGAAGCCGTTCATCGGCAACTCCTCCTTCGAGGTGATGACCAAGCAGCGCGAGCACGTTCCGCCGCAGCCGCACGAGGTGGTGCCGGGCATCCCGCCGGCACTGTCGGCGGTGGTCATGCGCATGCTGGCCAAGAAGGCCGAGGACCGCTTCAGCGACGCCGAGGCCTGCCGCCAGGCCTGGATCGATGTCGGGGTGCAGATGGGCGTCTTCGGACGCGGCGATCCCGAGACCAGGGCCAAGGCGACGTCCACCGAGCTGCCCGCGCTGGTGCCATTGCCTCCGCCGGTGCAGTCGACCCAGCCGGTCGAGGCGCCGGTCCAGCCTGCGCCGGCCCAGCCGGCGGAGGGCCCCGGAGCGCCGCGCAGCCCGGCCCGCCAGGCCGGCACCGAGTCGGTGCGGGGTCCGGCCTCCGACCGCCATGGGCCGGCGCCCGAGCGGTCCGCCTCCGAGCGCGCGCCGCGCAAGCCGCCGGACAGCCAGACCTGCCCGATGTGCGGCAATCTCAACCGCCAGGACGCCTCGGTGTGCAGCCGATGCGGCCATGTGCTGCGCGCCGGCAGCGACGCGGCGACCATGCAGCAGCAGGAGGCCGAGGCGCAACGCCTGTTCGAGGCGCGGCGCTATGGCGAGGCGGCGGTGCTGTGGGCCCGTCTGGCCGACCGCGAGCAGGACAAGCGGGCGCGTTCCGTGCTGCGCAGCAAGGAGCGCGAGGCGCGCAAGCAGGAGCACGACGCGCGCATCAACGACCTGCGCGCCAAGTCCGGTGCGGCGGTGGCGCGCGGCGATCTGCGCGGTGCGCTGGCTGTCCTCGAGCAGGGCCGCGAGCTGCATCGCGACAGCGCAGCCTCGACCACCAGTTCGTCGGTCAGCGACGTCCAGCTCGAACGCGACATCGTCGCCCTGCGCCAGCGTCTGGCCTGGCGCCGCCGCGCCTGGCAGATCGGCCTCGGCGTGGTCGTGTTGGTGCTGGTGGTGGTCGCGATCGTCGCCGTGCGTCAGGGCTGGCTGGGCAAGGCGCCGGCGGCTCCGGCCCCGGGTCCGACGGCGCCAGCCGAGGTCCTGCCGGGAGCCGCCCCGTGACCACCGCTGCCCGCCGCTGCCCGCGCTGCAAGGCCGCCCACCCTGGGCCGATCCAGAGCGGCGTCGCGATCACCTGCGACAGCTGCGGCCACCGCTGGACCCCGCTGCAGAGCAGCGACGAGTATTTTCCGGTCGAGGACCGTCCTGCCCCACCCGCGCCGCTCACCGAACGGCGGACGCCGCCGAAGCCGTTGGCGACGCCAGGCAACCTCCCCTTCGACCAGCTGGAGCGCGACTCGCGTGGAGCGCGCAGCCCGCATCCGGTCAGCGAGCTCGCCTTCCGTCCCTCGACCGACAGCCTCAACTCCGGCGGCCGCACCAGCTGCCCGGTGTGCGGGCACAGCTTCGTCGGCAAGCCGAACTCGGATGATCAGCGCTGCCCGGCCTGCGGCACCAGCTTCCAGTGTTCGACCGGGAGGCTGACCCCGGGCAGCGGCGCCGGCGGCGACCGGCTGATCGGCCGCGTGCTGCGCGGCTGCCAGATCGACCGCAAGCTCGGCGAGGGCGGCATGGGCGCGGTCTACCACGCGCGCCAGCTGTCGCTCGATCGCAGCGTGGCGATCAAGGTGCTGCCGCCGGAGCTGGCCAGGAACCGCAATTTCATCCAGCGCTTCGAACGCGAGGCCAAGAGCCTCGCCCGCATCAACCACGCGAACATCCTGCAGATCTACGATTTCGGGGACGATCCGCAGCTCGGCGTGTACTTCATGGTGATCGAGTACGTCGACGGCTGGGATCTCGGCGAGGTGCTGCGGCGCCAGCCGACCCTGTCGCAGATCGAGACCCTCGACATCATCCGCCAGGCCCTGCTCGGGCTCGAGCAGGCCACCGAGAAGGGCGTGATCCATCGCGACATCAAGCCCGACAACCTGATGGTCGCGACCAGCGGCCTGTGCAAGGTGTCGGACTTCGGCTTGGCCAAGGGCAGCGCCGGAGACTCCGAGGTGACCAGCGTCGGCGTGCGCGTCGGCACGCCGGCCTTCATGAGCCCGGAGCAGTGCGATGGCGTCGAGGTCGACACCCGCAGCGACGTCTACAACCTCGGCTGCACGGCCTTCCTCATGCTCACCGGGCATCTGCCGTACGATGGCGAGACGCCGTTCAGCATCATGCTGAAGCACAAGGTCGATCCGGTGCCGAGCGTCCGCTCCTACCGGCCCGAGATCGACGCGCGGATCGAATCGCTGGTCCGCCAGATGATGGCCAAACGACCGGACGACCGCTGCTTCGAGCTGCGCGAACTGATCGACGAGGCCGAACGGCTGCTCGTCGACCTGACCGGCACCGGTTCGGTCCTGCGCAAGACCAACGGTCCCATCCGCGCCCTGGTCCAGCACGCCAGCGGGCAGGGCAGCTCGGGCAGGCGCAGCTCGGCCGGCTCGGATCTGCCGAGCGCAGACGCCAATGCTCCCATCCCCGGAGCCAAGCCCTCAGGCCGGCAGCGTGCGCTGCCTCCGCAGAACGCGCCGTCGCCGCCCCCGGGACCGGGAGCGCCGCAGGCCATCCCCGATTGGCTGCGGCCGATCGACGGACCATCCGCTTCGCCGCCCGCTCCAGCACCCAGTCCGCGCCCGGCGCCGCCTCCGCCCGGTTCGCGCACGGCCCAGGCACCGGCGATCGGCTCGCGCACGGCGCAGGCACCGGCGATCGGCTCGCGCACGGCCCAGGCACCGGCGGTCGGTTCGCGCACGGCGCAGGCACCGGCGATCGGTTCGCGCGCCGGCCCCGGGCGGGCGGCGTCCGCCTCCAGTGGCTCGCAGGTGGTCCCGCCACCGACCCTGGCTACGCCCTTCCCTGGCCTGGCCACCCCGCTGCCGGACAGGCACAAGCCCGGCTCAAGCTCCAGCGCGATGTCCGCGGGTGCGATCGATCGCGCCCGCGACCGTGGACTCAAGGCCGAGGTCTCCTCGATAGCTGCCGGGGCGGAACGCCTCGCTGCCGCCGGCAGCTGGGAGCCGGCCGCGAGCGAGTACCGCCGGGCTGCGCAGCTCGCCCGTGACACCGGTGAGAGCCGGCGCCTGTCGGACCTGGCCAAGGACGCCGCCGCCCGGGCGCGTAGCCGCCGCCGTCTGCGCGGCCTGCTCATCGGGGCCTTGAGCGCTGCGCTCCTCGGGGTCAACGCGTGGATCTGGCCGCCGGTGGTGCACAATCTGATCGCCGAGCGTGAGCGCACCCGGCTCGAGGCGATCGCCGATCCCGCCGAGCGCAGCCGCCGGCTGCGCGAGTTCGCCGCCGCCAACCAGGGCGGATGGCTGTGGTACCGGGCGATCTTCCGGCGCAGCTACGAGGTGCCCGCGGCCGCCGCTGCCGCCAGTGCCGCCGAATCGCGCCAGACGCCAGCACCGCCACCGCCGGTCGTGACGGCTCCGCAGGCCCCGGTCGGAGCACCCCGGCTTGCCGAGCTGACCCGATTGGCCGCCGACCCGGCCGTCCCCCTGAGCCAGGTCGCTGCAGCGGCCAGGCCGCTGGCGGCCGATCCGCAGGCCGCGACGGTACTGGCCGATGCCGAGAGGCGCCTGGCCAGTGCGCGAGCGTCGCGCCAGGCGGTCGACGCCGCGCGCGAACAGGGTCGCCATGGCGAGGCCCTCGACCTCGCCGCGCGTCTGGCCGTCGAACAGCCGCGCTGCGTCGAATCCCTCGCCGGCCTGCCCCTGCCAGGACGGGTCCGCGCCACCGACGCCGACAGCGGCGGCGAGGTGCCGGGTCTGCGTCTGGCGGTCGATGGCGTCGAGGTCGTCGGCGAGGGTCGCTTCTGCCGCCGGGCCGATGGCGATGTCCAGCTCGACATCGCCGCCGCTGGTTACGCCCCCCGTCGCATCGCCGTCACCGCCGCCGCCGATCCTGCTGAGCGCCTGGTCGAGGTGGCGCTTGGACCTGCGCCGGTGTGGCGGCTGGCGGCGCCAGCCAGCAGGCCGGCGTGGATCCGGCTGCATCCTGCCGGCACCGCCGTCATCGCCTTGACTGCCGACGCCGCCACGGTCATCGATGCCGCCAGCGGCGCGGTCCGCCAGCTGACCCTGCCCGGGATCCGTCTGCTGCCCTGGTGGAGCGCCGGCGATGGCAGCTGGTCCTTCGCCACCGTCGACGGCGAACAGCGCCAGATCCTGCCCAACCTCGACCGCGCCGTGCCGGTGCGGCGGCTGGCCGGAGCACCGCTCGCCCTGCTCGAGATCGAACTGGTCTACCGCGCTGGCGGCCGGCTGGCCGTCTCGGTCGAGGACGTCTCCGGTGGCCGGGCGCTGATCGCCCGCGACGGGGCGCGCGAAGCCTGGCGCCTGGCCGGCGTCGCTGGGACGGCTGAGCCTCTGCTGCGGCGCAGCGATGACAAACTGGTGCTGATCGACGATCTCACCGTGCGCGTGGTCGAGGAGGACGGCAGCGAAGCCGCCCGTCTGGCGCTCAAGGCGGCGCGTACCGGGCCATGGGCCGAGCTGCCGAACGGCCGCCTGCTGCTCGCGACCGCAGCCGGGGTCGAACTGGTGCAGCTGGGCAAGACCGGCGCGCAGCTGGTGCAGCATCCCTGGCTGACCGAAGCCGGTCCAGCCGTGCCGGTCGCAGCCGGCGAGGTGGTGGCGCTGGCACGAGCCGATCGCGCCATCGACATCGCCACCTGGGCGACCGATCCGGTCAAGCCGCGCTGGCGTGCCAAGGTCGCCGGCCGGCCCTTGCAGGCGGCCATCGGCGGCGAGCTGCTCGCCGTCTGCGACGACGGTGGCTCATTGACCGTGATCCGCATCGCCGATGGCCAGACCGTACGGCGCATCGCCCATGGCGCCCCGGCCATGGCCCCGCCCCTGCTGCTGCCAGGAGTCGTCGTCATCGCCGACCAGACCGGTGCGGTAACCGGCTACCGGCTGCCACAGTAGCCAGTAGCCCTGCGCGAGCTATTCGGCTGGCTGGGCCACCCGCAGCAGCGGGGCGAGGTCGTAGCCGGCGGCCGTCGCGGCCAGCTCCATCGCTGTCCAGTCCGCCGCCGGGGCCTGTGGCGAGCGGTGCAGGAACCACAGGTACGACCTGCTCGACGAGCCGATTACGGCGTAGCGGTAGTCCTCGGCCAGGGCGAGGACGCGGTAGTCGGCGCTGAATGGCCAGAAGAAGGACACGGAGAGCGTCGCCGGCCCGGTGACGCGGGCCGTGCCGCGGGCGCTTGCCGGTTTGCCGTCCAGCGTCGCCTTGCGGCCGGCATTGAGCACCGAGATCCGCCCGTCGGGCAGCAGCGCGTAGTCGGCCGTGACGGCGACCAGCCCGCGTTCGAAGAAGTGGTCGAAGCGGGCGAGTTCGTGCCAGGTGCCAAGGTAGCGCGGCCAGTCGACGCTCAGGCCCGGCGGCGGGACCGGCGCGCGCGTGGCGCAACCGGACAGGATCAGCGAGAGGATGCCCGCCATGGCCGCCAGCCTCCGGATGTGCCGTGAACGGAACACATGCGCATCCTAGTTCGGCGGCCGGCACTGTCGACACGTCCGAAGCCAAGGC
Source organism: bacterium (assembly GCA_020049615.1). The sequence goes on along the minus strand of JAIFKN010000036.1, from coordinate 1,041 downwards.
CTATTCTTCGAGCCGGCGAGACGCCGGCGTTCCGGGCATCGCCGCGGAGCGGCTCCGATGCTCGAACGGGTCCAGGGCGCAGCCCTGGCCGCAGCGCAGCGAGGGCGAGCAGGTGCCGCCGACGGCGGCAGCAGGCCCCGGGCGGGGCATGCGTGCCTGAGAGCGCGAGCGCTGCCCCGCAGGCGAAGCCGAGGAGCAGGCGAGCCGGGGGCGGGCGCCGAGGGGTGGTGGGCGGATACAATGGGCGCAGCCCATCCGCCCACGGTGTCGGAGCGTAAGCGACGACATCGAAACCCGACAAAGCCCGGGGGGCAGGCCTGAACGAGCAGAGGCGGGGCGAAAGCCCCGCCTCTGCTCGTTCAGGCCGTGGGGGCGTCAGCCCCCAAGCTAACTAGCCAACGTCGCACTTGCCGCCGGCGCAGGCGACGGCATCGACCAGCTTGGTGTTGTCCGAGTCCTCGTACATCAGCGTGTAGTCGACCGGGATGTACTCACGGGTCAGGTCCTCCCACAGCTTGCAGTTGTTGACCCGCTTGAGGCAGTAGCTCATGCGGCGCAGGTCGCCGCCGAAGTAGTTGGTGGCGAACTTGCGCGCGCGGCGCACCCAGTCCTTCTTCGACAGGATCTGGCGCACCGTCGCCTGGTAGAGCGAGAAGGCCTTCTCGTCGGCGCCGTCGGTCAGCTGCGGGACTTCCAGGCTCTGGCCGCGGCCGAGGGCGCAGTCGCAGGCTGACCACAGGTCGTTGTTGAAGGCGTGCAGGCCGTCGACGATGAGCCCTGAGGCGAACAGGCTGCCGACGCCGTACTCGGCGACGATCTCGTCGAAGGTCAGGACGCTGGTGAAGGGGGCCTGCGGGTACTCGAGGTCGCCGCCCTCGGGCAGCAGCGAGACGCCGGCGAAGGCGTCGCGGTTGTCGTAGATGTAGTGGCTGACCTGGACCCATTCGCTCTCGCGCACGGTGATCGTGTTCGAGACGTTGTGGCGCAGCCACGGCGCGGTGCAGCGCTCGGCGCGGCGGCCGCCCATGACCCAGTTCTCCT
>JAIFKN010000280.1 GCA_020049615.1 bacterium | reverse complement strand
ACAAGCTGTTCGTCGCCGGCAACGCCTACGTCGGCGCCAAGGGCCTGCCCAAGTTCAGCGTCGTGCGCTACGGCAACGTGCTCGGCAGCCGGGGCTCGATCGTGCCCAAGTGGAAGCGCATGGTCCTCGACGGCGCCACCGAGCTGGGCGTGACCGACGAGCGCATGACCCGCTTCTGGATCACCATCGACGCCGCCACCCAGTTCGTCATCGACAACTTCACTCGCATGCTCGGCGGCGAGATCTTCGTGCCGAAGATCCCAAGCATGAAGGTGACCGACCTGGTCCAGGCGATCGCGCCGGGCATCAGGATGAAGATCACCGGCATCCGCCCGGGCGAGAAGCTGCACGAACTGATGATCGGCGAGGACGACGCCCGCCACACCATCGAGTTCCCCGACTGCTACGCCATCGCCCCGCAGGCGGTGATGAGCACGTCGATGGCCTCGGTCGAGCGCCTGCTCGGCATCGGCGGCAGCAGGGTCCCCGACGGCTTTGAATTCTGCTCCGACACCAACAAGCTCTGGCTGTCGGCCGACGAGCTACGCAAGCTCACCGCCGACATCGCCCCCGCCTGAGGATCATCCATGCCTACCACCGATCAGGAAAGCTTCTGGGCCGGAGAATTCGGCGATGCCTATGTCGATCGATGCAAGGGGCACGAACTGCTGGCGGCGAAGACCGTGGCTTGGTCACGCATCCTGGCTCGCGCCCAGCGGATCGGATCGGTCCTGGAATGCGGCGCCAACATCGGCCTCAATCTGCTGGCCATCCGTCGCCTCCTCCCCACAGCGACGCTGGCTGGGATCGAGATCAATGCCAAGGCACATGCCGAGCTTGCCGGCATCCCCGGTATGCAGGCCATCCACGGTTCGTTCCTGGAGGTGCCGGTGCCGGTGGGCGTTGACCTCGCGTTCACCTTCGGCGTGCTCATACACATCGCCCCCGAGATGCTGCCGAAGGCCTACGATCAGCTCTACCGCGCTTCGCGACGCTATGTCGTCGTCACCGAATACTACAATCCTACCCCGGTCGAGGTAGCCTACCGCGGACATCAGGGCAAGCTCTTCAAGCGCGACTTCGCCGGTGAGATGCTCGAGCGGTTCCCTGACCTGCGTCTAGTGGACTACGGTTTCTTCTACCGTCGCGACCCTCTGTGGCCGCTTGACGACGGTTCCTGGTTCCTGCTTGAGAAGGGCAGCCATGTCTGAGCAGATGTACGATGGAACCCATGCCGACCCTCGGCATGGGTTCCGGCAGCTCGATCCACTGCCAGAAGCGGGAGAGCTTTCGCGATTCTACGAAAGCCGTTATTACGATCTCATCCGCCAGGGAGGACGCTTTCCCGAACGTCGGCACCTCGACGCTGGAGGCGCCGAGGCGCAGCGCGAGCGCACCTGGCTGCGGGACACCCTACACTCCGATATCGTCGACCTCCTACGCCGGCATGCTGCCGTCGGTACGACCCTGGACATCGGCTGTGGTTGCGGGGAGGTTCTTGACGTCCTCCGCAGCGAAACCTTCGCTTGCGAAGGGGTCGAGCCTTCCGCCGAGGCGACCGCCCAGGCCCGCGCGGCCGGCCACACAGTGCATCAGGGCACGGTGGCGGAGCTTGCCGACCAGGCTGACAAGCGCGGCCGGTTCACTGCCACCGTGATGCTCAACGTGCTGGAGCATGTCCGTGATCCCATCGGATTCCTGCAGGACTCGCTGCGGCTGCTCAATTCGGATGGGCTGCTGATCATCCGCGTCCCCAACGACTTCACCCCCTTCCAGGCGGCTGCCTGGCAGGCCACCGGATCGCGTCGGCGCTGGTGGGTGGCACGCCCTGACCACATCAATTACTTCTCCTTCGCCTCCCTGCGCTCGTTGCTGGATTCGCTGGGCTGCGACGTGGTGGCCGAGATGGCCGATTTCCCCATGGAGATGTTCCTGCTCATGGGCATGGACTACGCCAACCAGCCCGAACTGGGTCCGCGCTGCCATGACATGCGCGTCCGCTACGAGACGGCCTTGCCGGCGGACCTGCGCCGACGCATTGGCACGGCCTTGGCCGCGGCCGGGGTGGCGCGCAACTGCCTGATCGCCGCTCGGCGCCGGCCGTCAGCCTAGCAGGTCCCACGCCAGCGGCGTACCGTTGGCAACCGGCCGGCGCAAGCGCATGCCGAGAACGCGCTCCAGGTCTTTCGGCGGCAGGCCATCGCCGGGACGGATCGATCGCACGTCATCAGCCGTCAGGACATGATCCTTGGGCAGATCTCGCACCAGATACAGCGAGCGCCGGTGCTTGAGCGACTGCGCCTCATGCGGGCCGGCGCCATAGGTCGGCCGGCCGATGGATGCTGCGGCGGCACGGCACTCTTCCACCAATTGCGCCAGCTCGGCCGGCTCCAACGAGAAGGCGCTGTCGACGCCCCCATCAGACCGTTTCAGGGTGAAATGCTTTTCGATCGCCACAGCCCCCAGTGCCACCGCCGCCACCGCCACGCCCAGGCCCATGGTGTGGTCGGAGAGGCCAGCCTCGACGCCGAAGGTGTCCCGCAAGTGTCGGACGGTGGCGACGTTCGCCGCCGCCGGCGGGGTCGGATACGAACTGGTGCAGCGGAGCAGGAGGAGGTCGCGGCAGCCGGCGGAGCGGGCGGCTGCTACCGCCTCGGCGACCTCGGCCAGACTGGCCATACCCGTGCTCATGATCATCGGTCGGCCGGTGCGAGCGCAACGGCGGATCAGCGGCAGATCCACCAGTTCGAAACTGGCGATCTTCCAGATCGGGTTGCCAAGCGTCTCCAGGAAGTCGACCGCACTGTGGTCGAAGGGTGTACTGAAGGGGATGATGCCACGCTCGCGGCAGCGGGCGAAGATCGGCGCATGCCACTCCCAGGGCGTCATCGCCTCGCCGTAGAGCTCATAGAGCGAGCGCCCAGCCCATAGGCTCTTGGGATCCTCGACCAGGAAGCCGCCGTGCCGCAGATCCAGGGTCATGGTGTCCGGGGTGTAGGTCTGGATTTTCAGCGCCGAGGCGCCGGCGTCGGCCGCCGCGTCGACGATCGCCAGCGCGCGATCAAGGGAGCGGTTGTGGTTACCGCTCATCTCGGCGATGATGAATGGGGCGCAGCCGGCGCCGAGTTGGGCGGTGTGGCTGTGGTCACGGATGTCGATCATGGATGGGTTCCGCTGAGGCGCGCCAGCAGGCGCAGGTTGAGGGCGTCGAGATCGCGTACGTCGGCGTCGGCGGCATGCGCCGCGTCCGGACGGATGTTGGCGTGCGGACCGCGCAGGACGCGCACCGTGCGCCAGCCCTGACGACGGATGCCGACGAAATCCTTGGCCGGATTGTCGCCAACGTAGAGCGCCTCCCGCGCGGTGCATCCTTCGGCAGCAAGGATGCGCTCGAAGCAAACGGTGGCCGGCTTGGCGGCGACGCGTCCCCAGCGGTGGGTCGGCAGCACCCGCTGCACCAACCGGGGCAGGCCCAGGGCGCGGGCTTTGGCCTCCTGCACGCGGGCATTGCCATCTGTGACGACATACAGCGGCACATGGCGGAAGCGGTGCAGGCAGCGGGCGGCGTCGGGAAGCAGGCGCAGGCGCGGTGTGTGGCCGCGATAGGCCGACACCAGGCGGCGCAGCCAGGTACCCTTCTGAAGGTCGAATGCGCTGCATGCGTCATCGAAGACACCATTTCGATCCTGCTGGACGCGCGCCAACAGCCAGCGTTCGACGACCCGCTCCGACCGGGCGGTGGCGTGGGCGATCAGTTTCGCAGCGGCGCGCATGCCGCCGCGCACGAACTGACTTTCGTCGTAGAGGGTGTCATCGAGGTCGAAGACCAGGACCCGGATCATGCCGGCAGGACGGTGTCGGCCGGCAGGCGGACCTGGCGTAGCTCGCCGGCGACGCGGACGAAAGGCAGGTCGGCTGGATCGCCGCCGGCCGCTTCCAGGAGGAACCAGGCGAGGCTGTCGAGTCCGGCAGCGAACGACAGCGTACTGGCGCCGCCGACGCGGGGGTTGCACTCGATGAGGTGCAGACCGCCGCCGGCATCCTCGATCGCCTGCCAGCAGGCGTGGCCGCAGAGGGCCAGGCGCAGCGACAGGTCGGCGCACAGTTCCTCCAGGCGCGGATGCCGCTCGGTGGCCGTGACCAGGCTCTCGCCGGAAACCACCATCTCGCGACGGCGGACGATGGCGCCCCGGCATCGCCGACGGCCATCGATGTAGACATCGATCGACAGCTCGCGTCCGACGATGAAGGGCTGGAAGATCGGCTCGGCCAGACCGGCGGCGTGCCGGCGGGCAGACTCGGGTTCAAGATCCAGTCCCAGACCGCGCGAGCCGGCACCATGGCGCTCCTTCACCACCAGCCGCGGCCAAGCTCCCGGCGCCAGGGCGGTCTCGATGGCTGGTGCCCCCCAGGCGCGCAGCAGTTCCGCGAAACGCAGCTTGTCCGCGCAATCGGTGATGGCCACGGGTGGCGACACCAGCACGGCGATGCCCTCCCGGGCGAGTTCGTCGCGACGCTCGGCGAACCAGGCCAACTCGCCATCGCGGGTGGGGATGATAGCAGCAATGCCTCGTTCGCGGCAGGCTGCCACCATGGCGGACGCATCCAGGGCCGACAAGCGCGGCATGGCCCAGAAGGCGTCGCACACCGCCTGCGCCGGCGCGGCCGGATCGGCATCGCCGCCCACCACCGGGCCGATACGGCCGATACGGGCCTGGGCGCGACGCAGGGCGTACACCAGGGGCGCCTTGCGCGACAGCGAGCTGATTAGCACGCCGGAGGCGCGCGGCGGCGGATCCTCGGGCTTGCCGCGCTCGCTGGCGATCACCGCATCGATGCCATCCTCGAGGCTGGTCGGCGGCGTCCAGCCGAGGAGTTCGCGCAGCCGGCTTACATCGGCCTCGCTGGCCTCGCACGGGATGTCGTTGGCTACCTCGGTGGCGCGTAGGGAGGGGAAGCGGCGGCGCAGGTGGGCGATGACATCTGCAAAGGCCCGTGCCTGCCCGGTGCCGAGGTTGATGACGCCCTGAGCACGGGGACAGGCGGCCAGGCGCAGGAGGCCCTCGGCGGTATCGTCGGCGAAGACATAGTCGAAGCGGCCCTCGGGCCGGTAGATCTGCACCGCCTCGCCCGCCAGAGCGGCGCGGATGAAGCGCGAGATGACGCAGCGGGAACCGCGGCCGTAGCCACGGTAGATGCGGGCGCAGACCAGGCGCACGCGCGGCGCAAGGAAGCGGTGCAGATAGTCGATCTCGACCTCATGCATCAGCTTGGCACCGCCTGTGAGGTTGCGAGGCTGGATCGGATCATCCTCGCGCAGGCGCCGCGGGGCTGGCGGGGCGACCGGAAACAGGTAGAGGCGCTGGTCGTAGATCAGGTAGCTGGAGGCGAACACCACCGTCGACAACGCTGGCAGGCCGCGCACCAGGCCCATCAGATGGTGGCTGAGGCCCACGTTGTGATGAGCGTTCTCATCCCAGAATTCCCAGGTCTCGGTCGAACGCTCAAAGGTCGCTGCCAGATGGATGACCACCTCAGGTGCGAACTCCGCCATCTCGTCGGCGGTCATGTAGTTGAGATCGCCCTGGCGATAGTGGACGCGCGCCGGGCACGAGGACGGTCGGGGCTTCAGGTCGCCGACCAGCACGATGGCCCCGGCGGCATCCAGTCGAGCCACCAGCTGCCGTCCGATGACGCCGGCACCACCGCTGACGAATACGCGACGACCGGAGAGCGGGGCGATGGATTCTGCAGTGTTCATGTGGGGTCCGTGGCCAGCATGCCGTGGAGCAGCGCATCGACCAGCCGGCCATTGGACATCGCATGCTGCCGCATGCGGCCTTCGGGTCGCAGGCCTGCCGCCTCGAGAGCGGCGACATGGTGGGGTCGAACGTCCCAGGTCTCGGTCCACAGGCGGTTGAGCCCGATATCACCGAAGGCGATCCGCCGCAGCAGCGCAATGAAGGCGCGCAGGTCGGCGGCGTGCATGGCGGGATCGGCGCTGCGCGCAGGTTCGAGGAGGAACGACACTTCGGCCCGTCTCGCCTCCCAGTCGATGTGCACCAGCCCGCCGTATCCGATCAGCGCGCCACGCAGTCGATAGGCGAAGAGGATCTGCGCGGGCCGCTCCAAGGAGTAGGAGGGCATGATGACGCGCAGGACATACGACGCCTGGTCCTCCTCGGACAACGGCTGGCGCTGACGCAGAATCGTCAGCTGCGCGTTGCGCCAGACGCGGATCGCTTGGAAATCATCCGGCTGGATCGTGGACAGCCTGCGGTCCCCGTCATGCACCTCCTGCCTCGGCAGGCATCGGTACGGGTAGCCGGTCCATGTCGCTGCCGCGGCCTCCGCCCCGCTGTGCTTCTGCTCGATGCTCGCATTGATTGACGCCCATTCCGGATGGGCATCAGCGACGGCCATCAACTCCCGCCAGGACACCGCCGGCCAGCGCTCCAGCACGGCGCCTAGCATATGCCTGACCACAGCCAGATCCTGCGGTGTATCCACGGTCCATCGGTGCCGGCTGCAATCGTCGGTCGGACCCGTCGAGACGATGCGGAACAACTCGGGGTGGTTGCGGATGTATGGCGTGACGTGTTCACGTTCGGCCTGGGTATGCGCCTCGCGTCCTGCGCGCTCCAGTGCGGCGACGGTCATCGCTTCGACGTCGATCCCGCGGGGGATCCGGCGTTCTAGCGAGTTCGAGGCGTAGTCCGCTCCCGCCAGCACGGCCGCGACCGCGGTGTCGATCTCCGCCGGATCGATCAGCGGGCAGTCCGAAGTGACGCGCACGACCACCTCGCAGGCGAGTTGCCGGGCGGCGATCAGGTAGCGTTCCAGGACGTCGTCGACCGGGCCCCTGAGGCACCTGCAGCCGGTTGCGGAGCACAGCGCGACGATGGCTTCGTCGGCTGCAAGAGTAGTCGTCGCGACTGCCACCTCGGCTCCGCAGCGGTTCCCGCGCAGTCGCTCGAGGTGCCTGTCCAGCAGGCTGCATCCGTGCAGGTCCATAAGCACCTTTTCCGGCAGCCTGGTCGATCCGGTGCGCGCCTGGGAGATGATCGCGATCCGGATCATGCGTGGGGGATGCTAGCCCGAGAGGACTACTGCGCTACGGGCAAGCCAGTCGATCCGTGTGAGCGGGACCGTTGAGCTCCGCCCATTCCTGCATGGCCAGGTCGAGCATCTGGAAGGAATTCCGCTCGATCTCCAGGACACCTTCGCGTGTTGCCTCGACCATGCGCCGGAGTCCGGCAACCGAGGCCTGCGGCAGTCCGGAGTCGACGGCATCGTCGAATACCGAGGCAAGGACATCGAGGGGGAAACGCTGGAATCCAGTCCCTTCCAGCAGTGCAAGGATGCGCTCCGGCCCCAGCTTCGCCAGCACGCCGTAGCGATAGATCACCCGGCACGCCAATGCAGGAGACGGCAGCGCCTCCAGCACGGCGGCGATGCAATCTGTCCGGCCCATGCGATGCATGCACAGGCAGGCCATGGCGCGAGACTCGACACCCCACGGACCAAGGATGCTGATGTCGCTGACCTCCGTGAGCGCAGCGGCCTCATCCCCGATCGCCAGGTACCGTCTGGCCACGGCCAGCCGGGTACGCTCCCCGGTCGGCTGGATCATACCCTCTATGGCCGCGAGCAGGCCTGCCGTATCAGGGTGGAGCTCGATGCAGGTTGCCACGACGGCATCGTCGGTGGGCAGGCCGCCATCGGCCAGACATTGGACGACAGCATGGGCGAGACGCTTGTCGATCCGGCTGGATCGCAGCGCTGCTTCGACGGCATACGGCCTGGCGAAGCCCCAGCGTGCGGCGCGCCGGACCACCGACGCCGCGTCCAGTCCCTTCATCGCCTCAGGATCGCGCAACGCCAATACGGCCTCGGCAGCTCCCATCAGGCCATCGTGGCACTCTTTCGCTGCTGCCGCGACCAGCCGACCGGTTCCGATGACGCCGTCATGGCGCGCCTGGGCGACGATGTCCGATGCCACCTCGCTGCCTTCGACCACGCACATCGACAGGATCCGGTCCAGCACGCGCTGCGTGGCGCGCGCGCCCATCTGCCCGACCACGGTGACTGCCTCCGGCAGCTTGGCAGGCAGGGGGAAGTCGTATTCCGGCAGCCATATGGCCAGATCGACCCAGGTGCTGATGAACAGCGGAACGAGCGCCTCTTGCAGCGAGGAGCGCACCGGCGCAGGCGCCGAGCAGAAGAGCCGCGCCATCATCTCCGCGACACGCTGGTCTTTGCGTTCCGGCAGGACCGGATCGGCATCGACTGCCTGTCGGCACAACCGGAACCAGGCCGGCAGAGCCATGCGGAGGCTGGCCGCAGCCTCATCCATGATTCCTGCCTGCTGCTCATGGATCGGGCGGGTGAGTTCACTCAGACAGAACGGCTCGAAGCCACCCAGCAGCGGTTCTGCCAGATGGATGGCCCAGGGCAGCTGCTCGCCCTTGGCCCAGGCCTCATTGCATACCTCCATCAACGGCCTGCCGGCGTCGAGCCCTGCGGAGATGATGTGTTCGAACTCAAGGCATTGGCCTTCAACCTCTGCTGCGAAGGAATCCTTCAAGCGCAACGGCAGGTCCAGACTCGCCGGCAGCTTCGGCGCGGGTACATCCGGAGGAGCCCAGCCCTCGGGGACCGGATTGGTCCCGACGATGCGCGCGCCCGAGGCATCGTTGATGTTGGGGTTGTACACAACCGTCTCGGGGTGCTGGCTCACCAGCGCCCCCATATCCTCTATGGCCATGACGAACTGCGTGTTCGACGACACTGGACCGCCATTGCCTGGGATCTCCAACATCCGGCTGCGGAAGTCCCGCAGCGACAACTGCTCAAGATCGTCCTTCTTGTCTACGCAGGATGAATAGAGGCGGTCCGGAGTGAAAGAAAGGTCATGCCCAACCAGCACAGCCTGTGTGCACCCAAGGAAGAAGGCCATGCCCATCACGGCGCTGCCGACGTTGGTGCCGGACGGGGGCGAGTCCTCCTGCGCCAGCACCGCCGAGCACTCGGGTTCGACCCAGAAATAGCTGCGGTTGACGAAGATGTCGTCCATCCGCCGGTCGCAGGCCAGCGGCAGGATCGCGACAGCCTGGGGGTTCAGCGGACGGTGGCAACGCTGACGGATGATGTCCCCAGTATCGACGCTGACGATGAAGTCCACTCGCACACCTTCGCTTTCGAGGCGATGCGCAACCAGATCCGCGGCGATCACCACAGCCCTGTCCTGGTGCTGCCGGAGGAAATCCAGCCTGCGATCGAGCGATGGTCCGGCGGCCACGCACAACGCTGCGCGGCCGGCATGCAGGTTCCGGAGGCTTCCGAGTGGTATGCCTTTGATGGGATGGCGACAGCGCTCGGCGAGCAGGTGAAGGTCATGGAGGGTACGGTCGAAGCGATGCGCGGATCTGGCGCCGACCCGCACCCGCTGCCGCTGGATGTCGGCCACGGCCTTCTCGTCCTCGTCGAATACGATGAGTCCAAGGTTTAGGCCGAACGCGGCAAACACCTCGACCAGATCCCATCGATCACGGCAGACGTGGACCTGTACCGGATGCAGCAGCCGCAAGTCAGCTGCCTCCAGATCGCGAACCAGGGCCGCAGCCTGCTCTGGCGGAGCCGCCCAGACATATTGCTTCCGAACCAGCCAGGGGTCAGCCGCGATCAGCTCCAACGCTCCGGCAGCATAGCCCCAGACCGCCGCGATGAGCAACGAGTCATTGGCGGCCTGTGAGAGGGCTGCGCAGAGCCGGTCCGCGTCCAGCTGCAGCGCTTGTGGCTTTGCAGCCAGGAGCAGGGCCTTGCGGTCGTCCTGCTCGCGTCCCACCCAGGTCCAGCGGTGCTCAGGTTCGTTCATGGCTGATTCATATCGTCACGGCCGAGGCCACAAACAGGAAGGCCCCACCAATGGCGGGGCCTTCCCTTTCCTTTGCACCGCTAAGCGGCGGCTGGTCGGTGTTAGCCGAGCAGCTTGAGCACGTTCTGAGGCAGCTGGTTGGCCTGCGCAAGCATTGCGGTCGCCGACTGCACCAGGATGGTGCTGCGGGTGAAGTTGGCCGATTCCTCGGCGAAGTCCACGTCGCGGACCGTCGACTCCGCAGCCTTGAGATTCTCGTACGAGACACGCAGCGAGTTCAGGTTGGTCTCCAGCGCGTTCGACTGCAGGGCACCGAGGTTGCCGCGCAGCTTGGCGGTTTCGGTGATCGCACTCGAGATCTTCTTCAGCGCCGATACAAGCCCAAGCTTGGAGGCGCTCGAGTTGTACAGCACGGCGGTCAGCGAGGTGAGCACCGTCTTGAGGGCCGTCGAACGCACCTTGCTGATGATGACCTGGACGTTCTGGCCGTTGAAGGCGCCGATCTGCACCATCTTGTTGCGGCTGGTGTTGAAGGTGCCGTCAAACAGCTTCTGGCCAGCGTACTGGGTATTCGTCAGGATGCGAGAAATGGCGAGCTTGATGTTCGACACTTCGGTCGCATTCGCCGTCATCTGGTTGCTGTCAGCAGTCGCGCTGCTGGCCGAAGACAGGATCAGCTTGTTGGCCTTGGACAGGAGCTGGTTGATCTCATCCAGCGCACCTTCCGCGGTCTGCACCAGCGAGATGCCGGTCTCGGTGTTGTCCATGGCCTGCTGCAAGCCATTGAGCTGCGAGCGCAGCTGTTCACTGATGATCAGGCCGGCGGCGTTGTCGGCAGCGCGGTTGATCTTGAGGCCAGACGACAGCTTCTCGAGCGACTTCGAGATGGCCATGTCGTTCTTGAGCATCTGGCGATGCCCGTTGAGCGCCTGGGTGTTGGTGTTGATGCGAAGGCTCATGGTATCCTCCTTGGATGGATGGTGAGAGCGAGCCGGGGAGGCGGCGTCCGTGCCGCGGGCCGGACCGTCCGGCGCCTGATGTACAGCTTCGGTTGGCTAGGTTCGGACTTGAGCACCGATCCGGAATATCGCCAAGAATGGCCGTTGCGTCATAAGTAATTGTAGAAATTGAGCTTGCGCATTGCAAGAAAAGGCTCAAGCCTCAGCCTGATTAACCGATGCTACTTCTGGCAGTCCATGGACGGACAGCCAGGAGGACTCAGCCATGGCCCGTATCGATGCCGTCGTCGCCACCCAGGTCGGAGACGCATCCCGTCCCGCCCAAAGCATCCGCACGTCCGAAGCCCAGTCGCTCGAGGCCAAGCGCCGGGAGGTCAGCGGGGCGGAACCGCGCCAACTCTCCCCGGCGACGCCGGAGGAGATCAAGGCTGCGGCCGAGCGCCTGAAGACGGTGATCGAGACCGCCACCGGCCGGGAATTGAACTTCTCGGTCAATGACCGGTTCAAGGAACTGGTGGTCAAGATCAGCGACCGCAAAAGCGGTGAGGTGCTGAAGGAGATCCCGTCCAAGGAGTTCATGGCCCTGCGTGAGCGCCTAGACGACCTCATCGGGTTGTTCATCGACGAGAAGGCCTGAGGCCAACCATGGCCAGCGCCCTAGCCGTCGGCGGCCTGTCCTCTGGCATCGATACCAGGACCATCGTCGATACGCTGATCTACGCCGATCGCGCCACCGCACGGCTGGCCGAGGCGCGCAAGGCCACCACCCAGGCCAGGCTGGACGTGGTCAAGGCGATGAACACCAAGTTGCTCACCCTGCGCGATGCGATGGATGCGATCGAACAGCAGAGCGCTTTCGCCGCCAAGAAGGTCACTTCCTCCAACGAGACGGCGGTTACCGCCTTGGTCGGCAGCGGGGCCGCTGCCGGCAGCCTGCTGGTCAACGTCAAGAAACTTGCCACCGCCAGCCAGGTCGCCACCGCCAGCCAGGCCTCTAGCGCCGCCGACCTCGGCGCTGGCACCGTGGTGCTGCGGATCGGCAGCGGTAGCGACGTCACGATCAGCCCCACCACGAACACCATGGCAGGCCTTGCCGAGGCAATAAACGCCGCGAATGCCGGCGTCAACGCCACCGTGATCAACGACGGCAGCACCACCCCATACCGCCTCGTCGTCACCAGTTCCAAAACCGGCGCAGCCAACGCCATCACCAAGCTTGATGGGACCGGCGGCTTCGCCGGCGTGGTCGCCGGACTTGCTAGCCCCAGCACCACCGTGGTGACTAACGGGGCCGACGCCGAGGTTCGGTTGGGTGACCCCGCCACTGGACTGCTGCTGAAGTCCGCCAGCAACACCATGGACCAGGCTATTGCTGGCGTCACTCTGAATCTCAAGTCGATCGCCGACGGGATCACCATCACCACTGGGCAGGATGCCGAGGGGGTCCGCGACACGGTACAGAAGATGCTCGACGCCTACAATGACGCCCGGAGCTACTACACCAGCAACAGCAAGTTCAACGTGGAGACCAAGATTTCAGGCCCGCTCTTCGCCGACTACGAACTGCGTGGGCAGCTTGATGCGATCGAGAATGCTCTGACCCAATCTTTTGGTACACAGGCTAGCGGATATCAGCGGCTGTCCGACCTTGGCATCACCGCAGGATCGGACGGGACGTACTCCATCAATGCCGCCATCTTTGACGCAAAATTGGCAGATGACCAGAATGCAGTCGCCAGCCTCTTCCTGTCGTCCGGTTCCGCGGGTAGCGTCCCGCTGGAGGGCCTGACCCGGAGTGTGGATGGAGCCATGGCCCTCAAGCAGACCGGGCTGGAGCAGTCGATCAGCGCATACACCGAGCGTATCGCCGCCATCGACGCCCGGTTGGAGATCCGCCGCGCCTTCTACGAGGCGCAGTTCCTGCAGATGGAGAAGATCACCGCCCAGATGCAGTCCCAAGGGAATGCGCTGACCAACTTCGTCAGCGGCCTGTCCAAGCCCTCGTCGAAGTGATCTCAAGTTGCTTGCGCAACCGACGATGCTGAACAGAGACAAGGAGCATGCCATGGGAGCTGCCATCGCCTACGGGGCCTACCGTCGGTCCGAGATTGAGACGCTGACCCCCCGCGACCTCCTGGTCAAGCTGTTCGAGGGTCTCGAACGTTTCGTCGAGCAGGCGGCCATAGCGATGGACAACCGCCATCTCGAGATGGCCACGAAGAACACCCAGCGCATCCGCGACATCCTCTTTGAATTGCAGTCAACGCTCAACTTTGAGGTCGGCGGCGATATCGCCAAGCAACTCGACGAACTCTACACTTTCATGACAAGAGAGACGATCGAGGCTGGCATGAAGAAGGACGCTGCCCGCCTGCGCCAGCTCCAGCGCGTCATCCGCCCCCTGCTGGAGGGGTGGCGGGGCATCCCCGACGCCCACGCCCACACCACGTCGCTGACCGGCGACTACCGGCAGAACATCATCAGCATGCGCGGCTGAGCCGGCGCGACCCGCTTGCCCGGTCCGCCGCAGGCCCACGCTGCCGATCTCTTCGCGGTCAACGGCCGCATCGTCCCCGCCGAGCAGGCCTCGGTCTCCGTCCTCGATCTCGGCTTCCTGCGTGGGGTCGGGGCCTTCGAGACCTTCCGCACCTACGACGGCCATCCCCACGGCCTGGCCGAGCACCTGCGCCGCATCTGGGAGTCGGCCGCCAGCTTCGGCCAGCAGCCGTTCTTCGATGAGGCGGCGGTGCGCCGCGTGGTGCGCGAGATCCGTGAACGCAGCGGCCACGCCGAGTTGAGAGTAAACATGGTGGTCACGCCGGGCAGCCACGGCGATGGCGTCTTCGGCACGGTCGGCGAACCGACCTGGGTGGTCATCGCCCGCGACGTCCACGCCCCGCCCGAGAGCAGCTACGAGCAGGGCGTCACCGCGGTGACCTTCCATGCCGCGCGCCATCTGCCGACGCTCAAGACCACCAGCTACCTGTCGGGTCGGAAGGGTCTGGAGCTGGCGGCCAAGTCTGGCGCCCACGAGGCCTTCTACGTCGACGACAAGGGCTACGTCACCGAAGGTGTGACCAGCAACGTGCTGATCCGTGTCGCCAACCGCGTGATGACGCCGGTGACCGACTGCCTGCCTGGCATCACCAAGGCCGGGGTGCGCCCGATCGCCGAGTCGCTCGGCCTGACCTGGTACGAGTGCCGCATCACCCGCGACGATGTCTACACCGCCGACGAGGTGTGGATCACCAGCGCGGTGCGCGAGGTGCTGCCGATCGTGCGCGTCGATGGCAAGGCCATCGCTGACGGAAAGGTCGGCGACTGGGGCCGCAAGCTGCGCGCCGCCTACCGCGCCCACTGCATCGCCTCGGCCCGTGCCGACGCCGGGGTCTGATGTCGACCGAACGCGTCTCCAAGGTCCTGCGCGCCATCGTCGCCAGCCCCAAGGGCCGGCTGCTGCCCGGGCCGAAGCACTTCCTCGTCACCGAGGATCCCGCCTACGCCCCGAGCGGTTCCGGCGAGCATCTCTATCTCGAGATCGAGAAGGAGGGGCTGACCAGCGACGAGGTCGCGGTGGCCATCGCCCGCGCCTGCGGGGTCAAGGCGGTCGATGTCG
>JAIFKN010000210.1 GCA_020049615.1 bacterium | reverse complement strand
CCCCCGACCAGTCGGTCGCGCCGATCATCCTCGTCTTCGGCCTAGCCGGCTCGGGCAAGAGCACCTACCTGACGATGCTCGGCGACATCCTCGCCAACGGGGCCGGCAAATACCACTTCCCCTACCCCGGCGTCGGCGTGCGCGCAGTGCGGCTGGATCAGCTCATCGATGACCATGGCGGTTCGGCCACACCCAAGCACCAGCGCGACCTGCTGCACCGCCGGGTCAAGGACCTGATCTACGAGTACGCCGCCGACCGCTACAATGAGCACCTGGTCAACGGCACCTGGGTGCCCGCCACGGTACGCGAGACCGGTTCCGAAGGCACCGCCCATTCGTTCTTCCTGCTGACCGAGATCGTACGCGACGGGGCCACCCTCGGCCGGTTGCTCACCATCGAGACCTCGGGCGAGGACTACCAGGAGGTGCTGCGCAACCTGGGCCGCATCCGCAGTGTCGAGGAGCTCAGTTCACCGCTGCACCGCGTGCTCTTCAAGCTGATCGATGCCGCGACCGGCATCATCGTCCTGCTCGATCCGGGTTCCCCCGACAACGACCAGGATTACGCGCCGTTCCTGCGCAACGTGAAGGACGAGATCGAAGGCCGGGCGGCGCATGCCCTGGCCCAGGCGGTCGATCGCGAACTGCAGGCCGGCATCACCCCCGAGCCGACGCAGGAGCCGGCCAACCTGCAGGCCGTCCTCGCCCAAGAGGATGCCGACACCCAGAAACGAGCAGCCTTCGAGGCCGCCCGGCTGCAGCTGGCCAGCGAACTGCGCGAGCTGGCTGCGACCATCGCCGCCGTGCCGCAGACCCACGAGGGCGTCGCCACCCTCGCCTCGCGCCACCAGCCGTTCCTCGACGAACTCGAACTGCTCATGCGCCAGGTCAGCCCCGACTTCGTGCGCCATGCCGAGGAGAAGTTCGCCAGCCACGGGCGAACCGCCGGCAACTACCTGTTTTACTACGACGGCATGCTCAAGGTGCTGCGCGACGACCAGCTGTTCCGCCAGACCGTGCGCATGCGCCTCTCGTTGGCCGAGGTACGGACCAAGCAGACCGACCAGGTGATCCTCCGCCTGACCCAGAAGCGGGGCATCAAGGAGCCCTTGCATGAGGCCTTCCTCCAGCGCTGGGCCGGCAAGCAGGCCAGCCGTCGGATGGAGAACCTGCGCTACCTCTCGCTGGTGGTGACCAAGAGCGACCGCCACCCCATCGTCTATCCGCCCAGCGACTACCCCAAGTTCAAGCTGCCGACCTGTTCCAACCATCTCCTCACCCTGGACACCTACCTCAATCTGCTGGGCGGGTTCCTGCGTTGCTACAACGCCACCGCGATGCAGCCACTACGCCCCCGGTCCAGGCAACAGCTTCACCCCGGTCAACATCGTCGAACCGCTCTTCGACATGCTGCTCGCCGAGGCGGCGGAACGCTGACATGCGTCGCCTCTCGCATCACGTCTACACCAGCTTTGGCGGCCAGCGTACCGCCTTCCTCAGCCCCGAGCTGGAGACCTCGCGCGCCATGCTGGAAGAACGCGCCCGGCAGGCCTATGCCGAGGTCGGACAGTTCGATTGCGTGCACCAAGCCGGCCGGTGGATCGCCACCTTCGTGTTCGCGAACGGCGTCGACCATGTCAACCGGCCGCGTTCCCTGGTGCACCAGGTCGTCCTCGCCTCCGACCTCGCCCCGGCCGTCTTCTCCCCGCTGTTCCTGCGTGCCGCGACCCTGCCCAGGCTGGAACACGACAACCCGGCCCTGGGCCATCGCCTGGCCACAGACCTCGACCAGCTCGATCTGCGCTCCCAGATGCCGGCCCCTGACGAACTCCTCCGCCTGCTGCGCGGTCGGATGCGGCCGCTGATGACGGCCTTGCTGCGCGCCCTCGCCCGCCCCGAACTGCCGGTGCGGCAGCAGGTCGTCGACTTCGCCAGCCAGCACGCGGACTTCGCCGCCGCGTCGGCCGCCCTGCTGGTCCACGCCCCCGATCTCCAGATGTCGACCTGCGTCCGCCCATTGCCGACCGCGGACGCCTCCGGCGATCTGGCCAAGCTGTTCATCCAGCCGGACAGCGACCGGCGGCTGGTGTCTGAGACCATGTTCGTCGATGCGGGCCTGTTCGTCGCGGCAGAAGATCTGCTGGACCTGATCCTGCAGGCTCCGCAGCCGCCCCGCATCCTCTTCCTGCTCCGGCAGATCCCGCTCCCCAGCCTGCTGAGCCAGCCGCTGATCAGCGAATTGAAGGCCGCCTTCCTGGGCGCCCAGGTGACCCTGGGCCGCGACGGCGTTCCGACCCTGGATCCCCTCGATCCGCGGGCGCATCGCCTCCTCGTTGCCCTCGCTGCCCTGGAGGCCAACGAAGCCGTGGCAGGCGTGCTTGCCGCCTGGCGCGACCTCCTGCAGGATGGCCCCGTTCCTCCTGGCTGGGTCGAGGCCTGCCGTGCCTGCGAAGCCGATCCCCGACCCGCTGCCATCGACACCCTGTGCAAGGGCATCCCTGGCCTCACCTCCGCTCCCTGACCCCCACTGCCCAAGGACCACGCCATGAACGACCGGATCCAACAGAACGCCGAAACCGAGATGAAGCGGCTGACCACCGCCGCCCGCACCGTGACCGGCAACAACCTCAAGGGCACGGTGCGCGTCGTCTCCATGGCCGAGGTCAAGGCGATGGCCGAGGCTGTCGCACGCAGCAGTTCCGGTCTCAGCCAGGAGGACGCCGCCCGGCTGGAAGCCAAGCACCAGGCCGAAACCAACGAACTCCATCGCCGCATCGCCGAACTCGAGGCCCAGCTGAAGTCGGCTGCCGAGGCCCAGGCGGCCGCGGTCGCTGCGGCCCAGCTGCAGTCGGCGAGCCGGATCAAGGAACTGGAGACGATCCTGGCCCGCGATGACGCACGGTTGCGGGTCGCCCACCTCGAACAGGAGGTCGCCCGGCTGCAGGCCCTCATCGACCGCTACGAAGCTGGTCTCGAATTCATCACCACGGTCGAGCATCCTCCGGTCACGGTCGACCTGGCGCTGGCGGACGAATTGAAGGGGCAGTCCGGTCCGGAACTGAATCTCAGGCTCGAGCAGATCCGCCTCGGCCTACAGGCTGGAGAACGGGCCTTGACCGAAAGCCTGGCGACGATCAACGTCCAGCGCAAAGGCACGATCTACGGCGTCACCGACCTGATCGAGCATTCGCTCAATCTGGTGCACTGGCACAACGAGTTGCTCAGCATCAAGCAGGCCATCAACAAGAATTGAGCCTGGGTAGCATCGCCGGTATGGGCGGCACGGCGCACGGTTGTCCTGGTCAAGACTCCGGCGGCAGGGTCGTGTCGGAAGGCTGCTCGACCGGTCCGGCCAGGTGCAATGCGGCCGCGGGCGTATGCACGGTCGTATGATCCACATCCTGGTCAGGCATCTGCTGCCAGAACCGGATGGTGTCCTTGCCGATGGTCAGCACATCGCCATCGGACAGCGCAGTCGGCATGCGCGAGCAGAGGGGTCTGCCGTTCAGACAGGTTCCGTTGCGCGAGCCCAGATCCTGGAACAGAGCCTTGTCGCCTTGGCACCAGACCCGCGCATGTCGTCGGCTGGCGTCGATGTCCTGGAGCAACAGCGAGCATCGGGTGCCTCGCCCAAGGATGACGCCATCGTCGAGAGGGTAGAGTTGTCCGCGATACTCCAGGAACGGCATCCCCAGGATTCTAGCTGGTCGTGCCGCAGAGCCAACCCCTCTACCTCTACCGTGTGCGGTGTGCGGTGAGCGGCGTGCAGCCGCGTGCAGCCACCTGACACCGGATCCGTCACGGGTTGCGGAACAGTATTCTGACCATTACCCTGGACGGCGGTCAGCACCCATGGCTCTTCCCAAGACCCGATCAGGAGCGAACGCGCTGGAGTCCCAGCCCGAGGGCCGACCGGCGATGAGCCAAGGGTTGGCCGACGAGCGGACCGTCCTGCTGGCCGACGCCAGTGATGTGGCAGATGTCCCACCCGCAGGTTGCGCGGCGGACCAGGCTCAGCCCCGTGAAAGCAGGCAGACGTTCCATCCTGCGGCGGGCATCCCGGGTGATCAGAGCGGATCCGGTGTCTGCGGTGCCATCTGGGGCGACTTCGCCATCGCAGGCAAGATCGGCAGCGGCGGCATGGGGTCGGTCTACCGGGCCCGGCAGATCAGCCTGGATCGCACCGTCGCGCTCAAGGTCCTGCCTGCCGCCCTGGGGGAATCGGAGGACTACAGGCGTCGCTTCGCCGCTGAGGCCAAGGCCGCAGGCCGGATCTCCTCGCCGCATGTGGTGACGGTCTACACCTGCGGTGATCATGCCGGCCGCCTGTGGTTTGCCATGGAACTCATCGAGGGACAGGACCTCGGAGTCCGCTTGCGCAACGGTTGGCGTCCTGAGTGGCGCGAGTCGCTGCGCCTGGGCGCCCAGGTGGCGCACGGTTTGGCGGCCGCTCATCGCCTGGGACTGGTGCATCGTGACATCAAGCCGAGCAACCTCATGCTCACCGCAACCGATCTGCTCAAGGTCGCGGATTTCGGACTCGTCCACAGCAATCAGGAGGGGGGCAGCCAGATCGGAACGGTCGTCGGCACCCTGGCCTACATGGCCCCCGAGCAGGCCCGTGGCGAGGCCTGCGACCATCGGGTCGACATCTACGCTCTGGGTTGCGTCCTGTATCAACTGCTGTGCCACCGCCAACCCTTCAACGGCACCTCACTGACCACACTCATCGCCCAGCATCTCAGCCTGACTCCGGTCTCGCCACGTGTCTTGGCCCCGTGGCTGCCGCTGCAGGTGGATGCTCTCATCCGGCAGATGCTCGCCAAGGATCCCCGCCAGCGACCGGATGACGCGGGCCGTCTGGCCTTGGAACTGGAGCGCCTGAGCAGACTGCATCCCGATCCGGACTCCCGGTCAGGTCCTCGCAACGTCGCGCTCGGCATCGTGCTCTGCCTGGCGCTGGGATGCGTCTGGTGGGGGGTGCGCGCAATGGCACCTGACTTAAGACGTTGATGTAAGAATAGTGTTGACATGCATTTGCCGCATACGAACGCCGCCATCGATGGCGGGTTTTCA
>JAIFKN010000114.1 GCA_020049615.1 bacterium | reverse complement strand
CCCGCTCTACGTCGATCTGCTGCGGGCCAAGAACAAGCCTGGCAGCGCGCATGCACATCAGTCCCAGTATGTCCTGGGTCTGAGCTTCAAGCGCATGGGGGTGAGTTGGACCAGCGAGATCGACACCAACGCCTTCGACCGGTTGGTGTGTGCTCACGGAGATCATCGCGCCACCCTGAAGAAGGCCATCAGCCTGATCAAGACGTTCCTGCGCTGGGTACGTCGTTCACGCATGCTCATCGACGAATGGGCGCTGGAATACCAGTCGCCGCGCCACATCCCTGAGGAGCGCATCTCGTGGAACGAGGACCAGGTGCGGCGCCTGCTGGCTGAGTGCGACAAGCCCAACCTGACCGACAGCCTGCCCTCGGCAGTCGGCACCGGGCGCGGTTCGCCGGAGATCATGGCCCGGGTGGTGGCGACCCGTGACCACCGCACGCGGCTGACCATCCGGCCCGTACTCTGGCTCATGCTTCGCTACGCACCGCGCCCGATGGAAGTTGCCAAACTGACCGTCGCCAACTGGGACCCCTCCAGCAAGGTGCTGTCCTTCCCAGGAAAAATCACCAAGAACGGGCACCCCCGCGCCTACGCCGTCGACGACGAGACCGCCGCCATGATGACTACTGCTGCGGGTCTCCGCCTGGGGAAGGAACCGCTGTTTCTGACCTACAAGGGTGCCGCCTGGACCAGCCACCACCTTACGGACATGGTGAACGACCTGATCCAGCGTGCCCGCCTGCCCGGCACGGCCTACTGCTGCCGCCACACCGCATGCACGCGGTTGGTCTTCCTGGCCAAGGGCGACCTGCCTCTGGTGCAGAGCGTCACGGGTCACCGCACACTGAGTGAGTTGCAACGCTACCTGCATGCGACCAGCGATCGGCGCGGCATGATCGCCGATGCCTACAACACCACTGCCGACAAGTTGGCGCTGCAGAGTCCGAGCTACATCCGTCTGGCAACCTAAGCCGGGGAAACAGGCAAAAACGCTCCCTTGTGCCCCTGGAAATCGAACACCAAGAAAAACAAGCCCTCGGGTTGTATGGTGCGCCCGGTGGGGATCGAACCCACGACCCAGGGATTAAAAATCCCTTGCTCTACCAACTGAGCTACAGGCACATCCGGGGTGGGGTTGTAGCGACCGTGGCGGCGCGCCAAGGGGCGGTACGCTCCCGGCCATGCCGATGGAGAGCGATCTCGTCGCCGTGGTCAGGCCGGAGGGCGAACTCGATGCCCCGCCCTTCCGCGTCGTCTTCGAACGTCTGCACCGCGTGGTGCGCAAGCCGAGCCACTGGTGCGGCCCACATCTTCACCGCCACGTCGAGGTGATGCTGCCGATCCACGGCTCGTATCGCGCGCTGGTCAACCGCACGCGGATCGAGGTGCCGTGCGGAGGTGCGGTGCTCATCGCCCCTGGCGACACGCACGAGGATCTCTGCGACCGGCCAGTGGGGTTCATGTCAGCGGCGTTGCGCCTCCTGCCCGGACCCGAGCCCGGCATGTCGCGCCCGCTGCTCGACCGCACCGCCGGAGCGGCGGTGCGCGCCGTGGAGCGGGCGGCCGAGGTGCACGCCGTCGCGCAGCGGTTGTTCGAGGACGGGCCGGCCCGCGATGCCTGCGCCGCCCGGGTGCAGGACGCCCTTGCCGCCACCCTGCTGTGGCGGCTGCTTGCCCGCCTGCCGCGCAGTGCGCTGGCTGCCGATCTGCTGCCGCGGGTCGAGCGGGACGACTTCGCTGCCGCCTTCGCCGCCGCCTGCGCCAGGCATCTGCGCGGCCGCCCTGGCGCCGCCGAACTGGCTCGCGAACTGGGGCTGGCTGAACGTACGCTGACCGCGCGCTGCCGTGCCCACCTCGGGGCCTCGCCGCTCAAGCTGTTCCGCAAGCGGCAGATGGACTATGCCAAGTCGCTGCTCGGTGGCGGCCTGTCGGTATCGGCCGCCGCCTCGCATCTCGGCTTCGCCAACCCGTTCCACTTCTCGGCCGTCTTCCGTCGTGTCCACGGCTGGCCGCCATCGCATGCCGGAATCGGTATGGAACCCGCCGCGCCGGGCATGGCGGGTGGACCGGGCTGAGGCCTAGCATGCGGCCATGACCCGCATCGCCTTCCTCTCGACCGCCCACATCCACACCAAGTCGTTCCTGGAGAACCTGGCCAAGGCCGGTGACGGACGCAGCTGCGTCGCGGTGTGGGACGACAACGCCGAGCGCGGCAGGCGGTACGCCACCGGCGCGAACGCGCGCTTCGAAGGCGACCTCGCCACCCTGCTCGCGGCCAAGGACGTCGACGGCTTCGCCATCTGCGCCGAGAACACCCGCCACACAACCCTGCTGGAGCAGGCCCTGGCGGCGGGCAAGCCGGTGTTCTGCGAGAAGCCGCTGGTCACCACCGCGGCCGACGCCGCCAAGGTCGCCGACCTGGTGCGCAAGCACCGCACCCAGCTGGTGTGCGGCTGGTTCCACCACAGCTCGCCGACCATCCGCACGGTCGCCGGACTGATCGCCAACGACACCTTCGGCAAGGTCACCCGGGTGCGCTACCGCAACGCCCACCACGCCGCCTACGGCCGCTGGTTCGACAATCCCGACCTCGCCTGGTTCGCCGATCCGGTGCTCGGCGGCGGCGGCGCGATGATGGACATGGGTGCGCACGCGGTGCACATCCTGCGCGACCTGTTCGGTCGCGTCGAACGCGTGCAGGCGATCCTCGGCAACCACGCCGGCACCTACCCGCAGACCGACGACTGGGGCATCGCCACGCTGCGCTTCGCCTCGGGCGTGGTCGGCACGGTCGAGGCCGCCTGGACCCAGACCGGCGGCATCGGTGGACTTGAGGTCGTCGGCTCGACCGGCTCGCTGTGGAACACGCCCGAGGGCTACGTCATCGGCGGGCCCGGACGCAAGACCGAGACTCGGCCGCCGGCCGGCCCGACCGCATGGACCGCCTGGTCGCGCTGGTGCGCGGGCAGCTCGATCCGGCCGAGGTGGCCACGGATCTCGCTGCCACCCTCGACGAGGCTGCGATCATGGAGGCGGTCTACACCGCCAACCGCACGGGCACCTGGGCCGAGGTCGCCCGGCTGCCCGCCATCGCCTGATTCCCCGCATCGCAGCGCGGAACCATTGCGCTGCCAACGTTGTCGCTACGATATGAAAGCGCTTTCATAAACCCACCTCCGGCCGTGGCCACACGACCGGCAACGACCAGATCCTCCAGGAGCAACCATGGCCAAGTCCCCCAGCAAGCCCTTCAAACTCGCCATCATCGGCACCGGCGGCATCAGCCACGCGCACGCCACCGGCTACAGCAAGCTGGGCGACCAGGTGCAGATCGTCGCCGGCTGCGACATCAAGCAGGACGCACTCGACCGGTTCTGCGCCAAGTGGGGCAAGGACATCCGCCAGTACAAGGACTACAACGAGATGCTCCGCGAGGAGAAGGACGTCGACGCGGTCAGCGTGTGCACCCCGAACGGCGTGCACCGGGATCCGACCATCGCCGCCCTCAACGCGGGCAAGCACGTCATCGTCGAGAAGCCGATGGCGATGAATGCCGGCGAGGCCAAGGCGATGCTCGCCGCCGCCAGGAAGAACAAGAAGCACCTGACCATCGGCTTCCAGTGGCGCTTCGACCGCCGCAGCCAGATGATCCGCAAGCAGATCGCTTCGGGTGATTTCGGGAAGATCCTCTATGTCCGTGTGCAGGCCATGCGTCGCCGCGGCATCCCCAACTGGGGCGTGTTCGGCCAGAAGAAGCTCCAGGGTGGTGGACCGATGATCGATATCGGCGTGCACTGCACCGAGATGGCCCACTTCATGATGGGTGCGCCCAAGCCGGTCACCGCCACCGGCAACACCTGGACCTACATCGGCGACAAGCCGATGAAGGCGATGTGCGGCTGGCCGAACTGGGACTACAAGACCTACACCGTCGAGGATCTCGCGGTCGGCATGGTCCGCTTCGAGACCGGCGCGATGATGTCGATCGAATCGTCGTTCTGCGCCCACATCGAGAAGGACCTGTGGAACGTCACCATCATGGGCGAGAAGGGCGGCGCGACCTGGGAGACCGGCATGGTCCACAAGGACCAGGACGGCTTCATGTGGAACATGACCTCGCCGTGCCTGGGCGGCGGCGGCGGCGCCGACGGCCTCGACTGGAACGACATCTTCAACGTCAAGATGCGCAACTTCATCGAGTGCGCACGCGACGGCAAAGAGGACATCGCCGAAGGCGAGAACGGCGTGATGGTCCAGCAGATCCTCGACGGGGTCTATGCCTCGGCCGCGGCCGGCAAGGAAGTCGCGATCAAGTAATCGCCGACGTCCGCAACGGACCGCTCGAGGCCGCCGGGATCCGGCGGCCTCGTCGTTTTCACAGTGCCCGCACCAATGCGCTCGGCGGATGGCCGGCTACCTGGCGGAAGACGCGCGACAGTTGGAACTCGTCGCGGAAGCCGACCTGCGGGGCGATGGCGCGCAGCGGCATGGCGGTGGTCAGCAGCAGGACGCGCACGCGCTCGACGCGCAGCCGGCGGACGAAGGACATCGGCGAGCACCCGGCGGCCCGCCTGAACCGGCGCGCGAAATGGAACGGCGAGAGATGGACGGCGCGAGCGAGGTCGGCCAGATAGAGCGGCTCGGCCATGCGCGTGACGATGCGCTCGCGGACAGACTCGACGATGCCGCCATCATCGCCCGGCAGCGGCTCAGCGTAGGCCGCCAGCGCGGCTGCGAAGACCGCCTCGCGGGACGCCCCGGCCCGGCGTTGCCCGAGCTCGATCAGCCAGCGCAGCAGCATGGCGATCCGGCCTTGAGGATCGGGACGATGCCGCGGCCAGCCTGCCTGCTCGCCCCCTTGCCACGACATCATCAGCAGATGCGGCCCGGTCGGACCGGTGGCCCGCTCGGCATGGGCCACGCCGGCGGGATGGAACTTCACCCAGCCGGCCCTGGTAGACAGGCGTTGTCCGCCGATGTCCATGTCGACGCGACCATCCACCACCAGGACCATCTCGTGATGGTCGGCGTGGCTGTGGGTGGGGATGGCCCAGGCGGCGGATTGCCGGCCGAGATCGCTGACGTAGCGCAGGACGCAGGCCATAGTAGCACGATATGCCAAAGACATGGCAGGGCCAGCCATGAACACGGCTAAGGATCCACTATCATGCGGATCAGGAGCACATACGCATGAGCAAGATCCGCCTCGGATTCGTCGGCGTCGGCGGCATGGGCCAGGCCGCCCACCTCAACCACTATGCCGTCAATGGCGACTGCGAGATCGCCGCCATCGCCGAGATCCGGCCGAAGCTGCGGGCCGCGGTCGCCAGCCGCTGGAACATCCCCATGACCTATCCCAGCCACCGCGAGATGCTGGCCGCCGAGCGGCTCGACGCGCTGGTCGCGATCCAGCCCTTCACCCTGCACGGCCAGCTCATCCCCGAACTGCTCGCCTACGGCAAGGCGGTGCTCACCGAAAAGCCGATCGCGCGCTCGACCGAGGCGGCCGACCGCATCCTCGCCGCCGAACAGGCCACGCCTGGCGCCAGACTGTGCGTCGCCTATCACAAGCGCAGCGACCCGGCGACGATGTGGATCAAGGAGCGCATGCGGGTGCTGGCCGCCAGCAAGGAACTCGGCGCCCTGCGCTACATCCGCGTGACCATGCCGCCGGGCGATTGGGTCGCCAACGGCTTCAGCCACCTGATCCGTACCGACGACGCCGGTTTTGGCGACAAGGTGGCGTGGGACGCGGCGCCAGCCGGCTTCTCCGAGGCCGACGCCAAGGCGCATGAGGCCTTCGTCAACTACTACATCCACCAGGTCAACCTGCTGCGCCACCTGTTCGGCGAATCGTACCGCGTGACCCATGCCGATCCCGCTGGCGTGACCATGACCGTGCAGAGCGCATCCGGCCTCACCGGACTGCTGGAGATGGCGCCGTACAGCCTCGCCGTCGAATGGCAGGAGGTCGCCCTGGTGTGCTACGAAAAGGGCTGGATGCGCCTGCGCCTGTTCGCGCCGCTGACCTCCGGACGAGCCGGCGAGATCGAGGTGTGCGAGGATCGTGGCGACGGCAAGGCCCTGACCTTCCGGCCCGTCCTGCCGTGGGTCGGGGCGATGCAGAACCAGGCCGCGAACTTCCTCAAGGCGGTGCGCGGCGAGGCCACCCCGCTGTGCGGCGCCGCCGATGCCCGCGCCGACATCGAGATCGCCAACCAGTACATCCGCCTGGTCGCTGCCACGCGCGGCCTGACCGTCCAGGCGAAGGGCTAGGCCATGCCCCTGCGCTTCCGCAAGCAACTCATCGCCGCGACCATGTACGAGTCGGCCGGCGTCGCCGATGTCGATGGCGACGGCGTGCTCGACATCATCTGCGGCGCCCACTGGTACCAGGGGCCGGACTTCGTGCGCTGGCACACCGTCGCCCCCTGCCGCCAGGAGGGCGAGTACCACGACGACTTCTCGACCATCGTCATGGACATCGATGGCGACGGCCGGCCCGACTTCGTCACCGGCGGCTGGTGGGGCGGCAGCCTGCGCTGGCGGCAGAACCCGGGCAAGCCGACCGGCCCGTGGCAGGAGCACACCTGGACCGAGCACGTCATCGCCGCCGACACCGGCAACATCGAGACGACGCGGGCCTGGGAC
>JAIFKN010000309.1 GCA_020049615.1 bacterium | reverse complement strand
ACGGCATCTGGATTCGCCGCGCAGTTGGCGCGATAGTGGGCGTTGAACCGCTCGATCAGGGCGGTCCGGTCGATCGCACCGAGCGATGCCCTGGGGCGGTCAGCGCTTGCGGTTCCTGGGCGGAGGGGCATCCGGGGCCGGCTTCACCTCGACCAGATTCAGGCGGATCAGACCGGATTTGTCCAGGCCCTGCCCGAGTCCGAGCCCGAGTTCGAGGCCGGACGGCGCGCCTCCGGCCTGCGTGGCCATGACCCCCCAGCGCAGCCAATGGTCGCGGCCGGGCCGCTCGCCGGATGGATACAGCCAGCCCCACGGCACCGCGACCTCCCAGGTCAGGGACGAGCCATCGCTGGCGGCGCGGGCCTGGATCGGCGGACGCACGGCGTCATCAGCCACGGGGCTGGACACCACCTGGGTCCTGGCCGCCCCACCCATCCAGGACATCGAGAACAGCAGCGGCGGCGCCTCCCAGTCGAACTCGCCGCGCATCCGCTCGATGGCGATGAGCGCGCTGCCGGTCTGCGCCGGAGGACGCGGGATGCGGAGGGCCATGAGCATCGCGTCGTCGCGCCACCCGAGCCGGGCGGCGAGCCCGTCCCCGCCGGCCTGCTCCAGTCCTGCCTGGTCGCCCCATTCATCGAGCCGTCCATCCAGTTCGGGAGCCTTGGCCTGGCGCCAGATCGCCACGGGCGTCTCAGCCAGGTCGCGGCCGGGCAGCGGCCTGGCCGGAGCCGCGACGGGTACGATCGAGACCAGGCCGCGGGTGGTCGGCACGATCACGCCGCCAGCCGCCTCCACCGGCAGGATCTGGCCGAGCATGGTCAGCCCGAGGGTGGAATCGACCTCGATCTTGCCGGCCTTGGGATCGATGATCTGGGCGCGCAGCAGGCCATCCTTGTCGCTGGCGAAGGCGATCGCCTTGCTGCCGAATGGGATCAGTCCGTACTGGTGCCGCCGCCATTCCTCGCGCACCGGCAGCCAGGCCTGCTCGGCTCCGTCTGCCTGGCGGATGAGGTAGCCGGTCTTGCCCCCGCGCCAGGCCACCTGCAGGCGCTGGCCCGCGACCCAGCGTGGCGCCAGCGGAAGGCGTTCATTCCATTCGCCCCAGGCCATGAATTCGTCCTGGCCGAGCATCTTGCCGGCTGGGTCGAGGAATGTGCAACGGTGCTTCCCCTGCCTGACACCGATCAGATTGAGCACTCCGCCGTCGCGCCACGCGGTGTGGACCCATTCCATGCCGAGGTCGAAGCGCACCATGTCGTGGGTGGCCGGATTCCACAGCAGACCGCCGCTGAGATTGCCGAGCACCAGGGTCCCATCGGGCAGACGCAGCATCGAGGCCCGGTCGCCGGACAGCCCGAGCGGGACCTCGCTGGTGCGCGCGCCGTCACTCAACCGGCGCAACTCCATGACGATGGCGTTGCCGCGCTCGACCAGGACCTGGATCTCGTCTCCGGCGAGGTTGACCCCCTGGACGCCGCCATCGCAACGACCGCTGAGCACGCTGCGGCCATCTTCGCTGCGACGCAGGGTGAACCAGGGTTCGCCCGTGTTCCAGCGCGCCAGCATGCCGCCGACCAGCCTGGCCTGCGCCCGCGACGCGTCCCACGAGAGCGATTGCACCAGCGGATCCCGACCGAGGGGTTCGACATGGAGCTGGCGTCCCGTGGCGCGGTCGAGGATCGCCAGCTGTCCCACCGAGCGCACCAGCAGCACCGCGCCATCGCTGCTGAGGCCGCTTGGGATGCACTGCGCTGGGACGGACCAGACGATGCGACCCGTGGCCGCGTCGACGCGGTGCAATGATCCGGTGGCCACCGCGTAGACCTCGCCGTCGCGGGCGTCGACCGGACGATGCAGGACCTCGATCCTGCCGATCTGCAGATCCCAGCGCATGGCCAGCGATGTCGGCGCCGCGTCTCCGGCCAGGACCTGCTCCTGGATGGACGGCTCGATCCGCGGCACATGGCTGACCGTCACGGCCTTGCCGGCTCCTGGGCGCGTCAGCGCGACCTGTCCATCGGCGAGGACGAGAAGGTGTCCTGCCTCGGCCTGGAGGGCGGCAGGCTGGCCGGCGAGGCCGAGGGCGCTCCAGGCCGGTCCCTGCCGGATGCCGCCATCGGCCAGCGACAGATGCAGCGGCCCATGCCGCAGCGGAACCCACACGGAGTTGCCTGAAACCGTCGGACGGCCGGGCCGCTCGCCGCTGGACGGGCGCCAGCGCAAGCGCACCGCTCCGGTCCCGGGATGGTGTACGGTCACCGCCGGTCCCAAGGCGACCAGCCCGGCCGGGGCCAACGCGCACAGTTCGTGCACGTCGGCCAGCTCGGCCGCCCACGCCTGTCCTCCGCCAGCCCGGTCGATGGCGATGATGCCGAGACCGTCGCGGGGGGCGACATAGACGCGTTCGGCGTCGACGAGGATCGCTCCACGGCCGCGGGCCATCAACCTGCGCAGCGCGGTTCTGGCATTCTGGATGTCGATGGTGGTGCGCGGGTAGGCATGCAGCCACAGCAGGCGCCCATCGACGGCGTCGAAGGCGCCGACCTGGCCAGCATCGGTGGACACGAACAGCTCGCGGCCCTGCAGGGCCGGGGCCGGGCCGCTGCCGGCGGTGAACACATCGCCGGAGTTCGCCAGGGGCTGGCGCACCGCGCCCGTGCCCAGCGTGCTGCGCCAGAGCACCGTGCCATCGCGCGCGTCAAGGCAGGCGACGAAACCGCCGCTGGCCTCGATGAACCAGGCCCATACCCGGCCCCCGTTGATGGTCGGAGCCGAGGCCAGGGTGGCACCGGCCACGGCCGGGATCGCCGCGGTCGACCACAGCAGCCGGCCCGTGGCGGCCTCGACCGCTACGAGCCGCCGGATGCCGTCGCGGTGCAACCCGGCCACGGCCACGCCGGATTCCGTCGCCAGCATCGCCTCGCCACCGCTGGCCAGCCTCGGAGTGATCACCCCTGCGGTGGCTCCTGCGGTCATCGACCAGCGCAGCGTGCCGTCGGCGGACAGGCCGGCCAGTTCGCCAGGCGTGGCGACGACCAGCATGCCATCACTGAGCGCCGCGGCCGGCAGCGGCAGGCGGGCGTCCGCAGCCGTCTCCGGCCGCATGGTCAGGGCGTAGGACGGCAGCCGCACCAGCAACGACACCGGAGCAGGTTCCACGGCGACGGCAGGAGGCAGCAGGCCTCGGAGGACGCCGGCCAGACGGTCGGGCGCCAGATCAGCCCCGTCCCACGGCAGCTGCCGGCCTGCCTTGGCCAGACGGGCGAGCAGTCCGTCGAGCGCCGCGGCATCGCCCGAACGCGCTGCTGCGTGGGCGGCGCGGAGAAGCAGCAGATGGTCGTCGCCCGGATGCTCGGCGAGGCAGCGCATCGCCGTGCCGCGGGCGAGCTGCCAGGCGCCACGCGCGCTCCACAGCGCCGCCTCGCGACGCAGCGCCTCGCCGGCGGCAGGGGCTAGCGGCCACCGCCCTGAGATCCTGGCCAGCGCCTGCGGATCGGCGGCGTCGGCCCGGGCCAGGGCGCTGGCGGCCCGGTCGGCGTTCGCCTCCGACCATGCCTGCAGCACCGGTCCGCCGCTGCTGCGCAGCCGGCTGGCGGTGAACACCGCGGCACCGCGCTGCCTGCCATCGGCGAGCAGCACCGGCTGGTCGCCGCCCCCTTCGATCACCTGCTGGAAGTCCCTGGCGGCCCGTTCGGGATCTCCCGCGACGGCGCGCTCGGCGGTGCGCAGCAGGGTGGTCAGCTCGTACGGGGCGGCGATGGCGACCCGATCGCCCTTGGCCAGACGGATGGTGCGGCGGCGCTGGTCGGCAGCGCTGTCGATCGCATCCTCGCCCGGCGCCGCGTCCCGGGCCTGCTCGAGCGCGGCGGCGGCACGGCGCGGGTAGCCCATGGCCTGCCAGATGTCGGCCTCGCGCAGGTAGGCGCCTGCGACCACGATCGGCTCCAGTTCGGTCTGGGCGGTACGCCGCAGGCGATGCATCGCCTCATCGACCAGACCGGCTTCGAGCAGCTGGACCGGCACCTGATCCCGCAGATGCGCACGCGTGCCGGCATCGTCCCAGCGGCGGTCGGCGAGATTGGCGTCGAACCACGCCACCAGTTCCAGCAGCATCGCCGGTGTCAGGCGCCAACCCGGCTGGGTCAGTGCCCGCCAGGCCAGGTCGCGCGCCAGGTCGGCCCGTTCCGGCCAGCAGGCGATCGCGGTACGGGCCAGGGCCCAGGCCTCGTCACTGCGTTCCGCATTGAGCAGGGCGTTGGCGAGGTCGGCCAGCGTCTGCGCCGCGCCGGCGCGGTCGCTGGCGACGCCGGCGACCGCGGCAGCGATGTCGCCGGCCGGCCACGGCTCGCGCCGGGTGCGGAACTGGAAGGCCGCGGCGCCGCCACCGTTCTGCACCGAGCAGACCAGCACGTTGGCCCCCTGCTTGAGCGGCAGGGTCAGCACGATGGAGTCGGGTACGATGCCGCGCTGGGTCCGGTCGCTGTACAGGCGCACGCCGTTGAGCCAGACCGAGAGGGCGTCATCGGCGCCGAAGCTGGCGGTGATGGTGCGCGCCTGGTCGCTGGCGATGGTCGTCGCCAGGTACCACACCACGCCATCGCCGCCGCCGAGGTGGCCGAAATCGAGGATGCCGGCGTTCCAGTAGTTCGGCGCCGCAGGCTTCCAGTCCGCGCCGGACGGCGGCTGCGTCAGGTCGAAGGCCGGCCGCTCATGCGGAGTCCAGTCGCCCTGCGGCAACGGCCCCCGCACCTGCCACTGCACCTGGCCGGTCGATGCCTGCGCCACCACGGTGGCTTCGGCGAGGAGGGCTGCGCCGGCCGGCGTCTCGGCGAGCACTGCGCGGACCAGCGCGGTCCGCGCGGCGGTGAGATCCCGGACCGCCGGCAGGTTCCGGCGGGCCAGTTCGGCCTGATAGTGCTTCAGCGCGGCCGGCTCGTCCTTGGCGGCGGCCAGATCCTCGGCCAGCTCGACCGACGGCATGGCCAGGGCTGTGCCAGGCAGGAGCGCCGCGGCGCGGCGCGCGGCAAGACGGGCGCTCTCGTCCTTGCGCGCGGCGTGCACGCCGGCGAGCAGGCGCGCGCGCAGGGCATCCGTCGCCTGGGCCGCCAACGCCTCGAGCGCCGGTTGGGACGACGCCGGATCGAGGCGCGCTGCGCTGCACAGCAGATCGAAACGCACCGGGTCGCCGGCCGGCAGGTGCTCGGCGGCGGCGCGCAGCTCGGCCGCCGTCCCGGCGTCGTCACCGAAAGCCCGGCGCAGGCGGGCGCGATCAACGACCAGGGCGCAACGCTCGTGGCGATCGACACCGGGCAGCTT
Source organism: bacterium (assembly GCA_020049615.1). The sequence goes on along the minus strand of JAIFKN010000309.1, from coordinate 8,572 downwards.
GAGCGCCTCGCCGAGCACGGCGGCGGCGCGGTCCGGCACGTCGAGTCGCTGCCAGAGCCGCGCGGTGCGCCGGGCTGCGGCCACCGGGTCGACCGCGGCGGCCTCCCACAGCTTCTGCAGCGCGGCGGTCTCGGCGCCGGCGGCAGCCGTGTCGCCGAGCTGATGGAACAGCCGCGCCCGCTCGGCCAGGGCGCGCTCGGCCTGCTCGGGTTCGCCGCCGGCGACCTCGGCCAGGGCTGCGACCGCCTCGCGGGCGAAGCCGAGCCCCTCCCACAGCCGAGCGATCTCGAACGGCGCGTCGGCGAGCTGCTCGTCACCGGCGAAATCGACGGCCAGCCGGCGCAGCAGCGCGATGCGCGCCCGCGGATCGCCGGACTCCCAGCGCAAGGTGGCGGCGGTGCGGCCCTCGTTGGTCCGCGTCGCCAGCACCACTTGGTGCGGTCCGGCGGGCAGCCAGGCGCTGGCCGAGAGCCGATCGCTTTCGGCTTCACGGGTCGCCGATTCCGCAGACATGATCAGCCGCCCGTCGACCCACAGCCAGCACAGCGGCATGCCGTCGAAGCGGAACCGCACCCAGCCGCCCTCGCCAGGATCGATCTCCGTCGCTGCCCAGCGGATCTGGTAACCGGCGGCGGGCAGCAGCCTGCCCAGCTGGAGGAAACGCTCATTCTCGGCGAGGAGGTGCTCCTGCCATCCGGCACCGGCGGTGAAGCCCGCCGGCAGCACGCCGGGGATCTCGGTAGTGCGCGCGTCATCCGGCCCGCGCAATCGCCAGCGCCGTGGCATGCCGGCTGCGGCGAGGGCCTCGAGGGTGTCGGCGAGCGAGTCCTTCTTGGCATAGCTGCGCAGCGCAGAGGACGGGACCTCGGCGGCGCCGCTGTCGACCCGCAGGTCGGCGAAGCGGTAGATGCACGCCTTGCCTTTCGCCGCGGAGGGCGGATCGGCGGCCAGTCCCGCCGCCCCGCTGCGCGTCTGGCCGCGGCCGAGGACGACACGGGCCGGCGCCCCGGCGGCACCGAGACGCTCGCGCGGCATCCCGGCGATCCGGCTCCAGGCGAAGCCGTCCCGCGAACCGTAGGCCGCCACCTCGCGGCTGGTGAGGACGATGCGCAGGTGAGCCGGGCTGGCGCCGGGGGCGAGTTCCGCCTCCGCGTGATCGGAGCCGGTCGCGCCGTTGCCGCTCCAGACCGCCCAGCCCCGCCGTTCGTCCCGCTTGGTGTGTGGATCGTTGCCGAGGCCGACGGCGAACACGGCGCCGCCGCCCCATTCCAGCGCCAGCAAGGCAGGATACCCGTCGAGGGCGCCCTTGCCCGCGACCGAGACCACGGCGCTGAGCCGCAGCGGACGTTCGTCGCTGCCGTCAGCGAGATCGACGGCGGCGACAGCCAGGGCCTGTCGGCCAGGCGGGGCGCTGATCTCGATGGCGCGCTCGAGGAAGCTGACGCCGACCTCGGCGGCTGCGGCGACGGCGACGCTCCACCCGGACGGCGGCTTGGCGCCGGGCGCGCCGCTCCAGTCGAGATCGGCCGCTGGGGCCAGGCAGGCGAGTGCGAGCAGACTGGGTACGAGAACATCGCGCAGGGGCATCAGTGGCACCTTAGGTCGCCATAAACGGTGTGCATCAGGAACGTTGCGCGAGCCGCCGCGTGACCGGTCCCGCCCGCCTGCCAGGACTTTGGCATGACTCACGCGAGTCGCCTCCGCATGCCGTCACCCCACCTCGGGTTGTCGTGTTCCTGGGCATGGCCTGTCGCCGGTTGCGCCATCCTGTTGGTTGGCTGCAACCGGGCGGCGGGCCCGGAAGCCCGCCTGGTCGCGCGCAGCGAGCAGGCCGTCGCCGAACTCGAGCGCCTGCGGCCACGTCTGGCGAAGGCCGGCACCCCCGAGGCCGAGGCCCTGGCCGACAGCCTGGCTTCCGTCCGCGAAGGTTTGGCGGCCCTGCCGGTCAGCGCTGCCAGCGACCAGCAGCCAGCAGTCGGCGCCCAGCAGCCCGACGACGATCCTTCGCCACCGCCCGGTGCCGCCCGGGCACGCTGCCCCGACGACGGATGTTGGCGGTTCGGCATCCAGCTGGAGGCCGGCATCTGGCGCCTCGACCTGGATGGCGGCGGCGGCGAACTCGATGACACGGGCCCCCTCGCCATCGGCCTTGCCGCCGCCATTGAACGCAGCCAGCCCATCGACCACCGCCTGGAATGGAGCTGGGGCGCCGAAGTCCTCGCCGACCTGCAGGACCGCACCGGCGGACAGCGCCTCGTCCTGGTCGGCGTCCGCCCGTTCGTACGCGGCGCACTCGCGGTAAGCGACTCCATCGCCCTGACCCTGCGACCGCTGATCGAAATCGGCCAGCCCAGCGTGCAGCTCGGCGAGGCTCCGGGCGGGGTGCTCGACCAGGCCGACGTCTACGGTGCGGTCGGCCTGCGCGCCGGCTGGCGCTGGCGCCTCGCCGGCGGCGACCTGACTGGCGAGCTGGGCTGGCGCCAGGTGTGGTTCCAGGCCTCGGCCGGCGGCATCGGCTACAGCGTGGGCATCGGCAGCCCCGAAGCCGCGCTCGGCTGGAGCGGGCGGTTCTGATGCGCGCTCTGCTGGCGCTGCTGCTTGCAGTCATGTTGCCGGCCGCGGTCGCGGTCGGGGGTCCGGCCACCCTGCAAGGCACGGTCGGCGTGCCGCTGGTAGCCGGGATCGTCGCCAGCGGCGGCGCACCTCTGACCTACGATGCCATCGGCCTGCCCGCCGGGCTGGTGCTCGACCCCGCCTCCGGCCGGATCACCGGTACGCCCAGCGCCGCCGGCGTCACCGTGGTTACGATCAGCGCCAGCGATGGTTCGTCTTCCGATGCGGATACCATCACCGTCACCATCGCCGCCGCCGCCGGTCCCTCGGTGATCAATGCCGCCGCCTGGGCGGTCAGCGACGGATCGGTGTGCTCGCTGCAACTCGTCGCCAGCGCCGTGGCCACCGGCTTCGCCGCCAGCGGCCAGCCCGGCGGACTGACCCTGTCCGCCGGCGGGCTGCTCACCGGGACCACCGCCACGCCCGGGCTCTACAATATCACGGTCTCGGCCGACACCGGCGCCACCTGGACCACGCTGCTGCTGGAGGTGGTCGCCGCGCAGCCGGGCGCCCCGCTGTTCACCGTCCCGGTGCAGCCGGTCGCCGCCGAGGGAGCCCCTTTCGCCGCCTTCGTCACCGCGGCCGGCGCAACCGCCTTCGCCGCCACCGATCTGCCGGCCTGGCTCAGCCTCGACGGCGGCGACGGCCTGCTCACCGGCACCCCGGCAGCCGGCACCGCGAGCGCCAACCTGCGCCTGACCGCCAGCATCGGCGGGGCCGCGGCCGCCACCGTGCTCGCCATCCCGGTGGCCGTGCCGACCGCCGGCGATCCGCTGCCCGCCTCGCCGCCGGTGGTCGAGGGCACCGTGTCCTCCGGCCTGGGCTGGAAGGCGACCGCCAGCGCCGTGGGCGCCTGGAGCGCCAGCGGCCTGCCTGCAGGCCTGAGCGTCGACGCCGCCAGCGGACGGCTGCTCGGTTCGCCGACCGCCGCCGGCAACGTCAGCGCGGTGATCACCGCCACCCCGGTGCTGCCAGCCCTGCCGGTGTCCTCGACCATCGCCCTGCGCGTGCGCGCCGCCGCCGCCGGGGCGCCGCTGCTGTCGACCCTGGTGCCGCCGGTGCTGACCGTCGGATCGCCAGCCGCCATCGCGGTGATCGCGACCGGCGTACCGACATCCTATGCCGCCACCGGCAGCGCCGATTTCTCCATCGACGCCGATGGCCTGCTCACCGGCGCGCCGACCGCCGCCGGGCTGCAGGCGGTCACGCTCAGCGCCAGCAACGCCAGCGGCACCGCCGTCGCCACCCTGCTGCTGCAGACCGCGGTCCGCCTGGTCGCCGCGCCGGCGCCGGTCGCGCCGGTCGCCTTCCGCGCTACCGCCGGTTCGCGCTTCGCCGCCACCCTCGCGGCCGACGCGCCGGTGACCACCTGGACCGAGAGCGGTCTGCCGGCCGGGCTCGCCCTCTCGCCATTCACCGGCCGCATCACCGGGCTCGCCGCAGCCGGTGTCAGCAACATCTTCCTCAGCGCCAGCGACGCCGATGGCAGCAATCCGACGCATGCCGCGGTTCGTGCCCTCGCCGCCCTCGCCGGGGCGCCGGTGATCAGCGACGCCGGGCCGTGGCTGATCGGCGCCGGCCAGCCGGTGCGGCTGCAACTGGGTATCGGTGGTGTCGCGACCTGGACCGTCGGCGGCCTGCCCTCCGGCCTGAGCACCGACGCCACCGGACTGGTCACCGGCGCGACCACGGTGGCCGGCGACGCCACCCTCGCGCTGACCGCCGCCAACGCCTCCGGTTCAGCACAGACGTCCGGCCTGCTGGTGGTCGAGGCGGCGGTGGCCGGCACGCCGGTGTTCAGCGATCCCGGCGAACTGGTCGGAACGGTCGGCGTTGCCTTCACCGGGACGCTGGCCGCCAGCCTGAGTCCGATCGAATACGCCATCAGCGGCGGTCCGGCGTGGCTGACCGTGGTGCCCGCCACCGGCGGACTCGGCGGCACGCCCACCGCCGCCGGTTCCTGGCTGCTGGCGCTCAGCGCCCGCAATGGTGCCGGGACCACCCGCACCACCACCGTGCTGCGCATCGATCCTGCGCCGGTGCCGCCGATCACGCCTCCGGTGCCGCCTCCCCCCGCTGCGCCGGTCTCCAACGTCAGCGGCGGCTGCGGTGCCGGGGCCGCTGGTCTGCTCCTGATCGCTTGTGGCGCCGGACTGCGGCGCCGGCGCCGCTCAACTCCGGTCTGAAGCCAGCGCAGCGAGGGTCCGCTCCAACCGCTGCGTCCTGCACTTGCGGCGGTGACGGCGCACCTTCCCGTGGTCCTGTACGGCCTGCACCATGGTCGCCGCCAGGGTCGGTCGCTCCAACGCGCGCGTGGACATGACGCTGCTCTCCATGTGGACGTCTAGTCTGCCAGAGGCGCCTGGTTGTCACCCGGCAAATTCTGCATCGCCAGTCAACGTGATGGTGTTACCAGTTTCATTCCGCCTTAACCAACACTGCATGCGAAACACCCCCGCTGAACGAACGCCAACGCGGCGTGGTGAAGCCGGCGCCGGCGAGGTGGATGTCCGCCTCGGCGGTCGAGACGAATCCCTGCACCGAGTCGTGCAGGTAACGGTACGCGGTGCGGTCCCCCGCCAGCAGCGAACCGGCAAGCGGGAACACGCCGCGACCGAAGGTGGCGTAGAAAGCCTTGGGGAACCAGCGCACCGGACGGAAGAACTCGAGGATCAGCAGGTGCCCACCCGGTCGCAGCACGCGGCGCAGCTCCCTCGCGCTGCTCAGCGGATCGCCGAAGTTGCGCCAGCCGTAAGCGACCATGGCGACGTCGAAGGCGGCATCGGCATAGGGCAGGCGCAGGGCATCGCCGGCCGCGGCGGACAGCGCCAGGCCGCGGCGCTTGGCCGTCCCCGCGGCGAGCATCGGCACGCTGAAGTCGCAGCCATGGACGCGCGCCGCCCGGCCTTGGCGCAACGCGGCCAAACCGAGATCGAAGGTGCCGCAGGCGAGGTCGAGCGCCTCGCCGCGCCCCTCCGGCAGCATGCCAATGGCGATGCGGCGCCAGCGCAGGTCGAGGCGGGCCGACAGCACGCGGTTGAGCAGGTCGTATCTGCCGGCGATGCGGCCGAACATGGCCTGGACGTCCTTGGAGCCGGCGGGCAGTGCGTTCACGCCGCCACTGCATGTCCGGGTCGGGGCCAATCAAGTTGGAAAGCCGGGCCGCTCGTCATCATCCCGGGCATGGAACGCTGGTCGATCCTGCTGGAGAAGGAGTACCTCAAGTTCTCCTGCGCCCATTTCCTGATCTTCCCTGACGGCTCGAAGGAGCGGTTGCACGGCCACAACTACCGTGTGCGCTGCGAGATCGATGGCGACCTCGACGGGCACGGCCTGGTCATCGACTTCAAGGAGGTCAAGCCGGTGGTGCGCGCGCTGTGCGACGAACTCGACGAGCACTGGATCGTCCCCGCCCACCATCCCGAGCTGAAGATCACCCACCGCCCCGACGGGCACACCGAGGTGGTCTACCGCCAGGCTCGGTATCTCGCGCCCAGCGACGAGGTGCTGGTGCTGCCGATCGGCAACACCTCGGCCGAGTACTTCGCCGCCTGGTTCGGCCGCACCCTGCTGGCCCGCCTGCGCGAGCGCTTCGGCCACATCCGCGTGCGCACGCTGCGGGTGCGCATCAGCGAGACGGATGGCCAGGACGGGGTCTTCGTGACCGACGGCCAGGCCTGAGGGACGGCAAAGGTTCCGAACCCGCGGAGCGACGGAGGGCACGGAGAGTGGAGACGGAGGATGCGCGGATCCCTGCTTCGACTCCGCCTAACTGCGTCTCTCCGTGACCTGACGAGGATACTAGATCCGCCTGAGCGTCCGCAGGCGCTCGATCAGCCGCTGCGCCGCGCCGGGCGCTTCGCGCATCGGCAGCATCAGGCGGATCACCCGGGAGACCGAGCACTCCGGGATCGGGCGCGCAGCCAGCTCGCCATGCGGCAGGCAGCCGTCGGGAATGACGCCGAGCCCGAGCCCCGAACGCACCATCGCCTTGATCACCTCGACATTGGCCAGCTCCATCACCGGTTCGAACCGCAGTCCGCCGCGGGCGAAGGCTTCGTCGAGCAGCCGGCGGACGGTCAGGCCGCTGGCGAAGGTGATCACCGGCCGCTGCGCCAGGGCGGCCAGGGTCGATGGCACCTCGGTGGCAGGCAACTCGTGCGGGTGCACCAGGACCAGCGGGTTCTGGTACAGGCGTTCGCAACGCAGCCCGGGATGCTCGGTGGTGCCGACCGCGGCATCCAGCTCGCCGGCCAGCAGCATGTCCATGAGCTGCGGACTGCTTTGACACACCACGGTCACGCGCACCCGCGGGTTGGCCTGGACGAAGCCGGGCAGGATCTGCGGCAGCACATAGATGCCGATCGAGTCGATGCAGCCCAGCCGGACCTCGCCACCGACCTCATCGCCGGCGGCACGTACCCGCGCCGCCAGGGCATTGAGCTGGCTGATGACCTCGCGCGCGCCCTGCGCCAGGGTCTCGCCGGCCGGGGTCAGGCGGGCCCCCGTGCTGGAGCGTTCGAGCAGCTTGGCCCCGACCGTGCGTTCGAGGTCCTGGATCTGGCGCGACAGGGTCGGCTGGGTCATGCCGCGCGAGCGCGCCGCCGCGCTGACCGAGCCGGTGTCGGCGACGGCGACGAGCGAGGCGAGGGCATGCGGCGGGAGGTCCGGTAGCTGCGGCACGGCGGCAGCAGAAGGCCGCGAGGCGGGAATGGAAGCCGGCCGCTGGCAAGCATGCTGCAGCCATGGCCCGACGCATCGCCGGCATGTCCGTCCTCATCACCGGCGCCTCGGCCGGCATCGGCGCCGCCCTGGCGCACGAACTGCATCGGCGCGGCGCCCGTCTGGCGCTGACCGCCCGCCGTGCCGACCGCCTCGCCGAGGTCTCGCGCACCTGCGGCGGGGCCCTGGTCCTGCCCGCCGACCAGGGCGACCCGGCTGCCGCCGCCGGGGTGATCCGGCAAGCGCATGCCCGGCTCGGCCGGCTCGATGCGGTGGTGCTGAACGCCGGGTACGGCCTCGCCCGCTTGGCGGAGGCGACCAGCGACGAGGACTGGCTGGCCATCCTGCGCGTCAATCTGCTCGGCACCGCGGCAGGCCTGCGCGCCGCCGTGCCGCTGCTGCGCGCCCAGGAGGAACGCGACGGCTGGCGTGGCCAGATCATGATCGTGTCATCATCGTTGGCCCGGCGCGCCGCCCCCGACACCGCTGCCTACAGCGCGACCAAGGCGGCCCAGCTGTCGCTGGCCGAAGCGGCCCGGGTCGAGCTCGCCCCCGATCGCATCGCCGTCACCACCGTGCATCCGGTGCGCACGACGACGGAATTCTTCGATTCCTGCGCCCGCGCCAGCGGCCGCCCCATGGAGTTCACGGGCTGGGCCCCGACCCAGGCTCCGCAACAGGTGGCCCGGCGCATGGCCGACGCCATCAGCCGCCCCCGTCCGGAGGTCTGGCCGCACCGCTCCGCACGCTGGCTGCTGCTGTTCGCCGTCATGTGCCCCGGCCTGGCCGACCGCATCATGGCCGGACACCGTCGATAGCGCTCCTCAGGACGTCAGCGCAGCGAGCGGATCGCCTGCGCGATGCGGTTGAATACCTCGGGGATCTGCGCCTCGGTCAGGCAGCTGAACGCCACGCGCAGCTCGGTCTGGCCGAGGGCGATGGTGCCGACGCCGTGCTTGGCCAGCAGCTCCTGGCGCACCGCCTCGGCGGTCGGGCCCTTCACCCGCAGGCACATGAAGTAGCCGGAGTTGAACGGGTAGACGTCCCAGCAGTCGGCGTACTCGGGCTTGCGGCAGTGGGTCGCGGTGACCGCGGCGCGGCTCTTGAGCAGCGCCACCTTCTGCGCCTGCTGGGCGCGGAAGCCGGGGTCCTGCAGGGCCTTGAGCACGATCGACTGGCCCGGCATCGAGACGTTGCTGATGTAGGCGCGGACGATGCCGCCGGTCTTCTGCTCGAG
>JAIFKN010000303.1 GCA_020049615.1 bacterium | reverse complement strand
ACCGACCTTCATCTGGTCCTTGTCGAGCGAATGCTCCGACTGGGGGTCGGCGCCGAACATCACCGTGAGCTTGGCCATGTGCGAAGTCCCTGACGGCCAGGAAGCTAGGGGTGGGATGGACGGGGTCAACTTTTTGCCGGGGGGAGGGCTCGGAGACAGGCTTAAGGTTAAGGCTTGAGGCTTGAGGTCCATTGCCCCAGTTCCGGTCTGGGACCGCCTGACTGCAGATGGATCCACGTTCCACGCTTGCGAGCCAGCAGCCGGCGACCAGCGGCCAGCGGCCAGCAGCCAGACCAGGGGCAATGGACCTCAAGCCTCAAGCCTCCAGCCTCCCCCTGCGTTGCCGGACATGGCCGGATGGGTCCGTATGGGATAGCACGGCGTTGACCGCGACGTCTGGCCATCACGGCCCGACGATTGCCCCCGCCGGCTTTCAATCACCATCCCTCGCGCCATGCCTACCGCCACCCTCCCCACCACCCAGCAGGCCGTCCAGCTCGTCGGCCCCGACAAGCTCGAACTGAACCGCACGAAGCCGGTGCAGCGGCCCGGGCCGACCCAGATCCTCGGCAAGGTCGAGTGCGTCGGGCTGTGCTTCAGCGACATGAAGCTGCTGCACCAGTTCGACCAGCACGCGCGCAAGACCCCGGTCAAGGCGCACCTGGCGGAGAGCGTGCTCAAGACCATCCCCAGCTACGTGCCGGATGGCCAGCCGACGGTTCCCGGGCACGAGGCGGTGATCCGCGTGGTCGAGGTCGGCGCCCAGGTGAAGAGCGTCAAGGCCGGCGGCCGCTACCTGGTCCAGGCCGACTGGCGCGACCTCAAGACCGACAAGAGCAACGGCGCGTTCGGCTACAACTTCGAGGGCGGCCTGCAGCAGTACGTCCTGCTCGACGAGCGCACCACCGTCGCCGCTGACGGCACCAGCTACCTGGTACCGGTGCCTGACGACCGCTCGGCCAGCCAGATCGCCCTGGTCGAGCCGTGGGCCTGCATCGAGGAGGCCTTCATCCACCGCGAGCGCCAGCTGTTGAAGCAGGGTGGCACGCTGCTGCTGGCGGTCGCCCCCGGCGCCAGCGTCGACCTCGCCGGCCTCGACCTCGCCAGGTCGGCGAAGAAGCTCTGCCTGGGAGCGCCCTGCGGCCGCGACGGCTTCATCTGCACCGATCCGGCCGCGCTCAAGCCCGGTTCGGTCGATGACCTGATCGTGGTCGGTTCGGATCCGGCGTTCCTCGAGTCGCTGTGGCCGCTGGTCGCCACCGACGGCCTCGTCCTGCTGGCCCTATCCGGCGGCAGCTATGGCCGGCCGGTGTCGACGCCGGTCGGTCGCGTCCACTACGGCAATGTCCGCATCGTCGGCACCACCGGCAACCGTCCGGCCGAGGCCCAGGCGCGCATCCCCGCCACCGGCGAGGTGCGGCAGGGCGACCGGGTGCACGTGATCGGCGCCGCCGGCCCGATGGGCTCGATGGCAGTCCTGCGCCTGGTCTCGCTCGCCGCCGGCGGCACCGCGGTCGAGGGCAGCGACATGAGCGACGAGCGCCTTGCTGTGCTCGGGGCCAAGGCCGAGCCGGTGGCCAAGCGGCGCAGCGTGCCGTTCCGCCTGTTCAACCCCAAGGCCGGCGGCAAGCCGACCGGCGGTTCGCGCTACCACATGGTCATGGTGCCGGTGCCGGCGGTGGTCGCCGGCGCGGTCGCCGACAGCGCCGACGGCGGCATCGTCAACATCTTCGCCGGCATCCCCAGCGAGGTCAGCGGGCCGATCGACCTCGACGCCTACGTGCGCAAGGGGCTCTACTTCATCGGCACCTCCGGCTCGACCATGGAGGACATGCAGGTGGTGCTCGGCAAGGTGCTGGCCAACCAGCTCGACACCAACCTGTCGGTCGGCGCGGTGACCGGCTTCGGCGGCGCGATCGAGGGCCTCGAGGCGGTGAAGACCGGCAAGATCAGCGGCAAGATCCTGGTCTACCCCGACCTCGGCGACTTCCCGCTGACCGAGCTGGCCGCCCTGGTCGCCAAGTACCCGTCGATCGGCCCCAAGCTGAAGGACGGCTGCTGGTCGCGCGAGGCCGAGGTCGAGCTGCTGCGCGTGGCGGGCTAGCCGGCCGCTGGCGCGGCGGCGGAGGCGAGGTAGACCTCCGCCCATACGACCCCGTCCGCTACGCCCAGGTCCAGCAGGCCGCCGGCAAGAAGTAGCTTTCTGTTCGTGGGGCTCTGCCCCACGTCCCCGCCGGGGGACTTCTCCCCCGGAACCCCCGCTCGACACGCCGCGCATACGCGCGTCGATTCGCCAGGCGGGGGTTTCTGTTCCAGGCTCGCTGCGGCCTCGCGACACCTACTACATGGTGCAGATCCACCGATCGTCGCTCGCCCGGGCGCTCGCTCGGCGGACGCTAGCCACGATTTGCTCGTGGGGCTCTGCCCCACGTCCCCGCCGGGGCCCTTTGGCCCCGGAACCCCCGCTCGACACGCCGCGCATACGCGCGTCGATTCGGTGTAGCGGGGTCGCTCGTTCCAGGCTCTCTGGTCGCACGCCGGCCAGAGCCACACGGACAGCACGGCTCCAGCCCGGCGCGCTCCGGCGTTCGCTCGGCGGACGCCATCCACGAGCGGTGGGGTCAGCGGAGGTGCGGAAAGGGCTCGGGCAGCAGGCCGGGGGCCTGCAGGGCGGGCTCCCAGGCCGGGTCGTGGTAGAGCACCGACAGTGGCAGTCGGCCGCGGCGCGCGGCCTCGGCCGTGCTGCGTGGTGGATCAGACCAGTCGCGCAGCAGGAGCTGGATGCAGGCGGATTGCCGGGCGTCGGCGGCGGGCAGGGCGGCCTCGGCCTGGGGCCGGGCCGCGGGACCCAGGCGGTAGAGCGCCATGATCGCCCAGGTCGCCGCCGGCTTGCCGGCGGATGCGCGCAGACATGGCAGCAGTTCGGCGCAGATGGCGTGGGTGGAGTCCGTGTCCTGGCGCATGGCCAGGAGCCAGGCGGCGAGGAAGCGCTGCTGCGCGTCTGGTGAGGCGAGCGCCTCGCGCAAGCCCGGGGTGCCGGCGTCCGGATGCAGCCACAGCCAGCGCGTCCCGTCCTTGGCATTGCGCAGGCCGGTGTAATGCGAGTAGTCGCGGGCCCGGGGATAGTCGTCGTCGCGCAGACCTTCGATGGTTACCGCCACCAGCCGCGCGTCGGGCGTGGCGCCGCGCGCGCGCAGGAGATCGGCGGCGAACTGGCGGCACTGGTAGTCGGGGTCGCCCAGCGCATCGCGCAGCAGCTCCTCGGCCAGATCGTCGTGCTGGTCCTGCAGCAGCCATTCCGCGCTCAGCGCCGACCAGCGCACGCCATCGTCGCGCAGCGCCGCGATCAGGCCCGCCAGCATGCGCCGGCGCTGCTCGGGGGCGAGCCGCAGCCCGCGCAGCGCGTTGCCGGCCGCGCCCACCGCCTGGGGACGGCTGCCCAGGGCGCGCAGCAGCGGCTCGACCGCCTCGTCCCGTCCCAGGCGGCCGAGCGCCCCCATCGCCGCGCAGGCGACGCCGTCATCGCGGTCGTCGACCAGGCGGAGGAATTCGGGCAGGAGGCGCGCGTCGCGCCGGTGGGTCAGGCTGTTGACGGCGGCAAGCCGCACCGGCGCGGCGGGATCGCGCAGGCCAGCCAGGACGAGCCGGTCGTGGCTTCCGGCGTCGGCCAGCAGGGCGATGAGATGGGCGCGGACCCGGGCATCGGCATCGCCGGCATGGCCGGCGGCACGATCGAGCAGCGCGCGTCCGGTCGCGGCTCCCAGCCGCAGCTGCTGCAGCTCACCGGCCGCCACCCGGCGGACCTCGACGTCGCTGTCGCGCAGGGCGGCGAGCAGCGCCTCGGCTCCGGCCGCGGGGTCCTGGCGCAGGCGCCGGTCGAGCGGCACGTAGGCGACCCAGTGGGCCGGCACCAGCGGCGATCCGCCGGTGCGGCGCCGGGCCTCGGCACGGATCGCCGGACCCAGCAGCGGGCTGTACGCCACCACCGCGCCGGGCCAGATCCGCGGCAGCAGGAACCAGCCGGTCGCCAGCACCGTCGCCAGCACGCCAGCGGCCAACCAGCAGAGCAGGCGCAGGCTCATGACCGGCGCCATGTCACGTGGATTCCACCGCTGGGCAGAGCTCGCTTCGCAGTCACGGCGGATGGACGGCGGTCGGAGTGCGGCAGCCGGAGCATGCTGGCAGCGTGCGTCCGCCGTACCGCTCCGCCAGGACGGCCCAGCGGCCTCCATCCCACCATTGGGACGGAGCGGCCCAGTGCCCTGAGGCAAGTCCTGGCCTGAGGCGCTGGCCGGCCGACACTCGGCGCATGCGCTCGCGCCGGCTCCGATCGAAGCTGCGCCTCCGGAACTGGCTGAGGGCCTGGTGGTTCTGGCTGCTCGCGGCCTGCGCAGCCTATGTCCTGACCATCGGCCTGCTGCGCTTCCTGCTGCACGACTACCTCGTCGTCGCGGTGGTGCACGAGGACGGGCCCACAGATGGCCGGGTGGTGCTCTACCTCTCGCTGCTCACCGAGTTCGCCAGCGGGACCGACCGGCTGGTGGTGGGGCTGGGTCGTTCGCTGCTGGGACCCGAACTGGCGATCGAAGGCTGGGTCCGCACCCGGCTGCGCTGATGGTCCGGCCCGCTCAGCGGGCGATGGCGATGCGCCTCGGCTGTCGGTCGGCGGCGGTGGCGTAGAGAGCATGCACGGTGGCGAAGATGCTGGCCGCACGGGCTCCTCCCATCGGCTCGGCAGGGCGGCCGGCGAGGATGGCGTCGAGCGCGGTCAGCGGCCGATGGTGGCTCTCCAGCTCGGCCGACGTGGGGAATTCGCGCCGCTCGCAGACGACGGCGCCACGCACGTCGTAGCGGTGCTCGAGCCACATGCGGTCGCCGGGCCAGGGCAGCCACTGCCACGCCACCGCGCCGGTGTCGCCGGCGATCTCCGACTCGGCGCGTTCAGCGCCGTGGCAGCAGCTGGCGCGTTCGTAGGCCACCGATACGGCAGTGCCGTCCGCCAGCTCGGCGACGAGGTCGGCTCCGATGTGGTGCTCGACATCGAACACCGTGCCGGCAGGCAGCGTCACGCCGGTGGGCGGGCAGCGCGTCCAGGCCGAGGACACGGTCAGCGCGCGCGGCGCGAGGACGGCGCAGATGGCAGAGAGATCGTAGACCGCCCAATCCATGCCGACGCCGCCGCCGCTGGCGCTGCGGTCGAGGAACCAGCGCGAGCGCGGCTGGTATTCGATCCCCGGCCGCCCGCGGTTGGTCAGCTGGAGCCAGCGCACCCGGTAGGGTCGGCCGAGCGCGCCGCTGCGCACCAGCTCGGCCGCGGCGAGGGTCGTACGGTAGCCGAGGTAGCGTGAGCAGCACTCGTGCAGATGCAGGCCGCGCCGCGCCGCCTCGGCGACCATCTCGTCGGCCTGGGCGGTGGTGGTGGCGAAGGGCTTCTCGACCAAGACATGCCGCCCGCTGGCGAGCGCGGCGAGGGCCATGGCATGGTGGGTCGATGGCGGGGCAGCGACGATGGCTATCTCACCCGGTTCCGCCGGCCTCGCCAGCATCGCTTCGACGCTGGGGTGGGTGGTCGCCTCGGGATGCTCGGCGGCGAAGGCGGCGAGGCTGGCAGGCACCGGGTCGGTGACATGCAGCGGACGCGGTCCGTCCGCCAGGCCGCGGTTGGCGATGGCATGGTGTCGGGCGATGGCGCCGGCGCCGATCAGGCAGAGGGGGGCTCGCATGGATGTCTCGAGGTGGTGCGGAGATGGAGGGGCTCAGGCTGCCGGCGCCGCCGCGGTCGTGCGCCAATCGATGGCCACGCCCCAGACCCGGTCGCGGGCATGCTGCAGCTCGCGGTACGAGGCGGGGGCGTCCTCGGGTCGGACGAGATGGCTGCGCAGGGGCGCGACGCGCAACCGTCCGTCGGCGATGGCGGCGAAGATCAGGGCGTAGGCGTCGGCGACGGTGCGGGTGGTGCCGCGCACCGAGGTCGCCGGGAAGCGCCACATGTGCGCCCCGCGTAGGGCGATGCCCTGCATGTGGACGCGGTTGAGCAGGCTGGTGAGGTCGCCCGGGAGAGGCGTGCGCGGGGTGCCGAGCAGGACGCACTCCCCCATCAGCCGGGTGCCTTCGACCGCCGCCTGGATCACGGCGGTATGGCCGACGGCGTCGACGGTGACGGTCGCACCGGCGCCGCCGGTGGCGGCGAGCAGGGCTTCCACCTGGCGTCCGGCGGGGGCGTCGATGGTCTCGCCGATGCCGCAGCGGCGCGCCATGGCGCAGCGCTCGGCCACCGGGTCGAGGCCGATGACGCGCGCCCCGGCGAGGCGGTAGAGCTGGGCGCACAGGTTGCCGATCACCCCCAGGCCGAACACGGCGACGGTGTCGCCGGGCCCGGCCGGGCTGACCCACGGTGCGACGAGAGCGATCTGCGCCAGGCAGACGAAGGCGGCGTCCTCGGGGGCGAGACCCTCGGGCACGGGGTAGCAGCGGCCCCACTGGTGGTCCTGGTTGTGCAGGAACCGCTGCACCGCCTGGTGCTTGCCGGCGAAGAACACGCGGTCGCCCGGCTTTACGCCGGCGGTGCCGTCGCCGGCGGCGATGATGCGTCCGATGCAGGCGTAGCCGCTGCGGGTGGGGAACGCGCCGGCACCCTCGCCCTCGCCGCGCAGCCGCGCCAGCTCGGTGCCCGCACTGATCAGCGACGCCTCGCTGGCGATCAGCACCTCGTCGCGGGCGAGGGCGGCGCCATCAACCTCCTCGCTGGCGAGCTCGACCTGGTTCGGAGCGGTGAAGAGGATGTGGCGGGAGGAGAGGGGCATGGCTCGGTTCCGTGCGGAGTTGCCCCCAGCGTACCGTCGCGGATGCCGCCGGAGGAGGCGGAAGTGGACGCGATGTGGCCTTTCTGGTATGAGCGGCCATGGACGGCCCCATTCCCACCGACATCTCCAGCCGGCCGCGTGCCGCCACGCGCTACCTCGACGAGGGCGGGCGCCATTGGCGCATCACGGTCGTCTTCCAGGGTGCGCACGGGCTGCGCCGGCTGCGCGGCGAGGACGCCATCATCGGGGCCCGGCCGCCGCGCGAACCGCAGCCCGGGCGCGGGCCGGTATGGGGGCTGAGCGTGGTGCTGGCTGGATCGGCGGTGTTCTCCGATCACACCGGCGGAGCGGTGGGGCTGGCGGCCGGCGGCTGGTACCGCTTCGCTGGCCGCGCTCCCAGCGAGGTGCTGGTGTCGCCGGCCCCCGGCTTCTCCGAGATGGCCGTCTCTACCGACGGCGAACTGGGCGACCGCCTCGCCGCGCTGGGCCTGTGGCCAGATCAGCCGCACGCCCAGGCCGAACCGGACGCGACGGTGCTGGCGGCCGGCTGGGAGCTGTACCGTGCTCTGCGCGACCCGGTGGTGGCTGGCCACGGGCTGATCCGCCGCCTGGTGGCCCTGTCCGAGCGGGTGCGCCTGGCACCGGCGCCTGGCGCCGACACCGGCTTCCGCGCCCGCGCCTGCCGGCTGCTCGCGGCCCATCCCGAGCCGGGCTTCGCCTTGGCGGCGGCGGCGCACGCGCTCGGCCTTGGCGAGCAGGCCTTCCGCAAGCGATTCGTGCGCGAGGTCGGCGTCCCGCCCGGGCGCTGGCACCTGCGCCGGCGCATGGAACGCGCTACCCATCTGCTCGCCAGCATGCCGGTGGCTGAAGTGGCGCGCCGCCTGGGCTACAGCGACCGCACCGTGTTCAGCCGCCAGTTCCGCCTGGCCACCGGCCAGGCTCCGCGCAGCCTGCGGCACGCGGAGCGTTGAACGGCAGGAATGGCATGCGGTGGTGCGTGCGCAATCGTCAGGCGCTCCGCGGCCAGCCGCCCCAGCCGGGTTCGCAGCGGCGCAGCGGCACCTCGTCGCGCAGGACGAAGTCGCCGGTGTCGCGCATCCAGGCCTCCAGCTCGCCCGCCAGGCGCTGCTTGATGGCACGGCATTCCGGACGCTGGGCCAGGTCGATCAGTTCAAGCGGATCGCTCAGCGTGTCGTAGAGCTCCTCGGCGGGACGCAGGCCGACGGCCGGTGCCGGCAGGGCACCGTCGAAGCCCTGGCCGCTGTCCGTCCCGGCCGGCACCTCCCACGGCCGCCACGGCCGCGGCTTGACCTCGGGATCGAACCAGCGGAGGTAGTGCCAGCGCTGATCGCGCACGGCGCGCACCGGATCGTAGCGGTCCACGTAGCCATCGACGCCCTGGATCCGCACCTCGCCGTGGAAGTTGCGCTCGGTGAAGATGCGTCCGTGCGGGCGGTAGGGCCGGCCCTGCAGCAGGTCGAGGCAGCTGCGCCCATCGACCGGTCCGCTCAGCGGGATGCCGAGGGCCTCGGCGAAGGTCGGGCGCAGGTCGATGTTGGGCAGCAGGTGGTCGCAGACCTGGCCGCGCAGGCCGCGCGGCGGACGCATGAGCAGGGCGACCTCGCAGCCGCGGTCGTAGAGCGTGCCCTTGGCCCGCCGCATGGGATCGGCGATGCCGTGGTCGGTGGTGAAGACGACCAGCGTGTCGTCGAGGCGGCCGAGTTCCTCGAGCGCGGCCATCAGCACGCCGACCTGCCGGTCGAGGAAGCCGATCGCGGCCTGGAAGCGGGCCAGGACGCGGCGCACGCCAGGACGTTCGGGCAGCCAGGGCGGGACATACACCTGGTCGGCCGGCACGGCGCCGCCGTAGGCTTCGAGGCGCAGGTCGCGCATGAACGACGAGGCATGGACCTCGTGCGTGCCGACATTGGCGTAGAACGGCTGTGACTGATCGCGCTGGCGCAGCCAGGCGATGCAGGCGGCGACCGCGTTCTCGGCCCGCTGGTCGTCCCAGGTGCGCTCGCTGTCGATCACGTAGTGGTTGTGCAGCGGATGGCGCTCGTGGCTGAAGCCGAAATGCGCGGTCTCGCAGCCGGCGCTGTTGGCGTCATCGACGATGGTCGTCTGGGTTTCCGGCAGCGGCCAGCCCATGTGGGACAGGCCGATGCCGCCGCTGACATGGGCGTAGCGTCCGCTCATCGCGCACATGCGGCTGGGGCTGCAGGCCGGCGAGGAGCAGAACGCCCGGTCGAAGCGCACGCCGTCCGCCGCCAGGCGGTCGAGATGCGGACTCTCCACCAGGGCGCCGTAGCAGCCGAGATGCTTGCCCAGGTCATGGCAGATGATGTGCAGGACGTTCATGGGTGGTGGCTCGTGGGGACAGGGTGGGAGCCGGTCGCCGGCAGCAGCTCCAGCCGCAGCAGCGCTGCGGCTGCGGCCGACCCTGCCACCGTCAGGGACAGGGAGGCGGGGCCGGCGTCGAGGGTCAACGGGGCGTCCCAGGCGATGCCGCCGTCGTCCGAGACCGTGCCGCGGACCACCGCGCCCGAGGCGGACAGCTCCAGGGTCAGGCCGCCGGGAGGCCGCCCTTTCCAATGCGTGGTCGCCGTCACCGGACCGCCGCGGACCACCTCGACGCTCCAGACGGCGCTGGCGCCGGGGGCATCCCAGCCGAGCAGGGTGAAGCCGTTGTTGCGCAGGGATCCGTCCAGGCGCAGGGGGGCGCAGGCGCGAACCTCGCTGGTTCGCAGCGCATCGATGACGAAGGCCGGTGGATGGAAGGCGCGGGGTTCGGCGCCGATCTCCCGCCACCAGGCATCGAGCCGTCCGGCGAGCCGCTGCGCCGTCGCCGGAGCCTCGGCGATCCGGTTCACCTGCTCGCCGGGATCGCGGGCCAGATCGACCAGCCAGGTGGCCAGGTCGCCGAAGCCGATGCCGGGGCGGCGCAGCAGCTTCCATGGCCCCTCGTAGGCGGCGGACACCTGCTCGGCCGGAGGCAGGGCAGCCGCCGTCAGCGGCCGGTATTCGTCGAGCACGGCGCGCTGCGCGTCGCTGCGCCCGGGGACCGGCGGAACCGCCGGCAGCACCCAGGTACAGCCGGGACGCTCGGGCGCGGGTCCGCCATCCAGCCAGGAGCCGAGATCGAGGCCGTCGAGGGGCCGGCCGGCGGGTGCGGCCCCCGCCCAGCCGCAGAGCGTCGGCAGCAGATCGTAGAGCCAGGCATCGCCGTCGCGCAGACCCGGGGTCAGGCGTTTGTTCCAGCGGATGAAGAGCGGTGAGCGCACCCCGTTCTCCCACAGGTCGCCCTTCCAGCCGCGCAGGCGGCCGGGATCGCGCTGCGACCGGTCGGCATCATCGAAAACCCCTTCGTTGCAGGCCGGGCCGTTGTCCGACAGGAACAGCACGATGGTGTCGTCGGCGAGGCCGAGACGGTCGAGGGCTGATAGCAGCCGTCCGACCGCGGCATCGAGCAGGGCCACCTGGGCCCGCAGCGTGGCCACCTTGGCCCGGCAGCCTTCGGCGCGGAAGTCGGCGACCATGTCGTTCGGCGCGTCGAGCGGGGCATGCGGCGTCATCGACGGCAGGTAGGCGAAGAACGGCTGCTCGCGGCGGCTCTCGATGAAGGCGATGGCGTGGTCGATGATGACGTCGTCGGCCCAGCGTCCGGGGAATGACCGCGCCGCGCCGTTCAGCCGACCGCGGGGGTCGCGATGGCGGTAGAGGTCGAGCATCAGCGCCTCGTCGAAGCCGCGCTGCCACGGCAGATAGCCCTCGGTGTGGCCGTTGTGCCATTTGCCCCACATGCCGGTGGCGTAGCCGTGGCGGGCGAGGATCTGCGGCAGCAGTTCCTCGCCCCGGTCGAGGTAGTCCTGGCCGCCGTGCACGCCCCACACCCCGGTACGCAGGTGGTGCCGGCCGGTCAGCAGCATGGCCCGGCTGGGCGCGCAGACCGGAGCGGTGCGGAAGCGGGCGATCTCGACGCTGCTGCCGGCGAGCGCGTCGAGGTGCGGTGTCTGCGCGCCGGGCGCTCCACCCCGGCCGAGGTCGCACAGGCCGAGATCGTCGGCCAGGATCAGCACGATGTTCGGCGGGCGCATGGCGGCCAGCTTAGCCGGCCGTCCGGCGAGGCCGTAGCGAAGACCTGTCGTTTCCGCGGCAAGCCTGTACGATCTGACCAGGCCGAGCCGGCCGCGATCCGCCATGACCACCCAGCTGAGACGCGAACGCCAGATCACCCTGCCGTGCGGAGCCGGGACACTCCTGGTGCGGGTGTTCCGCCCGGGTGGCCGGCGCCGCGGCTTCGCCGACGCTGACGAGTGGGATCCCGACCATCTGGGCCTCAATCTGGTCCTGGCCGGGCAGGGCGCCTATCGCATCGGCCGCCGCTCCTGGCCCCTGGTTCCGGGCACGGTGTTCCTGCGCCGTCCGGGCCTGCGCCATTCGACCTGGGGCAGCGCGGGCTATGCGGAATGCTCGCTCGGCTTCGCCGCCGCCTGGACCCCGCACCTCGCGGCCCTCGGCGCGTTGCCTGACGAGGTGGTGGTCGCGGGGCCCCCGCAGGCGCAGACGGCCGACGATCTGGCGGTGCTCGCGGCGGACATGGAGTTCGAAGCCGGGCCGCCGCTGGTCGCCAGGGCGATGGCGATCGCGCTGGCCATGCTCCAGCGGGCGACCCGCGGCGAGGACGCCATCGCCCGGGCCAGGCGGGCGATCGAGGAGGATCCCGCGACGGCACCGCGCCTGGCGGCACTGGCCGCCCGGGCCGGACTCTCCCCAACGGCCTTCCGCCGGGCGTTCACGGCGGCCGTTGGGGCGGGCCCCATGGCCTACCGCCAGCGTCTGCGGCTGGATACGGCCGAGCACCTCCTGCGGCGCGGCCATCTGGTCAAGGAGGTCGCCGCCAGGCTCGGCTACCCCTCGCCCGAGGCCCTGTGCGTCCAGTACCGCGCGCGCTACGGATTTCCTCCCGGGCGCCGCCACAGGGTCGGTACGGTCCGCCGGGCTCGCGGCGACGTCCGGTAGCCTGCTCCAGGCGTGGGCCAGCGGATCGCCTGTATGCCCTGCCCGTCGCGGGGGATAACAACCCATGACGCGCGTGCACCATGCCAGGGACCAGTCTCGGCAGCAGCCGGCCAGCGGGCCATGCAGGAATCAGGACATGACGGTGCGTGAACTCCACATCATCCACCACAGCCACACCGACCTGGGCTTCACCCACGATCCGCCGATCGTGCGGCGGCTGCACGGGCGCTTCCTCGAACAGGCCATGCGGCTGTGCGAACGGCATGCCGGCGATGCGATGCCGATGCGCTGGACGGTGGAGGCCTGGGGCGTCCTGGCGCCATGGCTGGAGCGGGCCCTTCCCGCCGACATCGATCGCCTGCTGCGGCTGCAGGAGGCTGGACTGATCGAGGTCGCGGCGCTGCCGAACCACCAGACCCCGTTGGCCGGTCCAGCCGAACTGGCCGAGGGCATGGCCGCCGCCCTGCGCCTGTCGGCGGCCCATGGGATCCGGCTCCGCCATGCCATGAGCAGCGATGTCAACGGCCAGAACTGGCCGCTGGCCGACATCCTGCTCGACGCCGGGATCGCCGGCATCACCTGCGCGACCAACCCGCATTTCGGCCGGGTGCTCGAACCCCGGCCGCGCCTCTTCCGCTGGCTCGCCGGCGATGGCCGTCCCTTGCCCGCCTACAACGGTCTGCAATACGGGCAGGCGGGAGGCCTGGGCATCCCGGGAGCCACCGCCGAGGTCGCAGCCGGCCACATCGCAGCCTTGCTCGATCGTCTCGGGCAGGCGGGCTGGACCGCCGAGGTGGCGATGGTGACCGCGGTGGATCCCTTCGGTGACAACGCCGGGCCCGATCCCCGGCTGCCGGCCTGGATCGCCGCCTGGAACGCGGCCGGTCGCTCGCCGCGCCTGGTCCTCAGCACCCCGTCGCTGTGGTGGGCGGCGGCGGCCTCGGCCGTCGCGGCGGCCCCGGCTCTGCGTGGGGATTGGACCGACGCCTGGAATTTCGGTGCGCTGCATCGCGCCGCCGAGCTGGCGCAGCACCGCCGCACCCGTCAGCGCCTGCTGGCGGCCGATGCGCTGCTCGCCGTCGCCGGGAGCGTGCCGGCCGAGCGCGAGGCCGCCTGGCTGGCGCAGCGCGACTACGACGAGCACACCTGGAGCGCGGACTGCGCCGTCGAGGCCTGGGACAGCGAGGACGCCGCGGTGCAGCAGGCCCACAAGTCGGCCCTGGCGGCCGAGGCGCGCAGCCTCTCGCAGCTGCTGCTCCGCGACGCCCTGGCGGCCCTGGCGGCGCGGGTAGCCGTGCGTGGCCCGGGACAGGCCCTGGTGTGGAATCCGCTGCCGTGGGAGCGCACGGTGCGTGGCACCGTGCCCGCCGCCGTTTCGCGGCCGCGCGGCAGGCCGGAGGACCCGACCGCCGCCAGGCATGCCCAGGACCGCAAGCTCGACCTGGAACTGCTCGCCAGGTCCACGCCGTATCCGAATCCGTGGGGCCAGGAGCCGACCCGCGAGCTGCACCCCGTCTCGGTCCCGGGTTTCGGCTACCGGGTCATCGATCTCGCTGAGGGGGTGTGCGATCCGTTCGCCGGGACCAGCGAGGATGGTCGGGCCGTCGTCGCGCATGGCGAGCAGCGGCTCACCTTCGATCTGCAGCGCGGCGGAATCCGTTCGTGGCGCAGCGCAGACGGCCAGGAACTGATCGAGGCTGGCGATTGGCCATTGGGCGGCTGGGTGCACGAGCGCGTCGATGCCCCGCCCGGCCATCCGGCACCGCGCAGCCTGATCTTCGACCTGGCCGGCGGCGGTGGTTGGAATCCCGCCTGGCCGGTGCGGCGTTCGGGCGCCACCGCCGTCCTGGAACACCGGGTGACGACGCGATTCGACGGCACGGTGGTGCGCCAGCTGCTCGACGCGCCGGGGGCGGTCGGGCCGGTATCGGTGCTGTACCACTTTCCCCGTGGTGAACCGTGGATCGAGGTGCAGGCGCGCTGGACCCTGCCGGCCGATCCCTGGCCGCAGGCCACCTACCTGGCCCTGCCCTTCGCCGGAGCCCGGCCGGTGGCGCATGTCGATGTTGGCCTGCCGATGCGCGCCGGCAGGGATCAGCTTCCCGGGGCGCATGCCGACTGGTTCACCGCGCAGCGCTGGTTCGATCTCGCCTGGGAGGGTGGCGGGGTGACGGTGGCCAGCCCCGAGCATCCCCTGGTCCAGTTCGGCGCCCTGCGTTTCGGCGCCGCTTCGGCGGAACTGGCCCTGGACCGCCCGACGGCCTTCCTGTGGACCAGCTGCAACTACTGGGAGGTCAACTTCGCGGCGCATCAGGCCGGTCCGCTGACCGTGCGCTTCCGCCTGCAGCCCTATGCCGGACCGTTCGATGCCGGCCGGGCCCACCGTCTGGGCGAGGAGATGGCGGCGCGCCAGCCGTTGATGCAGCGTCTGGATGAGGTGCCGGAGGTGCCGGCCAGCCTGCCCGTGTGCGGCAGCCTGCTGCAGCTGCCGCCTCCGCCAATCGCGGTCGAATCCATCGTCCTGCAGCCGGATGGCCGTTGGCTGGTCGGGCTGCGGAATCTGGCGGACACGCCTCAGCAGGCGAGTCTCGCCAATGGGACGCTGGCGATCCGTCGCGCCTGGACCAGCGATCTGTCCGGTTCAAGGCTGACGTTGCTGGACACGCCGAGGCTCGACCTGGAGCCGTACGCCAGCGGTCGCCTGCTGATCGAGGTGGTCGGGCGTCAGGCGTAGCGGCTGAGGGCGGCGCCGGCCGCCATGTATGGTCGCCCGATCTCCAGGATATCACCTACATGCGCTCCTGGTTCTCGCTGCCGGTCCTCATCGTCTGTCTCCTGGCGCAGGTCGCCTCCATCGCAGCCGTCGAGGTCCCCGACGGGATCTACGACGTCGCCGCCCACGGCGCCGATCCCAGCGGCGCCAGCGACTCCACCGCCGCCATCCAGGCCGCCATCGACCATTGCCGGGACAACCGCATGGTGGCGTGGTTCCGCCCCGGCACCTACCTGGTCAGCGACCGACTGGTGGTCGATCAGAGCGACAATGAGGACAAGAACCCCGGCGTGCTGATTGGCAGCCTGGCTGATCCGGCCAAGCGGGCGGTACTGGTGTTGAAACCCAACGCAGCGGGCTTCGGCGACCCTGACAAGCGTCGGGCTGTCGTCCACTTCATCAACAAGGGGACCGCTGACGCCGAGACCGGCAACACCGACCTCTACAATGCCGCCTTCGTCGGCCTCGACATCCGCATCGGTGCTGGCAACGACGGCGCCATCGGCCTGCGACTTCAAGGGGCCGAAGGCTGCACCATCCAGGACGTGTCGGTCGATCTGCGCGAGGGCGGGCATACCGGCATATGGGGCGTGCCGGCCTCGGGCGGCGGCACGCACAGCGTGCGGGTGCAGGGTGGGCGCATCGGCATCGACACCCGCAATGTCGATGGGTTGCGCGGCGGCGGAACCCAGCCGGGGCCGGTGATCACCGGCGCCACGCTCGAGGGCCAGCGTGAATGGGCCGTGTTCGCCACCGCACGCGGGGCCATCTGCCTGGTCGGATGCCGCATCGTCCGCAACCAGCCCGGGCCCGCCCTGGCGCTGCGCAACCATTGGAGCGGCCAGCCCTTCGACGGCGCCCTGGTGCTCGCCGACAGCAGCATCGAGTTCGCCGACGCCGATCCGCGCAACGCCGTCTTCGATATGATCGAGAGCGAGAACATCCGGGGACGCAGCTTCGTCCTCGAGAACGTCCACCTGCGCAACGCGGCGCGGATCCACGACGATGCGCTGGCAGGCAATCCCGCCGGCTGGATGCATGTCCGGCGCGCGGCGGTGCGCGTGGCGATGCAGGCGCGCCACTGGGGCGAGCCCGACGAGCATCCGTGGAAGGATGGCGTCCGGCAGGGCGAGGTGCTCTTCGATGCCGTCGCCGATGCGGCTCCGCCGGCGGATCTGCAGGCCCGCCATCTGCTGCCCAGTCCCCTGCCCTCCTGGGAGACCTCGGGAGCGGTCGATGCCCGCAGCCTGGGAGCCAAGGGCGATGGCGAGGCCGACGACCATGCCGCGCTCCAGGCGGCCATCGACGCCAACCGCACGGTGTACCTGCCGCGCGGCGTCTATCGCGTGTCGAAGACCCTGCGGCTGCGCCCGGACACCCGGCTGCTCGGGGTGCACTGGTCCTTCACCGCGATCACCGCCATCTCGACCCCGCAGGCGCGTTTCGATGGCGCTCCGGCCGAGGCCCCCGACCGGCCGATCGTGCAGACGGCGGACCTCGCCGATGCCG
>JAIFKN010000082.1 GCA_020049615.1 bacterium | reverse complement strand
TATCTCGCACGTTGAAGCGGTCGATGTCGAAGGTGGCGTCTAGCCCGCCCAGTCCGAGGGCCGACAACAGCTGCGACGTCGAGGTTCCCCAGTCTGCGAACTCCAACCCGCCGATACCCTGAGCGTGGGCGCGGGCCTCGATGGCGGCGGCACCGCCCAGACTATCAATGTCGGTCTCGGCGACCTTGGCAGCGGACGGCATCGCCCCGACGGCAGCGAACTCGGTGGGCCAGAAGCGCGTGCCGTGCAAGCGCAGAGCATACGAGGCCCAACCATAGCTGCGACAGCGCAACTGCGCGCTAAGCGAGGTGCTCGTTAGATTGAGATCAACACGTGGCGCAGCGAAGCGGGGCCAAAGGCCAATGGCAATAGGATTGACGCTTCCGCTTCCGTTGAGAGGGGCCTGCCAGGTCGGCAGATCACCCGGGGGATTCGGATTCGGTACCCAGTAGGGCCGACGCAGTATGGTGTGGGCTGCGGTCCACCCGCCTACTGAGCTACCGTACAGACCGCGCAGCCAGGGCGCGGTCACCATCTGGGGCATGTCGGGGTGGCGCACGAAGCGCACCACCTCGGCGCTGCCGTCACCAGGATGGTGGATGAGTTGCACCGGAGCCCCCAACACCGCCGGACTGCCGCCCGTTCTCTGATGCTGGTTCCGCGGCCTGCCGTCGTTGCGGTAGCTATCGTATGTCTCGTCGCACAGTTCGATGTCGTCGCCGAGTGCGCCGCGTTGGCCGACGGGCGTGGTGGCGGCCATGCCTGGCAGCAACGACACGTTGCTTGTGTAGCCGTTTCCGAGGAACTCGGCCACCGGCCCGATCGGCAGCGGTGTCACGGGGAGGCCATGCTGCACCTGGTCGGTCCGGTCGGCAATGGTGATGGTCTGGTCGGCCTCGACTGGCAGCGCGTGCCGCTGCGGCTGGCTGCCAAGCAGGGCCCGGGCGATGAGATCAGCGTCGTTGTTCGATGCCCGGCGATAGGCGAATACCTCGCCGTCGATCTGCACCAGACCGTAGTTCCGAGTGAAGATGCCGGAGTTGGCCGTCACTCGCTGTGGGAAAGTCGCGATGCCGGCAGAGGGGATCTCCTGGTTCTCGATCGTGGTGATGCGACACCCGGCAGAGGTGTCGGCATCGCCGGCGATGGGGCCAGCCACAACATCGTCCACCGTCACCCGCGCGCCAGTGCCGCCGAAAACCAGGACCGCATCGTCGGCGGTAAACCCGGTGGCCAGACCGCTGCGCCTCACACCTTGTCCGCGACGATCGCTGGTCGGCGCAACCGGACTGAGATCGTATCCCCGCCAGCCCCGGCCGACTAGGAGCCTGCCAGGTCGGGAAGTGGCCTCGTTGGGCGACGGCACCAGAGGATCGATCAGGTCGTCGGGCAGCTTGTCCGCCAGAGCGAAATACCTCCCGTTAACGTCGTAGCGCTCGCCATTGGGATCGTCGACTAGCGGGTAGCCGTCGCGGGCGGCGTGCCGCACCACCATCTGTAACGGCACGGCCGAGGCCGTGGCATCAAGGCGATTAGGAACGAAGCTGCAGATGTCGCCGCTTTCCAGCACCGTCGGTGCTGACAGCTGCGTCTGCACCGGCAGCACCAACGTACCATCCGGCCAAGCATCGGCATCGCGCCAGGGTGTCCGCATAGCCCCGCGGACCAGGGCCTCCGGCACCGGCGGTGCCGCTCGGTCGCGTCCGAAGCCGCCATTGCGACGAACGAAGAAGCGCCCATCGGTGTCGTGGTCGACGCGATGCGTGTAGCGGATCCATTCGCAGCGTCCGGTTGATCCATCCAGGATCTGGAGTAGGCCGTCGCCAGTGAAGCGGCGGCGGTTCGTGCCGGCATCAGCTACCTCGCCGTCGACCTCGATGCTGACCTGCATGGCACGGACCTCGAAGCTGCCGTCGACATCGTTCCACACACCGCCATCGCAAAGCGGTCCCTTGTCCCAATCCAGGGTCAGCGCAGTACCGGAGCGGATGAAATAGCATCGTCCGGTGCGGCCGGAGAGGTCGCCGACAATCCAGAACTCCAGGTAGCCGCGATCGCCCCACGTCCAGGTCGTCGTCTCGTCAGGCCAGGCGATAGGGGTCATGGTGACACTGGTTGGACGGTTCCACAGTATGGTGCCAGTACCTGTTCCAGCCGGCATGCCGGTAGTCGGGACCGCAGCTAAGGGCGGCTGCGGTGGCAGGGCCTGGGTGGGCTGCTCGCGCGGGCCGACCAGCGCCACCTTACCGCGCAGCCACTGGCCATTCTGGACATTTATACCTGTCCAGCCAGGCAAGACCAGAGCACCTCGGAGATGACGCTGTGTCCACGGCCAGCGTTTGTCGGGGTCGGGTACGTTGGTGAAGGTGGGCGGTGGCCCCGGGTCCGTCATCAGCGGCTTGACTGCCTCCTGATCGGTATTTGCCCGCCGCGCCCGCTGCACGCCGGTGAGCGTGGTGCCGCTTATGCCTTCGTAGCTGAAAAACTCATCGTTGATGCGGATCAGGCCGCGCGCCGGGAGGACGTCCGCGACAGTCAAGCCGGGCGGCGGGACGAGGTCGATGATCGCGGGTTGCGACAAGACGGTGCCGAAGCCGGTAAGCGGATCACGCGGATCGACCTTGTCGATGTCCTCGTCAAGACGCAACGAGGGGAAGGTGTAGTGGTCGCCCAACTGATCAAAAGCACCGGCTGAGATCGCATCGCGGCCGATGACGCCATCCAGAGCTAGCCCGTGGTGGCCAGGCTGCTCGGATGCGTACCAGAGCTGCACTTGGTGGAACCGCCCGGGCTGGAGAATCGCCCGATAGCGGAACTCGACACGCTGGCTGGTCGGCCAAGCCGGCGCGAGGTTCTGCGTGCCTGGGAGGCAGCGCTCATCAATATCCGGCGTGGCCGGATCATCCGCCAGCATCGTCCAGGCATGATCGGCGGGCCACCCGAAGGCGGCGTTTGCCATGTCGAGCACCAGCATGCCGGGTTCGTAGCGGAGGCGGAACAGGAACTGGTCCTCGCGAGTCGGATCCACCTTCTGGCGAGCCTCCAGCAATGTCGCTGGGCCGCTGTCCTCCAGCCGGAAACGCAGGCTAAGATGACGGGGAATGAGATCATCGGGGTTGCTGCTGCGGAAGATCAGCGCTCCGCCGTTCGTGGGCAGACGATAGACCACCTCTCCTGGCCCTTGCACAGTGACGCCCTGTGGGCCGAGTGAACCCGGAGTACCGACCGCGCCGACAGCGGAAGCTGCGCCTAGCCATTGAAGACTAGCCGAGCTCCAGCCGCTTTCGCTTGTGGGATTGTTGCCCGTTTGGGGATGGAACACATTGGCTGAACCCTGCGCCGTTGTGGCGCCAAAGACAGCGCGCCAGTCGCGGGAGACGCTGGGGCTAGCCAGCCGGGATCACGGAGTAGATTGGTGAGCGTCGCGTCGGAGGCGAAGTCACTGACCCGCCGCACCGGATGCGGGCCACTCTGCATGCCGCTGGATCGGTTCAGCCTCAAGTCGGACTCAAGGTCAGCCTGGGTACGCCAGCGGCGCTCGATGGCGCGCTCCTGTGGCACAGCCTGTACCACGGAACGACGGGATCGGCTCGCTTGCAGCCAGCCCGCCTCACGCGCCGCCGCCGCCGCATCGACCGACACCACGCCCAAGCTTGCCACCGACACAGGTGGCACCGGTTCGCGACCGTGACCCAGCCCGCGACCGGGATCGCACCAGCCAAGCCCGGGCAGTGTGTGCAGGGCGGTGAACAGCGTCAATCCGGTCCCCGTCCAACCGAGGGCCCGTGCCACAGGCGAACCACCCGCGATCAGGTTGATGTTCACTGTTGGAGCCACCTCGACTGCTATCACGCCACCGGCATCAGCTAGCCCACCGCCACCGAAGGTCTGGATCCAGTTGCTGTCGGTATGGCGCCGCCCGCGCCGCACTGTTCCATCGGTGCTGATACCAGTGACCCAGCCCCAGGCAGGGATGAGATCGCCTCCAACCACGTCGCCGACGCTGGCGTCGTCGAAGGCACTAACAACCAGGGTTGTGCCAAGGTCAGCGATGCCGCTGCGGCCTTGGCCGAGGGTGTGGACGGTGAGGAAGGCGCGCAGGCGCTCCAACTCAATGCGGGTGGGCGGCGCATCGCGAAAGGGACCTTGCTGGTCGAGCAAGCCGCCGGCACCGTAAATCTGGGCCACCCAGTCGGTGATGCCACCTCCGACGGGAGGCGCCATTTCTACGAGTGGGTGACCAGTGTCACGGTCATGATGACCTGCGCCGTATTCGATGTAGCCGAACGGAGCCTGGTCGGCCGCGGGCCGGCGCGAATCGGCGCCAAGGAGTTGGTCGAGCGAGACGTAACGTCCACCGGGGATCCGCCCACGATGCTTTGCCAAAGCGATGGAGAGGCGACCATAGGGCAGCGGATCAGAAGCAAAAGCGCCCCAGTCAGTGATGACGCTCGTGCGCGGACTAGGCACCGCTCCCCATTCCCATCGCCACGTTGGCGGGTCGTAAATCTGCGCTGCGGCCAGCAACTGCGCCCAAGCGCTGGGGCCCAGAGCGTTGGCGTCCAGGCGGGACTGCTCGTCCTCGACTTCAACGCCGCTGGTTGCATTCGGCGCCGCTGGAGACGCTGGAGGGAAGGTAAAGCGCGCTGGCTCTCGCTCAAAGCCAAGTCCGATTTGGCCAGCATCGTAGATGAGATTGTCGGCCAACGAGCTGTAGGTGCGCTGGGCTGCGCCAAGTTGGTCGGTCAGGTGCAGAGTATTCACCTGCGCCACGACGGCGATGGCGTGCTGTTCAGCGGCAGAGCGGCCACGTTGGGCCTGGTTGCCCCAGCCAGCGGAACGCGCCCCGGCGAGGCTAGCCGACTGGCTGTAGACGAAGGGCAGCGCCAGGAACAGGAGTGCAGCCAGCACCACCAACGCGATCACCAGGGCAGCGCCTTGCCGGTTCATGGCGCAACCTCGGGCAGCACTACCCGCGACGCCACCTGGCCAGAGATGGAAACGGTAATGACCGCATCTCCGGTATTCGAGCGCAGCAAGATGTCAGTATTGGCGTCAGTGCCTGCATCCACCTCAACACGGCCGTCGGGGTGGCACGTGATGACGCGATCCGCCAGAGGCAACACGCCGCCGGGCAGGCGACCGGCCAGCTCGGTGCCGAGGCGTTCAAGGCGTGCGTCATCAAGCTGCACTGTGCCGCCCGGCGCGGCAGCCACCGTTACACTTGGGATGCTGACATGTCCGACGAAGACGCGTTCGCCATCCGGCCCAGCGTCGCGTAGGGCGGTTGGTGCCGGATCGATCAACTTCTCGCCAACGCGACGACCATCACGGTAGAGCACCAATCGGCCACGATCGAACAACAGGGTGAGCTCCGTCCAGGAACCTCCGACTAACGGGCCAGCAAGATCCTCGCCGCTATAGTTGGAATCAACAGCGCCACCGGCGAGGCGGATAAGATTGACTGTGCCCTCGGCCCGACTTTGGTCTCGCGGCGCATCGAGCACCGATGAAACCTCATGCCGTTGGCCACCGGAGTCGATAATCCAGCCAAGTACCTCCCAGGTCGGTGTTGTCGGAGCCTTAGCGCCGGCGGTCGTCTGTTGGGTCGCTGTGGCAGTGGCGCCAATGCCGTCAGCACGCAGCAACAACAGGCCGATAGCGCTGTTTGTGACGCTGCCAAAGGCGGCGGTTGGGGTGACCTCCTCATCCCCAACGTGGACCACCGGGATGACTTCTGGATGTGGTAGTCCGGCCAAAGGCGGGCGTACCCAGGCCGACAACAACAGTCTCGGGGCGCCGACCTGGGCCGCGGACGGAACACCACGCGCCAGCCTGCTGGGTCCA
Source organism: bacterium (assembly GCA_020049615.1). The sequence continues at coordinate 1,369 of JAIFKN010000082.1, read as the reverse complement.
GAGAGCACGCCGCCAGCCAGCTTGATCGCGTCTTGGCCTGGCGCGAAGGCCTCGGGCAGCACCAAGCCCTCGCCCGTGCGCCCTGGAGCTGGTTCAGGGCCACTGCCAGTAGTGAACTCAACACCAGGCCAGTCATCACTGCGCGACCACAGCGGGGTGCGCAGTAGACCGGCAATGGTGCCATCCTTGGCAGACAACAGCAGGACCACCGGTTGGCCGCTCGTGCGAGCGGTGTGTCGGGCCTGACGGACGGCGCCAGCGAGGGCCTGCTCGGCACCAACCAAGGCATTGACCTTTGGCCCACGCACCACGCTACCAATCGCGAGGCCCATCAACAACATCATGATAGATACGACGACCAAGAGTTCTATGAGGGTGAAGGCTACAGCCCACTTCCGTCCGCGTGCGCACGGACGAACGTCCTCAACCGCTACGGCCGGGGAGCGCCCCAATGAGCGCTGGCTCATTGCCAGGATTCTGGTCACCGCGACTTTACCCACTGGGGAATGTCATCGCCGCCCTCGCCCGGATCGGCCTGATAGTCCGTCGCATCCGGGCCTGCGGACCACAGTTGGAAGCTGTCAGCGCCTGGGGGGTTTGTTGAGTCGACGCGTGGCGTAGCCGGGCCGTCGTACTTATAAAACTTGGATGGCCGATACCGCAACGGCTTCTTCCAGGGGTCTATAAGCTGTCCTTCTTTGACGCTGTCGCTGATCAACGACGCCAACTGATACGCGAGTTGGACGTTGATCACCTTCCAGGCGTCGTTCGAGATGTTTTCCGCGCCCTTGTACTCGATAGGCGGGCCAACACTCAGCACGAACACGCCGCCGTAGACTTCCGTGCCCGATGACGGGGGGGAACTAATACCGGCCGCGCTGAACGCATCCGTCCATGCGGTGGGCGGGGTCGCCGGCACCGTCCAGCTCTCGGGATAGCTGCTGTTCAGCGTTCGATACTGGTCGACCGCGCTGGCTACTGTCCCGAGCAGGGACACCGCCTTAGCGCGCATGGCGCTGCGCTTGGCCAGCATGACACCGCCCATGATCAGGCTCATGAGCGTGATCATGATGCCGATGACGACGAGGAGCTCGATCAGGGTGAAGGCGCGGCGTAGCATGGGGCTGTCTGTGCTTGCGATTCGGAGATGGGGGTGATGTCCCGGCGCTGCCAGCTCAGCCGCAGATTGAGCGTCCGGGCCAGCGGACCAAAGTGGAGCAGTCAGCATTTGGAGGCTCCCAGGCGGTCAGCACGCGGCATTGGGGCGCTCGTAGCAGTGTAGGGATACCACTTCGACGGGCGGTAGCGCAGGGGGGTCTTCCACGCGTCGAGCATCTGGCCGTCCTTGGCCTGCTCGCGGATGAGGTCG
>JAIFKN010000181.1 GCA_020049615.1 bacterium | reverse complement strand
TCATCTCCGCGACCCACGACCACAAGATGCTGGCGGTGTCCGACCGCATCGTCTGGATCAAGGGCGGCCAGGTCGACCGGATCAGGCGGGTGAGCGAGATGAACATCAGCACGGGTTCCATTGGCGGGCATTAGCCTGGCCGCTGGCCGCTGGCCGCTGGCCGCTGGCCGCTGGCCGCTGGCCGCTGGTCACGGGTTTTTCGCGTCATGACCGTCCTCGCCTGGCACGGCTTCGTCTTCTCCCTGCCTGCCGGCTGGGAGATCACCGCCTTCCGCCTCGATCCCAAGCGGGGCGAGTTCCGTTTCCACGATCTTCTGATCGACCGCGGCCAGCTGACCTGGGTGCGCATGGCCGGAAGGCCGGATCTCGAGGGCCTGGCGCGCGACATCATCGACCGCCAGCTGCGCTCGGCCGGTACGCCCGAGGTCGCGGCCGAGGTGCAGCGTCGCGGTCCGTGGCTGATCGCGCACGCCTCACGCGGCCTGCCGTTCCAGGCCATCGCCTGGGTGGCGCATGACCAACGCCTGCTGCACTGGACCTTTCCGGCCTGGGAAGGCGGGGGCGATGGCCAACCCTGGCAGGGGCTGCTCGACTCGCTGGTCGCCGAGCCCGGAGACGAGGTCCGCTGGGAGCTGTTCGGCGCCGGCGTCAGCCTGCCACGCCGTTTCACGCCGGTGGAGATCGATGCCCGGCCCGGCGTCATCCGCATCGAATACGCCGACCCTGCCGGGGTCAGCGTCACCGCGCGCCGCTTCGGCCTGGCGCGCAGCCTGCTGGCCGAGCGGCCGCTCCAGGCCTGGCTGCGCCGCAGCCTGTTCGCCGATCGCGCCCGGATCGAGCAGATCCAGGAGACGGCGCGCGGCGGCAGCCCGGCAGTGCGCGCCGCATTCAGCATGATCGGTGAACGCACGTTCGACCGGGTCGCCTGGCGGCGCTGGCCGGGGGAGGCCTGGTGGTGGCATGACGCCGCCGCCAACCGCATCCTCGCCCTCGAACAGGTCGGACCGCCGAAGGCTCCACGCGTGGACCTCTCCCATGCCGGCTAATCCGCCGATCACCCCGTTGCAGCAACTGGCCCTGGTGCCACTGCGCAACGCCAAGGTCCGCCTGCTCGAGGACGCCTCCGCCCGCGCGCTGCTCGAGGTGGAGGTGGTCTACCCCCGCTGGCTCGGCCCGCTGCCACGACTGCTCGGCGCCAAGAAAGTGAAGAAGGTGCAACTCGACGGTCTTGCCCTGGCGGTGTGGCGGCGGATCGATGACCGCATCAGCCTTGGCGGTCTGGTTGATGCCCTGGCTTCGGAGGAGCAGCTGGAATTCAACGAAGCGCGGTTGCTGACCCTGCAGTTCCTGCGCCTGCTGTCCCTGCGCGGCCTGATCGTGCTCGGCAACAGGACCGGAATGGACTGAGGCAGTGGTGGTCGAGCGCCGGCTCGACCATCACAGCAGGGCGCGCCAGGCGTCCTCGAACACCTTGCGCCTGGCGATCCACGCCTCGCCCTCGCGTTCGACACGGGCGGCGAGCTGTCCCAGGCCGAGATTGCCGGTCGAGCCGGCGTGGGTGCGGCTCTTCACCATTGCGTCATGGTCGGGATCCTGCAGCCGGTCGAGCGAGCAGCCGACGCTCTTGTAGGCGTCGCGGAACGGGATGCCCTGCTCACGCACCAGGCGATAGGCCTCGTCGGTGGCGTAGATGTCGGGAGTCAGCGCGGCGATGATCCGCTCGCGCACCGGCTGCAGCGTCGGCGCCGCGGCAGTGGAGACGATGACCATGCCGCGGGCCAGGCGCAGGCCATCAATGACCAGGGCCTTGGTGTCCTGGAGGTCGCGCGAATAGCCGCTGGGGAGGGCATGGGTGATGCCGGCCAGGCCGCTGCGCAGGCCATTGAAGCGGGCAGTGCGGGCGCGGATCAGTGCTTCTGCGGCATGATCGACGAGCCGGTGGTGAAGCCCTTGCCGATGCTGAAGAAGCCGGCCTCCTGGCTGGTGAAGAACACCAGGTCGGCAGCGAATCGGTTGAGGTCGGCGAGCACGCTGCCGATGGCGTCAAGCAGGGCGCTTTCGGCCTTGCCACGGCTGTTGGCGTCGGCCAGCGCGACCCCGCCCCAGCGGGCGAAGCCGAGTTGCTTCGCCGCGAACTCGCGATCGAGCGGCAGGCCGACGCCGTAGCTGGCGCCGCTGCCCAACGGGCAGCTGTCGAGGAAGCGGAACGCCGCCTCCAGCAGCATGAGGTCGTCGAGCAGCCCCTGGGCGTGGGCGGCGAAGAACATGCCGACGCTGCTCGGCATGGCGCGCTGCAGATGGGTGTAGCCGGGCAGCGGATGGAATTCGTACTTCCGCGCCTGGGCCAGCAGGGCGGCGGCGCAGGCGATGACCTCCTCGGCGAGGTTGGCCAGGGCGTCCTTCTCCCACAGGCGCAGATCGGTGAGGACCTGGTCGTTGCGGCTGCGCCCGGTGTGCAGCTTCTTGGCCGGCTCGCCGATGCGGGCGGTAAGCAGGGCCTCGACCTTCGAATGCACGTCCTCGTCGCTGGCCTCCACCGTCCACTGACCGGCGAGGTGCTCGCGATGCAGGACGCGCAGGCCGTCGACCAGGGCCTTGCCCTCGCTGTCGGCGATCAGTCCGACCTTGGCCAGCATGCGCGCGTGCGCGATCGAGCCGAGCAGGTCATAGGGCGCCAGCACGCGGTCGTACGACCAGTCGTCGCCGACGGTGAATTCGTGCACGACGCCCGCGGTGTCGTCGCCGCCTTTGCTCCAGATGGCCATGCGCGGCAGGGTGGCGCAGTGGCGCGGAAAGCCAGTCCCGGCAGCGTCGGGCGCCCTCCGCCCTCCTACTTCCGCCGGCGCAGGATCTTCACCTGTTCTGCAAACTCGCGATCCGCCCCGCGGATATGCCCGGCCAGCCAGGAGGCGAGGAAGCCCAGCAGCATGGTTCCGGCGGTGAGATCGCCGCGACTGCAGGCGCCATCCAGTTCGCCCAGCCGCTGGCTGAATCCGCGGTGCTGCTCGCGATGCTCGGTCAGCTTGGGCCAGGCGATCAGCTGCAGGACCCGCTCCTCGTCGGCGAAGTGGGTCTGCGTGTACTGCCGCAGGAAGGGGACCGTATCCGCTATGCGACGCCGATCGCCGGAGGCCAGCGCCTCCTCGAGATCGCCCATGGCGTCGATCAGCTGGCGGTGCTGGAAGTCGATCTGCGAGTCGTCGATGGCGAGGTCGTCGCTCCAGGCGATGGTCGGCATGGTCAGGCCGAGGCCTCGGAGGGTCCGTCATACGCCTTCAGCCGTCCGCTGCTGCCGCGCTGGAACGAGGCGTAGGCCTTGTCCGCCACCATGATGTGGTTGACCAGCCAGCTGCCGAGGAACTGGCTCATGCTGTGTCCGAGGCCCCCGCCTCCCTCCAACAGCTGGGCGCGGAAGACGGCGACCTGGCCGAGGAACTGCTGGTGCTGGCGGCGGTGCTGATCGAGCCTGGGATAGGCCATCGCGGCCAGGGCGGATTCCTCGTCGGCGAAATGCTGCTCGCCGTAGGTACGCAGGAAGTCGAGGGCGCTGGCCACCGCGGTGCGTTCCTGTCCCTGAGCGACCGCATCGTGGAAGGCGTTGACCGCATCGAAGAGGGCCTGGTGCTGCCGGTCGACGGTCCCGCCGTCGATCGCCAGCATTTCGGTCCACTGCATGAAGGGCATCGCGATCGGCTCCGGCTGATAGACTAACCCCTCAGGCGGCGGACTGCAACCTGGACAGGCGCTTGCGGAGCGCCGGTCGACTGCCGTCAGTGGCGGTAGAGGGCGACCTTCGACAGCGGTTGCCCAGGCCGGCTCGGCCGCCACCCTTGCACCAGATGTCCACCACCTGCCAGCGCTGCGGCAAGCGTCCCGCCACCGTGCATGTCACCGAGGTAGCTCCTGCCGGCGGCCATGGCGAAGCCCATGTCTGCTCGGTCTGCTGCCAGGAGCTGGGCTGGTCCCCGGCGCTCCCCCCTCCGCCGGTGGCTGACCTGGTGGCCTCCACGCTGTCCGAGGCGCCAGCCGAGGAGACCGATGCCGCCGAGGAAGCCTGCCCGGCCTGCGGCCTGTCCTTCGCCGACTACCAGCAGGTCAATCTGCTCGGCTGCGCCCATGACTGGATCCGCTTCGGCGAGCCGCTGCGCGAGCTCGTCCGCCGTTGGCACGGCTCCGAGCGCCACGTCGGCCGTCGTCCCGGCGATGCGGCACCCGCCGCCGGCGACGCGCGACGCGCCGAGCTGCATGCCGAACTGGCCGCGGCCGTCGCCGGCGAACGCTACGAGGAGGCGGCCCGCCTGCGCGATCTGCTCCAGCACCTGGACCAGTCGCCATGAGCGGCATGTCCGACCTCGCGCGCAGCCCCGCCGTGTGGCTGGGCAGTCCCGGCGAGCATGGCGGCGTCGTGCTGTGCAGCCGGGTCCGCCTGGCCAGGAACCTCGCCGGCTGGCATTTCGCGCGCAAGCTGCCGCCGGCCCGCGCCCGAGCCCTGGTCGAGCGCATCGCCGAGGCCGCCGCGCGCAGCTGCCCTGGCCGCCTGCTGCGCGTCGACAAGCTCGACGGAGCTGGACGTCAGCTGCTGGTCGAACGCCAGCTCGCCTCGCGCGAGCTGGCAGCGGCCAAGCGCGCCTGCGGTCTGTGGCTTGGCGATGACGAGCGCACCGCCTTGATGATCGGCGAAGAGGACCACCTGCGGCTGCAGGTCTTCTCACCCGGCCTGCATCTCGAGCGGGTGCTGGCGGACGCCCTGGCCCTCGACCGCCGGCTGGAGGCAGAGCTGGAATGGGCCTTCGACACTGAACTCGGCTATCTCACCGCCTGCCACAGCAACGTCGGCACCGGCCTGCGCGCGTCGGTCATGCTGCACCTGCCGGCCCTGGCCGAGACCGGCGAGCTGAAGGCGGTGCTGCGCGCCCTCGACAAGCTGCATCTGGCCGTGCGCGGCCGGTTCGGCGAAGGCAGCGAGCCGCACGGCCATTACTACCAGCTGTCGAATCGGCGCACCCTGGGTCAGGATGAACCCACCATCGTGCGTGGTGTGCACGAGGCCGCCCTGCGGGTGATCGAGGCCGAACGGGTCGCCCGAGACGCCATGCTGCGCGACGATGCGCAACGCAACCGCCTGGAGGACAAGATCTGGCGTGCCTGGGCCGTGCTCACCAACGCGCGCGTGCTGTCCTCGGAGGAGCTGGTCGATCACCTCGGCTGGCTGCGCGTCGGCCTGGCACTCGACGTGCTTGCCAAATCGACCATGCCACGCCGTCCCGACTGGGCCACCCTGGACCGCATCTTCGTGCAGTGCCAGCCGGCCCACCTGCAGACCCTGCATCCCGCGGCCTCGGACAGCGCCTGGCGAGACCGCCTGCGTGCCGAGCTCATCCGCACCTGGCTGACCACGGATTCGACCAGGAACTGACCCACACCCACTACCTGCGGACGACCGGATGACCGGATGACCGCACGACCGGACGACCCCCATGTTCGACAAGTTCACCGACCGCGCCCGCAAGATCATCAGCCTGGCCCAGAAGGAGGCCGAGCGCTTCAAGCACGACTACATCGGCACCGAGCACCTGCTGCTCGGCCTGGTCAAGGAGGGCAGCGGCGTCGCGGTGACGGCGCTCAACAACCTCGGCATCGATGTCGAGAAGGTGCGGCGCGAGGTCGAGAAGCTGGTCGCCCCGGCGGAGAAGCCGGGCCCCAGCGGCCCGCTGCCGTTCACCCCGCAGGCCAAGCGCGTGCT
>JAIFKN010000002.1 GCA_020049615.1 bacterium | reverse complement strand
CAGCGATAACGTGTTGGAAGTAGCGCTATTTCACCAGCTTGGCGCACTGCCCGAACCACCGGTGACCCACAGATTCTCCGGTTGAGGCCGAATTCACAGGAGACACAGAGACACAGAGCCTCGAAGAGGTTAGGCAATGCCCCGCAGTCACCCGCAAGGTGAATAGTGCGAATTCTCTATCTCCTTCGAGCCTCTGTGTCTCCGTGCCTCCTGTGAATCGAGTCGCCGGATTTGGGCTTACTTCTTCTTACCCTTGGGATCCTTGAGCGGCGTGTAGTCGCCGTCGGCGCCGAGCCGCGGACGGCCGCGCGCATCGCTGATGATCGCCGGCAGCGGCTTGTTGCTGTCGGCGAGGCGCTGCTGCAGCACCGCGGCATCGGGATGGTCGGGCGCCTTCTCCATCAGGCTCATCGCTTCGGCCCGCTCGTCCCCGGCGGCGGTGGCGAAGGCCAGCCAGATGATCGCGTGCTGGGGTACGCCAGGTTGGCCCAGGGCGCGCAGGAAGGCGAGCCTGGCCTGGCGCTGGCGTCCGCCAACCAGGTGCGCGACACCCTCCATCCAGGAGCACTCGCCCTGGCGTTCCTTCTCCACCCCGCCGGCGGCGGAGAAGGCGGCGACCGCGGCGGCGGTGTCGCCACGCGCGGCGACCAGGGCGCGGCCGTACCAGTAGTTGGCGGTGAACGAGTTCGGACGGTCTGCGACCACCTTGCTCAGCGGCAGCATCGCCATCGCCGCCTCATTGCGCTGCACCCGGGCGATGCCGCCGTAGAGCATGGCCTCGGGGTTGTCGCTGCCCTTTTCAAGCGCGGTGGCGAACTCCGGCCAGGCCAGCTCCTGCTCGCCACGCATCAGGTGCAGGCGGCCCATGCCGACCCAGCCCTCGGGCGAGGTGGGGGCCTTCTCCATGCATTCGCGGAACAGCTCCTCGGCGCGGGCGAGCTGTGGCAGGGCGTCCTCGGGCTTCTTGGCGTGCTCGGCGCGGATCAGCCGCCACTCGCCGCGGTGGTAGCGCAGCGCGGGCTTCTTCGCCACCTCCTTGTCGTAGTTCTTGCCGACCCATTCCTTCCACAACGCCTCGACCTTCAGCAGATCGGCGCCGAAGACCTTCTTGAACACCGCCTCCTGGACCGAGTAGAGATGATCTTCCATCTGCTTGAACAACGGATCGCCCTTCAGCCCCTGGCGCAGCAGGGTGTTGAACTGTTCCTCGCCCGAGCGCTTGAACTCGGCGAGCATCTTCAGGAAGGCATCGGCCCGCTGCGGGCTGGCGATGACGAACTCGGTCACCGACCAGGCCTGGGCGTACTGCAGGGTGCCGCGCAGCGGATCCTTCCAGGTGAAGTCGAGGTTGTCCATGTTGCGCACGGCGACGAACTCGGGGAAGGGGATGGAGGTGCCCTCGGCGATCAGCTCGACCAGCCAGCCCTGACGCTGGGTGCGCTCGGCCTCCGGCTTGGTGCCGTTGCCGATGCGGAACTGGAACAGCTCGGCGGTGCCCTCTTCGATCCAGCTCGGCACCTCGACCGGCACCACCATGTAGGTGCGCATGAACAGGTGGCCGAGCTCGTGGTAGAGATGACGCAGCAGCTGCTCATCACCGGCGCCTTCGGACGAGGTCGCGATCTCGCGGATCTTGACCCCGGTCGGCTTGCCATACGCGTCCTTGTCGGTGGACCAGCCGAAGAAGGCGCCGGGGATGGTCTTGGTCTCGTAACGGCGCTGGAAGTTCTCGCGGAAGGACTCGTAGTCCTGCCACACGTCCATGCGCACCAGCTTCTCGTAGTTGGCGCCTTTATAGTATTCGGCGTAGTCCTCGAAGGCGCGCGGCTTGAGGCCATAGACCTTGAGGAAGTGGCTGGTCGTCTCCAGCACCGGCTTCATGATGCGCTGGGCGAAGGCGCGGCGCTCCTTGTCGGTGTCGCCGACGTCGGTGCGGAAGCGGAACGGCGGCACATCGACGGTGATGCCGCCGATCTGCGGTATGAGGGGCTGCTGCCCATCGGCCTTCGGCTCCGGCTTGGGTGCGGATTCCGTTCCGCCGAGGACGGCCGCGAGGATGAGCAAAGCGAGGCAATGACGCACGAGCATGGCAGAGCCTCGGGAATAGATTTACGCAGCCAAGGTCGGGGCGTCGCCATCTCGCGATGGGCCAGAAACGACCCGTGCGCGGCGGGACTTGCCCCCCGGGGTCGTGACAGCACACTGCGCGCCCCTTTTGCGGAGCCCATCATGCAGGTCCAGGTCGCCGACGCCGGAACTCTCGCCAAGCGCGTCACCATCAGCTACACCCCGGCCGAGGTCGCCGAGCGCAAGGCCAAGCTGCTCAAGAGCCTGGCCGGCGAGGTGAAGATGGAAGGCTTCCGCCCGGGCAAGGCGCCCAAGGCCGTGCTGGAGAAGCGCTACGGCGCCGCCGCCCAGGCCCAGGCCGAGGAGGCCCTGGCCGACGAGGGCGTCAACAGCGCGCTCAAGGAGCACAAACTGCGCCCCTTCGGCCAGATCGCCAACGAAGGCATCGAGCGCAAGGCCGGCCTCTCGCTGACCGTCGGCTTCGAGGTCTACCCGGTGGTGGCCATCCCCGACGCCAAGTCGCTCACGGTCGAGGCCGGTGACACCGCGGTCACCGACGCCGAGGTCGAGGAGTTCGCCGGCTCGATCGCCAAGCGCCTGGGTGAGATGAGCCCGCTGGGCGGCGACGAGCTGGTCATCGAGGACGACTCGGTGACCCTCGATGGCAGCCTGACCGTCGACGGCGTCGAAGTGCGCAAGCTGGCCCAGTTCAACCACCTGGTCGGCGGCTACCCGCTGTTCGGCAAGCAGCCCAAGGAGGTCGTTGCGGCCTTCGCCAGCGCCAAGGTCGGCTCGAAGATCGAGTTCGACACCGCCCTGCCGGCCAACTTCACCCCGGCCGAACAGGCCGGCAAGAACGCCCACCTCGCCGTCACCATCGCCTCGGCCAACCGCATGCGCGCCGCCGCGCTGGACGACGCCCTGGCGCAGAAGGTCGGCGCCAAGGACCTCGCCGGGCTGAAGGAGACGCTCAAGCAGCGCATCGCCTCGCGCAAGCAGGGCGAAGTGCGCGGCAAGCAGCTCGAGCAGCTGTCGGCCGCCCTGATCGAGAAGATCACCGTCGAACTGCCGCCCAAGGCCCTCGCCGCCGCCATCACCCGCGCCGAGACCGACGCCGAGGCCAAGGCGAGCGAGAAGAAGGAAGACGTGGCCAAGGCCAAGAGCGAAGCCAAGGCCAACATCGAGAAGGCGTTCAAGCGCCACGTCATCATGGTCGCCCTCGGCGACCAGCTCGACGTGCAGCTGACCGACGACGACTTCCGCGAGCAGATCATGATGGCTGCGCAGCAGACCGGCCGCAAGCCGCAGGACATCGCCGACCAGCTGCAGAAGAGCGGGCAGGGCGCCCAGGTGGCGATGGAGATCCGCGAGGCCAAGGCGATGGAGCAGTACCTCGACCAGGTCCTCGGCACGGCCCAGGCCGCGGCCAAGGCCTGAGCCGGGTTTCGCTGGCCGTGACTGTTCAGGGGCTCCGCCCCCGCGGCCCTGCGGGCCTGCCCCCGCGGGCTTTGTCGCAGCTCGGTTTCGTCGCATGGCTCCGAAACCGTGGGCGGATGGGCTGCGCCCATCGTATCCGCCCACCACTGCTCGGCGCCCGCCCCCGTATAGTTACCGCTGGCCTCCAACCGCAGCCGGACAGCCTTCCGCCATGAAGCCTCGCCGGCCCTCAAGCGCAGCCTGATCCACCATCTCCGCGGCCGCGGCCACGAGGTCGAGGACCTCGGCGTCGACGGCGAGGGCAGCGTCGATTATCCCGACTATGCCGCCGTGGCGTGCAAGGCCGTGCTCGAGGGACGCGCCGAGCGTGCCGTGGTCATCTGCGGCACCGGCATCGGCATCAGCATCGCCGCCAACAAGATCGACGGCATCCGTTGCGGCCTGGCCCACTCGCCGGACACCGGTCGCCTGGCCTGGGAGCACAACCGCGCCCAGGTGCTGGCGTTGGGCGCCCGAGTCCTCGATCCCGCCGCCGCCGCGGCGACGGTCGACGCCTGGCTCGGCGCGCGCGCCGACGAGGGGCCCAGGCACCTCAACCGCATCGCCAAGATCGCCGCCCTGGAGACGCCATGTTCGACCGGATCAAAAGCCTGATCACTGGTGGGAAAACCATGACTTCCGATGACCTGGTCCGCGACGGCAAGCTGCTCGCCGAGACCATCGCGGCAGCTCCGGGCGATGCTGCCCAGCTGAAGCCCCTGCTCGCCTCGTCCGCCGCCCCTGCGGCGGCGATCATCGCCGGTCTGCAGGGCACGTCGCTCGCCGCCGAGCTTATCCCATTGCTCAAGCAGGAGGGCCTGCCCGGACGCGCTGCCGCCTGGGCGCTCGGCCGTCTCGGCGCGCAGGCGCAGCTGCTGGCGGCGGTCGCCGACGGCGGTCTCGACCAGCGCGACAACGCCTACTGGGGCCTGGCCGTCCTCGCTGCCGTCGGCAAGGCCTCTCCGGATCTCGCGCCAGCGCTGCGCGCGCGCGTCGCCGTCGAGATCGCCAAGGCGAAGTCGGGTGGCACCGGCCTGGGCGAGCATGCGGTGCGCGCCCTGGCCGTCCTCGGCGACGCCGAGGCCGGCGCCCTGGCCCAGGCGGTGGTCGATGGCGACCGCTTCTGCGACCGCTTCGAGCTGCAGCGGATCAAGAAGGCGGTGGTGGACGGCCGCGACCGCGAGGCGGTGAAGCAGTTCTCCGCCGAATGGCAGGTGGTCTTCGCTGATCACCTCTACACGGAACCCGCCAAGCCAGCGGAAAAGCCGGCCGAACCGCCAACAGCCAAGGCTCCTGGCAAGACGCCGGTGCCGGTGAGCGACGCGCCGCCGTCCTACGACCTCGGCGCCGGACCTGGCGAGGCCGAGGTTCCGCCCGAGGAGGGCGAGCCGCCGGCCGGCGGCGGCGCCCCGGTCGACTGGAAGGCCTTCCTCGCCAGCCCCGAGGCGACCGCCCTGCAGCCGCAGGTCAAGCAGATGGCCGGACAGCTCGGCCAGCTGCTCGAGAAGCTGGCGCAGCAGGCGGTCGGAGCCCAGCTCACCGACCTGTCGCGCGATGAGTTCGCCGCCCTGCTCACCCAGGTGCTGCCGCAGGCCTTGCCGCCGCAGCATGTGCAGGCGGCGCTGTCGCCGCACGCGCTGAACGCCTACCAGGCGCTGGCCAAGTTCCTGCATCGCACCGGCGCCGCCACCCAGGGCGACGGCATCCTCCAGGGCGTCAAGCTGGTGCGCCAGCTGATGACCGAGCAGATGCGCCGCAGCGGCATCCTCGGCGGGCCTGACTACAGCGACCCGGACGAGAAGCCGGTCATCAAGAAGTAGGCAGCCAGTGACCAGCGGCCAGCGGCCAGCAGCCAGATCATGACACTCTTCAGGCCGTGCATCGATCTGCACGACGGCGTGGTCAAGCAGATCGTCGGCGGGACGCTGGCGGAGGGGGTCCAGCCGAAGACCAACTTCGTCGCCAGCCAGCCGCCCGGGCATTTCGCCGCGATGTACCGCCGCGATGGGCTCATCGGCGGGCACGTCATCAAGCTGGGCAAGGGCAACGACGAGGCTGCCCGCGCCGCGCTGGCGGCGTGGCCCGACGGCCTGCACCTCGGAGGAGGCGTCGATGCGACCAACGCGAAGTCGTGGATCGAGGCCGGGGCCGGGAAGGTCATCGTCACCTCGTGGCTGTT
>JAIFKN010000279.1 GCA_020049615.1 bacterium | reverse complement strand
ATGGTGATCTGCGACCAATGCCCCGCCGACGAGCTGGAGCTCGTCGGTCCCAGGCTGCTGCCCAACGGCCGCTGGCCGCTGGCCGCTGGCTCGTCACGCTACGGCTCCGTGGCCAAAGCCCTCCCTACCGCCTTCGAATTCCTCACCGCCCTCTGCGAATCGCTTGGCGCGGGCTGGCGCGTCACCGGCGATGGACGCTTCCTCTGGGCGACGCGCGCAGATGCATCGGAACACGCCGAGCTGACGCAGCACGCCCACCACGCGCTCACCCGCCTGGACCAGATGGGCCTCGACCCCGGTCGCGAGCCCATCGCCGCCGTGCTGCTGCCCGACGAGGAGGCGCAGCTCGCCTACCACGGCCTGTTCGCCCGCCCCGACGATCCGCCGGAGCACAGCATCATCGACGGCGGCTGCTGGCGCAGCTGGCCGGTCGGCCACCTCGCCATCCCCGTGCGCGATTGGGACGCGCTCGACGCCGCCTTCGCCCACGAACTGGTCCACGCCGTGCTGTCCACCGACGGCATCCCCCTGTGGCTGCAGGAGGGCATCGCCTGCGAGGTCGAGACGTGGATGGGCAATCGGCGCGATCCGTTCACCGACGAGTATGACTTCGCCGACTGCCTGGCGTTGTGGCGCCGGACCGATCCCGCCGCGCTGTGGAATTCGGCCGCTTTCCGCGATCCGGCCACCTCGCATCACGCCTACCTCATCGCCCAGGTCCTGGCCATGCGCTGGACGCGGACACGTGGCGGCCTCGCCGACCTGCGTGCAGCTGGCGGCTGGGCCGACGAGGACGCGGCGCTGCGCCGGCTCGCCGGCACCGATCGCGCCGGACTGCTCGCGGCGACGCTGGACCCGCCGGCGCCGCGCGGACTGCTCCATCGGCTGTTCGCCTCGCTGTTCGTCGGCGGACGCTGACGTTCAGCGCGGCTGGCGCTGGCCTTCTGGCCGTACGTTCAGCGGGGCGGGCGGCCGGCGGCGAGACGTTCCCATTCCAGCGCCGAAGTCTCCTCGAGCTGGCGCACGATCTTGCGCATATGCCGCTCGGTCACCGCGTCGATCGGGATGTCGCCGGAATCCTTGGGCGCACGGTTGCTGGCCAGGGCGGTGTCGGCGGCGCGCAGGCGCAGTACCAGGATGCGCAGGATGGCGACCACCCAAGGCGCCGAGCGCTCGACCGAGTCCTCGATCAGCTGGTAGGGCAGCTCGATGCACGAAGTGTCCTCCATGGCGATGACCAGCGACATCTCGCCGAAGAGGTTGCCGGGGCCGAGGTCGCCGAGCAGCACATCGCCGCGCCGGCTGCGCTTGAGCACGCGCACCTTGCCGCGCTTGATGATGTACATGTTCGCCGCGTCGTCGTCCTCGCACATGATCACCTGGCCGGCGGCGAAGCGACGGTCGCGCGGGATCGGGAACTGGCTCATGGCGTGCTCCCGGCCGCCGCCGCGTCCATCTGGCGCAGGCGGCGGCTGAGGTCGCGGGCGAGGTTCATGATCACCAGGGTGAAGGCCGGCAGGTCCTCGCGCTGCAGCGCGAGGATGTCGCGCCGCGCCAGCGCGACGAGCGAGCAGGGGGTCAGCGCCACGACGGTGGCCGAACGCGGGTTCATGTCGATCAACTCCATCTCGCCGATCGTCTCGCCGGCGCCCAGGCGGACGAGGACGCGGTCGCCGCGCCGGACTTCGACCTCGCCGCTGACCAGGCAGTAGAGCCGGTCACCCTTCTCGCCCTCGCGCATGATCACGGCGCCGGCCGCGACCTCGGTCACGCAGACGCGCGCGACCAGGGCCTGCAGCTGGCTGTCGATGAGGCCGCCGAACAGGCTGTAGCGGCGGAGCAGGTCGGGCGTGGGGACCATGCCCGATCATATGGCATTCCACCCCCTGGCGCCAGTCCAGCGGCCAGCGACCAGCGACCAGCGGCCAGCGACCAGTCGCCAGCACTCAGATCCCCGCGCGCGCCCGCTTGAGCGCCTCGCCGGTGGTCTGGTTGGTCACCGGCTTCCAGTCCTTGAGCGGCAGGAGCTGCTCGTGGATGGCGTCGAGGAACCAGGCGGCCTGCGGGTAGTAGTCGTTCTCCATCTCGGCGCAGGGGCTGATCCAGTTGCGCGCGCCGATGACGATCGGCGGGGCGTCGAGGCGGCCGAAGCAGGCCTTGGTCAGGCCGCCGGCGACGGTGTGCATGAAGCTGCCGCGCTCGCAGGCGTCCGACGCGCAGATGACGCGGCCCGTCTTCTTCACCGACTGGACCAGGATGTCGTAGTCGAGCGGCACGGCCCAGCGCAGGTCGATGACCTCGGCCGAGACTCCCTGCTTGGCCAGCAGGTCGGCGGCCTCGAGCGCGCGGTAGAGCGTCGCGCCGAGGGTGATGATGGTACGTCGGTGCCGGCGCGGCGGATCGCCGGCTGGCCCTCGGGCACGGTGTAGAAGCCGGCCGGCACGTCCTTCTCGAACACCTCGGCCTGGGTGTAGAGGCGCTGGCTCTCGAAGAACACCACCGGATCGGTGCCGGAGAGGGCGCTGTGCAGGATGCCCTTGTGGTCGTAGGGCGTGGCCGGGAACGCGACCTTCAGGCCGGGGATGTGGGCGACCATCGCCACCCAGTCCTGGCTGTGCTGGGCGCCGTACTTGCTGCCCACCGAGATGCGCAGGGTCAGCGGCATGGTCAGCACGCCGGCGCTCATCGACTGCCACTTGGCCATCTGATTGAACACCTCGTCGCCGGCGCGGCCGAGGAAGTCGCAGTACATCAGCTCGACCACCGCGCGGCCGCCCGCCAGGGCGTAGCCGACGCCGGCGCCGACGATGGCGCCTTCGGAGATCGGGCTGTTGAACAGCCGGTGGTAGGGCAGGGCCTCGGTCAAACCGCGGTACGCGCCGAAGGCGCCGCCCCAGTCGCGATTCTCCTCGCCCCAGGCCGCCATCGTCGGGTCGGTCTTGAAGTGGTGCAGCATCGCTTCGAAGATGCCGTCCGAGACGTTGTACTGCTTGGCTTTCGGCACGGCGGCCGCCTGACCGACGAGCGAGCGCACCTTGCCGGCGATCTGCTTGATGCGCGGATTGTTCTCGCTGACGTCGAGCAGTTCGGGCTTGGCTTCCGACATCTTCTCGACCGTGCGGTTCGAGAGCATCAGCTTGCCGATCTCCTCGGGCTGGATGCGCGGGCTCTTCACCGGGTCGATGGCCAGCGGCAGCACCGCCAGCATCAGCGCCTTGGCGCGGTCCTTGACCCCCTGGATGCCGGCGTCGTCGAGGATGCCGGCCTTCTTGAGTGTATCGGCGTAGCCGTTGATCGAGTCGACCGCCTGCCACGCCTCGACCTCGGCCTTCTCGCGGTAGCTGGAGGCGTCGGACGGCGAGTGGCCGCTGTAGCGGTAGGTCAGCGTGTCGAGCAGGACCGGGCCCTTGCCGCTGGCCAGCAGCGCCTTCTTGCGCCGCACCGCGTCGGCGACGGCGAGCGGGTTGTAGCCGTCGACGCGCTCGGAGTGCATGCCGTCGGGATTGACCGCCAGGCCGATGCGGGCGAGGACCTGGAAGCCCATCGTCTCGCCGACCGTCTGGCCGCCCATGCCGTACATGTTGTTCATGAAGTTGAAGATGATCGGCAGGCCGCCGCGGCGGTGCTCGGGCCACAGCTTGGTCAGCTGGTCCATCGAGGCGAAGTTCAGCGCTTCCCACACAGGGCCGCAGCCCATCGAGGCGTCGCCGATGTTGGCCACGACGATGCCGGGTTTGCCGTTGACGCGCTTGAACAGCGAAGCGCCCATGGCGATGTCGGCGCTGCCGCCGACCAGGGCATTGTTCGGGTAGATGCCGAAGGGGGTGAAGAAGGCGTGCATCGAGCCGCCGAGGCCCTTGTTGAAGCCGGGCACGCGGGCGAAGATCTCGGCGAGCGCGCCGTAGACCAGGAAGCGGGTGGCCAGGGCCTTGCCGCTGCCGGAGAAGCCGGGCTCGATCACCTTGAGGATGGCGCCGCCGTCGAAGCCGCGCATGACCTTGTCGAGGTCGGCCTCCGCGAGCTTGCGGATCGCGCTCATGCCCTTGGCCAGGATCTCGCCGTGGCTGCGGTGGCTGCCGAAGATGTGGTCGTCGATGCCCAGTTCGAGGGCCTGGCCGACGCTGGAGGCTTCCTGACCGATCGAGAGGTGGGCGGGGCCGGCGTGCTCGTACTTCACGCCCTCGTAGCTGCCCTCCATCTTGATCTTGTGCAGCATGGTCTCGAACTCGCGGATCAGGACCATGTCCTCGAGCACGCCGACCAGGGCGGTCTTGCCGTAGCGGCCGAGCTCATCGCCGATCGGCGTGGCGTACTGGCACAGCGGGATGCGCGGTGAGTCGATGAAGCCCGAGGCGCGGGCGGTGGCGGGATCGATGAAGAGGTGCTTGGGCATGGGATGTTCCGGATTATGTGAGGGTTTTTGGCCACAGAGGCACAGAGATCCACGGAGGGCCACAGAGGAGAGGGTCAGGTCAGTCCTGCCCGGCTTCCATGTTCGTCTCCGTGGCCCTCTGTGGATCTCCGTGTCTCTGTGGCGAAAGAGGCATCAGTGATGAAGGAGGGGGTATATCGCGTCTTTGTGCGCTTCACCGACCGTCGGATGCGGCCAGATGACCTCAGCCAGCTCGTCGATGCGCAGTTCGGACTCGATGGCGATGGCGGCGCCGGCGATCATCTCGCCGGCCGCGCCGCCGGCGATGTGCACGCCCAGGACGCGGCGGTCGGTGGCGTGGAAGAGCACCTTCACCAGGCCCTTGCCGTCGTTCTCGGCGATGAAGCGGCCGTTGGCCTGCAGCGGCCACTTGGCCACCGTTACCGGCACGCCCTCGGCCTTGGCTGCGGCTTCGGTGAGTCCCACACCGGCGATCTCCGGGCTGCTGTAGACCACGCCCGGCACCGCCTTCCAACGCATGCGGTCCTTGCGCCCGGCGAGGTTGTTGACCACTACTTCGGCCTGCCGGCTGGCGACGTGGGCCAGCATGATGCGCGAGCAGCAGTCGCCCGCCGCCCACACTCCGGGGATGTTGGTGCGGCCCTGCTCGTCGACGCGGATGAGGCGGCGGTCGAGGTCGACGCCGACGGCTTCCAGCCCGAGGTTCTCGGTGTTGGGCGTGCGCCCGACCGAGCACAGCACGAGGTCGGCGGGGATGTGCACGGCGTTGCCGCCGCCGTCGACCGCGTGCACGCCGGCCGCGTCGACCTTCTGCACCTTGTAGCCGAGGCGGAAGGTGACGCCCTTGGCGCTCAGCTCCTCGCGCAGGATGCGCGCGCAGTCGGGATCGATGGCGCCGCCGATCTCAGGCATCAGCTCGATCACCTCGACCGCGACGCCGGCCTGGGCGAAGAAGCAGGCGAACTCGACGCCGATGACGCCGCCGCCGATCACCGCCAGCTTCTTCGGCAGGGAGGTCAGCGCGAGGATGCCGGACGAGTCGACCACGTTCGGCCCGTCGAGGCCGGGGATCGGCGGCTTGGCCGGCCGGCTGCCGCTGGCGATGAGGACGTTCTTCGCCTCATACACCGTCTCGCCGACCTGGACCTTGCCGGCGGCGACCAGCTTGGCGCCGCCGCTCACCACGGTGACGCCGAACTTGCGCATCAGGCCCTTGATGCCCTGGCGCAGCTGGCCCTGCACCTTGGCCTTGCGCTCCTGCACCTTGGCGAAGTCGAGGGCGACGTTCTGGGCCGAGACGCCGAAGGCCGCGCCGTGCGTCGCCTGGTAGTAGAGCTTCGAGCACGCCAGCCAGGTCTTGGTCGGGATGCAGCCCCAGTTCAGGCACACGCCGCCGAGGTGCTCCTCGCGCTCGATCAGCAGGGTCTTGAGCTTGGCTTCGCCGGCGCGCTCGGCGGCGACGTAGCCGGCGGGGCCGGCACCGATGACGATCAGGTCGTAGATATCAGGCATAGATGAGGGCTTTCTGCCACAGAGACACGGAGTTCCACGGAGGGCCACAGAGTCGAAGCCCCAGCTGGCCGTCTCTGTGGCCCTCTGTGCTTCTCTGTGCCTCTGTGGCAAAGAACGTCATGCTGCCACCACCAGGTCGATGGCTTCGATGGCCTTGACCAGCGCCTGGAGGAAACGGGCGGCCGGGGCGCCGTCGAGGCCCTGGTGGTCGATGGTGAGCGAGAGCGCGATCGAGGGGATGAACTCGACGCCCTTCGGTCCTTCGTACGGGCGCAGGACGATGCCGCCGACGCCGAGGATGGCGACCTCCGGCACGTTCAGCACCGGGGTGAAATGCTCGATGCCCAGGGCGCCGAGGTTGGTGACGGTGAAGGTGCTGCCGGCCAGCTGTTCGGGCTTCACCGCGCCCTCCTGGCAGACCTTGGCCAGGGCCTTCATTGACCACCGGCACCATCAGGCCGCGCTCGGTGTCGACCGCGACGCCAAGGTGGATGTCGCTGAACTGGCGGATCTTGTCGCCGAGGAAGTGCGCGTTGACCGCCGGGAACTTCGGCAGCGTGCGCGACACGGCGAAGAGGATGAGGTCGTTGACCGAGGGCGCCGCCAGGCCGACCGATTCGCCGGCCGCCTTGTAGCGCGCGCGCAGGGCGTTCATCGCCGTGGCCTTCGCCGTGGTGTTCAGGGTCAGTTGCGCGGTGGTCGAGATCGACTGGCGCATGCGCTCGGCGATGACCTTGCGGATGGATTTGACCGGGAGGTCGGTGGTCTGGCCGCTGGCTGCTGGTTGCTGGCCGCTGGCCGCTGGCCGCTGGACGCTGGCCGCTGGCGACGCAGCACGGTCCGCCGCGGTGATGGTGCCGGCCAGACCGGTGCCGCTCGCGGGGATGGCGCCGCCGGCGGCGCGGGCGGCCGGGGTCATGCGCGGGGCGTTGGCGATGTCGCGCTCGATGACCAGGCCGTTGGGCCCGCTGCCGGCGATGGCGCTGATGTCGACGCCCTTGGCGGCGGCGGCCTCGCGGGCGCGCGGGCTGGAGCCGGCGTCCGTAGCGCCGACTTCAGTCGGCTTGATCGGGGCCGGAGCAGCGGCGGGCTGAAGCCCGCCGTCCGTGCCGGCTGAAGCCGGCGCTACGGGCGCTACGGGCGCACCGAGCAGCGCAGCGACATCCTCGCCGGCATTGCCGATCACCGCGATCGGGGTCTGCACCGGCACGTCCTCGCCCTGCTTCCGGACCTGCGCCAGCAAGGTGCCGCTGGCAGTGGCGGGCACCTCGACGGTGGCCTTGTCGGTCTCGACCTCGCAGGCGTCGCCGACGTTCTTCAGCCAGCGTACGATGATGCAGGATTCGACCGAATTGCCCTGCTTGGGCAGGACGACGATGCTGGCCATGTCAGATGATCTCCGTGAAGCGTGGACGGTAGGGGGTCAGGCGGGGGTCGCCGGGAGCGAGGTCGGTGGCGAGGATCGATTCGGCCGGCAGCTGCCAGGCGCCGGCGGCGCGGCTGCCGAGCTTGGCGGCGTCGACGGCCAGGGCGGCGCGGCGCGAACGCCCGCAGACGTGCGCCTTCAGCTCGGCGTCCTCGCTCGCCGGTTCGCTCGGCCCGACCTGCGGGTCGAGGGCGAAGGCGCTGAAGCAGGCGAGGTCGAAGGCGAGGCCGTCGAGCACGCGCCGCGCCAGCGCGCCGACGAAGTTGTCGGTCTCGCGGTTGAGCGCCCCGCCGACCAGCACCGGCACGACGCCGGGCACGCGGGTGAGGGCGAGGAAGGTGTCGAGGTTGTTGGTCGCTGCGGTCAGCCCCGGCCGCGCGCCAAGCAGACCGACGAGCTGGAACACCGTGGTCGAGCCGTCGAGGTAGATCGCGCCGCTGGCGGGGATGAGCGGCAGCAGCTTGGCAGCCGCGCTGTGCTTGGCCTTGCCGCCGCGTTCGAGGCGGGCGGCGAAGGACAGCCGGCCCTGCGCCACTGCGCCACCATGCACGCGGGCGACGGCGCCGGCCGCCGACAGCTTTTCGAGGTCGCGCCGGATGGTCATCTCCGAGACGTCGAAGCGCTTGGCCAGATCCGACACCGCGACCGAGCCCTGCTTGGTGAGCAGGCGCTGCAGCAGTCCCAGGCGGTCTTCGGCCAGCTGTCGCATCGTGTGAGAACGAACATAATCGAACAGCACGAGGCCGCAAGCCCATTTCTAGTCCCCGCGGAACCCTATGTCTCAACAGGCCTTGGCGAGGAAGGCGTGGTGCACGGCGTGGACCATGCCGCAGGCCGCCGGGTCGGCCAGCAGCGCCGCGCGCGGCACCAGCACGGTGGCGATGTCCTCGCTCGCCTCCTGCGCATCGCGGCCGGGGATGGCCTCGACGCGGCAGCGGAAGCCGTGCGCCCGCGCACTCGAGCGTGCCGGCTCGGCGTAGAGCACGCCGAGCGGCTCCGGCGCGCCGATGGCGCGGTAGCCGGTCTCCTCGGCCAGTTCGCGCACGGCGCAGGCGGCGGGATCCTCGCCCGCCTCGAGGTTGCCGGCCGGCAACTCGCGCGCGATGCGGTCGCAGCCGCGGCGGTACTGCTCGACCAGCACGACCTGGTCGTCAGGGGTGATCGCCACCACGCAGACCCACGACGGCGCGTCGATGCGCCAGAACGGATCGAGGACGTGGCCGCGTCCGGTCTCCAGCCGCTCGCGGTGCAGGCTGAACCACGGCGAGGCGACCACGGATTCCGAGGAGAGCAGGCGCCAGGCGCGGGGCATCTACTTGTCCCAGCGCAGCTGCCCGACCCAGCTCTCCAGCAGTGGCCGGTTGGGAGAGAAATGCGGGTTGCGCAGGACGCCCGGGGCCAACCGCGACAGCGTGCGGGAGGCGAAGTCGCGCACGACACCGGCTTTCTCCAGGCGGTCGCGGTGCTTGCGGAAGGTCTGACGGTCGAACAGCTGATCATCGAGCTGCAGGCCGACGAACCAGCGGTAGAGCAGGTTGTATTCCAGCTCCTCCATCAGCCGGCGTTCGCTGGGGATGCCGTACAGCGCCGACAGGAGCAGTGCGCGCAGGATCTCCTCGGGGGCGGCGGCCAGCTCCTTGCCGGCGGGATAGACCGCATCGATGCGGTGGCGCATGTCGGCGATCGCCCCGGCGGTAGCCTCGCGCACCTTGCGCAGCGGGTGCGCCTTGGGCACGCGATCCTCCGGCTGGACCATGGCGAAAAGGGACGACTGCCGGGCGTCGGCGTTGCGCATCGCGGTATCGTCGGGTCGGCGCGCCGGTCGCAACCGGGAGACGTGCCGGACCGGCAGCTTCGGGAAACGCAGGCTGGTGCCGGGTTCCAGGTTTCCGGTTTCACGAAGCTCCTGTCCACCGTAGCCTCAGGGCATGTCGGAACTCGACCTCTTCGTCATCGGTTCCGGTCCAGGCGGCGAAGGCGCCGCGATGCAGGCGGCCAAGAGCGGCCTCACCGTGGCGGTGGCCGAGAAGTACCGCGACGTCGGCGGCGGCTGCACCCACTGGGGCACCATCCCGAGCAAGGCGTTGCGCCAAGCCATCTTCCAGTGGGCCGGCATGCGTTCGAACCCGCTGACCAAGGCGATGGGCGGTGGCGGCGAGGTCTCGATCCCGGCCCTGCTCAAGGCCGCCGACGGCGTGATCCGCAAGCAGGTGTCGATGCGCTCGGATTTCTACGAGCGCAACCACGTGCAGGTGCTGCGCGGGCAGGCCCGCATCATCGACCCGCGCACGGTCGAGGTCGAGGACCACCACGGCGGGCGCGAGCGCTACGCCGCCAAGGCCATCGTCATCGCCACCGGCAGCCGGCCCTATCGTCCGGCCGACGTCGACTTCACCCATCCGCGCGTGCGCGACAGCGACACCATCCTCGACATGCAGGAGACGCCGCAGTCGATCACCATCTACGGCGCCGGCGTCATCGGCTGCGAATACGCCTCGATGTTCCGCAACCTCGGCATCAAGGTGAATCTGGTCAACACGCGCGACCGCCTGCTGCCTACCACCTGCGCGACCAGGGCTGCCTGGTGCGCCACAACGAGGAGGCCGAGCGGGTCGAGGCGCGCGACGACTGCGTCGTGCTGCACCTCAAGAGCGGCAAGAAGCTGATGACCGATGTGCTGCTGTGGGCCAACGGCCGCTCCGGCAACGTCGAGGACATCGGCCTGGAGAACGTCGGCATCAAGCCCAACAGCCGCGGCCAGATTCCCGTCGACGACCAGTTCCGCACCAGCGTCCCGACCATCTTCGGCGTCGGCGACGTCACCGGCCCGCCCAGCCTGGCCAGCGCCGCCTACGACCAGGGCCGGGCGGCGGTGTGCAACCTCGACGGCAGCCAGGCCTGCGACCGCCGTCTCGGCCGCGATGTCCCCACCGGCATCTATACCAGCCCGGAGATCAGCTCGATCGGCCGCACCGAGCGCGAGCTGACCGAGGCCAAGGTGCCGTACGAGGTCGGCCACTCGCTCTTCCGCAGCCTGGCCCGGGCCCAGATCGTCGGCCAGACCGTCGGCATGCTGAAGATCCTGTTCCACCGCGACACCCTGGAGATCCTCGGCATCCACTGCTTCGGCTACCAGGCCACCGAGATCATCCACATCGGCCAGGCGGTGATGGCCCAGCCGGCGCCCAACAACACGCTGAAGTGGTTCGTCAGCAACACCTTCAACTATCCGACCATGGCCGAGGCCTACCGGGTGGCGGCGCTCAACGGGCTCAACCGGCTGTTCTGAGGAGCCGGCCGGACCGGATCCCGCACTTGCCCTGCGCCGTCCCGACCGACGCTTGCCGACGTGCCCGAGCAGAGCTCCCACGACCTGACCGCCGGACTCGGCGAGACCCCCGCCGACCGCAAGGCCTCGCAGATCATGGTTGACGCCCTGCGCGCCCACCGCGACACGGCGAGCGGCGCCGCTGCGGTGCCGCTCGAGGATCCGCAGCTGTCATCCAAGATCATGGGCGAGGCGCGCAGCCGCAGCCAGGAGATCCGCGATGCGGCGGCCAAGCGCGTCGAGCGCCCGATCCCGTGGTGGCTGTGGCTGCTGTGGCTCGCGGCGATCGGCCTGTTTGTGGCCGGCTGGTTCTGGCTCTAGCTCGTGGGGCCCAGCCCCACGTCCCCGCCGGAGGCCTTCGCCCCCGGATCCCCCGCTCGACACGCCGCGCTGACGCGCGTCGATTCACCAAGCGGTGTCGTTCGTTCCAGTCTCGCTGCGAACTCGCGACATCGACCACACGGAGACGCTCCCACCGTCCATCGCTCGTCCGGGCGCTCGCTCGGCGGACGCCAGGTAGTGCCACGCCTGCTTTTCAAGCTTAGCAACGGGATCCCTTACGACAGGTTGCCTCTGTGAAGCAATATCACGACCTGCTGAACCGCATCCTTGCCGAGGGCCGGCCGCGCAACGACCGCACCGGCACCGGCACGATCGGGGTCTTCGGCCACCAGCTGCGCTTCGACCTCAGTGCCGGCTTCCCGCTGGTGACGACCAAGAAGCTGCACCTCAAGTCGATCGTGTGGGAGCTGGCCTGGTTCCTCAACGGGCGCTGCGACAACCAGTGGCTCAACGAGCACGGCGTCACCATCTGGGACGAATGGGCGACGGCCGAGCAGTGCGCGCGCTTCGGCCGCGCTGCCGGCGACCTCGGCCCGGTCTACGGCCACCAGTGGCGCAACTTCGGCGCCAGCACCATGCCCGACGGGTCCTATGCCAGGGACGGCGTCGACCAGATCGCCTGGGTCATGGCCGAGATCCGCCGCAACCCCGACAGCCGGCGCCTGATCGTCAGCGGCTGGAACCCGCGCGAGCAGGACCGCGTCGCCCTGCCGCCCTGCCACACCTTCTTCCAGTTCCACGTCCAGGACGGGAAGCTGAGCTGCCAACTCTACCAGCGCTCGGCCGACAGCTTCCTCGGCGTGCCGTTCAACATCGCCAGCTACGCCCTGCTCACCCACGT
This sequence comes from bacterium, assembly GCA_020049615.1. The sequence continues at coordinate 12,535 of JAIFKN010000279.1, read as the reverse complement.
CGTGGCGCAGTGCTGCGATCTCGCGGTCGGCGACTTCGTGCACAGCTTCGGCGACGTGCACATCTACCGCAACCACCTCGAGCAGGTGCGCCTGCAGTTGTCGCGCGAACCGCGTGCGCTGCCCCGCCTGCACCTCGCGCCGACCCTGCGCGACCCCGCGGCGCTGCGGCTCGAGGACGTCTCGGTCGTCGGCTACGACCCGTGGCCCGGCATCAAGGCGCCGGTCGCGGTCTGAGCGCCCGCCACACCCCGACCCATCGCGTCTACTTTCCGGCACCGCAGCGCATCGCGCCCGGAGGTTGGATATGACCGCCTCCTCGTCCCCGTCCGCCGACATCGACGGCGTTCCCTCCGGCACCAGGGGCGTCATCCTCGACAGACAGGAGATCTGACATGCGCGTAGGACTCATCGGCACCGGCTGGATATCCGGCCAGCACCTCGACGCCATCGCCGCCGCCGGCCACCAGGCTGTCGCCGTCGCCGGACGGCAGCTGGCCAAGGCCGAGGCCCTGGCCAAGCCGCGCGGTGCCGCCGCCTACGACGACTGGCAGCGCATGCTGGCCAGCGAGCGCCTCGACGCGCTGTGGATCTGCGTCATCCCCGCGGCCGCCGCCGCCCTGGCCCGGGCCTGCGCCGGCCGCGTGCGCGGGGTGCTGGTGGAGAAGCCGGTCGGCATCGATCCTGACGAGGCCGCCGCCACCGCGCTCGCCTTCGCCGAGGCGGGAACCATCGCTGGCGCCGCCTACCACAACCGCACGCGCGCCATCGTCGCGCGGGTGCGCGAGCTGTGCGCCGGCACCGCTCCGGCGGTGGCCAACGCCTGGTGGCACTCGCCGATGCCGGGGCCGACGTGGTGGCGCTCGCGCGCCGGCTCAGGCGGGCAGATGAGCGAGCAGGCGACCCATCTCGTCGACCTGCTGCGGGTCTGGCTGGGCGAGGCGGTCGAGGTCAGCGCCACCGCCGCGCACGGCTTCGTCACCGGGGTCGAGGGTTTCGACGTCGACGATGCGATCTGCGCGACCATCCGCTTCGCCTCCGGCGCGGTGGCCAATGTGCAGACCAGCTGCCACGCGCTGCCCGGCCACGCCCTCGATCCGATCGGCATCCAGCTGCACGCCCGTGGCTGGTCGGCACGCCTGAGCGGCTGGGCCCTCGACGCCGAGCTGCACGCCGCCGGCGGCGAGGTGCAGCGCATCCCCGGCGAAAGCGACGGCTTCAAGCGCCAGGCCGCGGCCTTCCTCGCAGCGGTCGCGGCGGGCGATCAGCGCGCCGTGCCGTGCAGCTACGCTGACGGCGTGGCGACCCTGCGCCTCACCCGCGCGATCGACGCGGCGGCGGCCAGCGGCAAGCCGGTGCGCCTGGCCTGATCAGGGCCTGGCCCAGGGGTCGACGGCCAGCGACGGGCGCACCTGCTCGGCGGTCATAGTCGCCTCGTAGACCCCATCGCTGAGCGGGCCGATTTCGTACGGGTTCCACACGAAGCGTGCCCCTTCGGCCGACAGCAGCGGCACCGGGATGGGCAGCTCCCCGTCGCTGGCGACCACGCTGGTCAGCGGGCCGTCCGCAGGCAGACCGCGGATGCGGCGCAGCTCGCGCGCCAGCTGCAGTCGCAGCGCCTCCTGGCGCTCTGGCGGGACCACCTCGTCGAGGGTCAGGGCGCGCACGCCGTCGAGCTCGAGGATCAGGCTCTCGATCCGGGCGGCGGCCGTCGCACCACCAGCGAAGGAGCGCTCGCTGCGGCGCAGGGCCAGCCAGCCGCCACCCTGCTGCATCGCCACCACCGCGCGTTCGCTGTACCACGGCTCGCCGCCGGCGGGCTTGCCACCATCGGCGATCAGCGTGGCCAGCGCCGCCTCGCCGCTCTCGGCCATCGTCGGCCGGGTCTCGGCCAGACCCTGGAACAGCCAGGCGGTGCACGCCCGGCGCAGGCGCTTGGACGTGTCGGCAGGCAGGGCGGGCAGGCGCAGATGGTAGTCCACGCGCCAGCCGTCGCGGGTGGTGGCGAAACGTTCGTCGATGGCTTCGGCTGCTGGCTGGCTGCTGGAGGCCGGCTGCTGGCTGGCTGCTGGCTGCTGGCTGCTGGTCGCCGGCTGCTGGTCGCTGGCCGCTGGCGGTTCGACGCGGGCTGAAGCCCGCGGTCCTGGGGCGGCTTCAGGGCCGCAGGCGGCGAGCAGGAGGATGGGCAGGCAGAGGAGTCGGCGCATGGCCGGCAGCGTGCGACGATTCACCAGCCCGCCAGTGGCAGCGGCGGGACCTGGGGCGGACCGGTGCGCAGCATGGCTTCGGGACCTGCCGCCCCCGCGCGCTCCACGCGCAGGGCGGTCGGCGGGGCCGGCAGGATCAGCTCGTGGGGGTCGGCGCCATCGACCACGATCTGGGCGCGGCGGCCGCGCAGGCGCAGGAGCAGGCTGCGGGCATCGGCCGGGACGCCGGACAGGCTGGCGACGCGGCCCTCGGGCAGGATCAGGCTGGACGGTGTCAGCGCGATCTCAGGCGCGGGGTCGCAGACCAGGCGCAGCCGGCCGCTTTCGTCCCAGCCCGTGACGCGCAGCTCGACCTCCCACCAGGGCCCTGGCAGGGCCATGCTGCCGGCGACCGGACGCGGCGGTTCCCACGCGCCTTCGGCGCCGAGGGCGGCCAGGCGTCCGGGGGCGGGAGCCTCGGGCACGGCCGGGGCGCCAGCCGGCACCGCGACGGCCGAGACGCCGTCGAGCACGCTGACCACCAGCCGTGCGCCATCGGGCAGCCGCAGCCGGCGGTCGGGTGTGCCGACGGTCAGGCCGGCGGCCCCCGCCACGGCCCAGGCGGTGCCGCCGACCAGCGAGAGACCACCGCGCTGGATCACCGCGCTGGCCGGGCCGCTCAGGACCGCCGCGCTGCCATCGAGCCACACGCAGGACAGGGACGCGCCGGCCGGCACGGCGATCGGCGCGGTGTCGTCGAGTGGGCTGCCCGGCACCAGCGCGATGCCGGCGGCCATCGGCATGCCTTCGACGGCGAGGACCCGTGCCGCGGGCTGGGCCCGCAGCACCAGCAGGGTGGCCAGCGCCATGATCAGCATCGGCACGCCGAACCAGAGCAGACGGCGGCGCCAGGGCCTGGGCCGCGCCGGCGGAGCCTCGACCGGGGCGAGCGGCGTACGTGCGCCGACCCGGCGCTGGGCCGCCCGGGCGAAGGCGCCATCGTCGGCCAGCTTCAGCTTGATCGCCTCGGCGAAGGCGGGACCCCCCAGCTGGACGCGCAGGTCGACGGTGCCGTCGAGTTGCTCCCACGCCGCCTTGGCCATCTCCGCGCCACGGTCGCCGGTGAGCAGCCCGTGCAGCTCCAGACGGCCGGCGTCGTCGATCTCGCCGAGGGCGAAGGCGACGGCCAGCTCGCGTGCGCGGGCCAGCTCGCGATCGGGCGTGATGGCCTCCGTCATACCGCCCCCCCCAGGCGACCCTCGGCGCACTCGCGCAGCTTGCGCGTCAGGCGCGACAGGCGCTGGCGACAGGCGTCGGCGCGGATGCCGAGGCGGGCGCCGGCATCGTCGCTCGACAGCCCTTCGCCGTGCACCAGGTCGAGCAGCTGGCGATGGTCGGCGCCGATGTCTTCGAGGCACAGCCTGAGCGCGGCCAGCAGCTCGGCGCGGCGGCCGCCTTCGTCGGCCGGCCGGTGCCGGAGCAGTTCGGCGCGCACCACCTCGTGGGCATGGCGGCGATCGCGGTCGAGGCGCCGGTGGTGCTCCATCAGCTGGCTGCGCGCGATGGTGATGAGCCAGGCGCGCGGGCTGGTGCCTGGCCGGTACTGCTCGCGCTTGGCCCAGGCCCGGGTGAAGGCTTCCTGCGCCAGCTCATCGGCGAGATCGGCATCGGCGGTATCGCGCAGCATGGTCGCGCGGACGACATGCTGGGTCAGCTCGATCAACTGGGCGTAGCTGTCCGCATCCCCGCCCTGGGCGGCGGTCATGAGGGCATCGAGCTCGTCAGCGGGCACGAAAGAACGCTATGGGTCAGGACGGCAAGGCCAGAGGCCCGGGAGGGTCGAGCACCAGCTCGACCACGTGGCAATGGCGGCAATGGCGGCAATGGCGGCAATGTGTATCAACGGCGGCAATGCGTGGCCATTGCCCCGCCGACGAGCTGGAGCTCGTCGGTCCCAGAGCTAGCGCGGCAGGGCGACGACCAGTGAGAACGGCTGGCCGGCGAGGACGGTGACGCGTCCGCTGTGCGCCGAGGCCGTCGAGCGCAGCGCCCCGCGGCCGTCGCTACGGATGGTGACCTGGCCGCCGCGGAAGTCGTCGTAGCGCACCCACTCATTGTCGATGCGCAGCAGGCTGCCGCCGGTGGTCGGCAGGGCCTTGATGCCGCTGATGCGGGCGGTGGTGGCGGTCGCGTCGGGAATGTCCCGCACCAGCGTCCCGCGGGTGGCGAAGCGCCCGCCACCGGTGAGGACGAGGGAGATGCGCAGGGCGTCGGGCTGGGGGTAGAACGGCGGGTAACCAGTCGATCCTCCGCCCTGTTGTTGGCGCGTATCGAACGTGCTGCCGGAGAATGGGAAAACCTCCTCACCTATGACTTGCGATTCCCAGCGGAAGTCGGGGCCGTTCGTACCGACCGCCATCATCCGATGGGCTTCGGCCAGTTCGATCCAGACACCGAAATGGAGGCAACCCCGCGTAATAACCTCGCGACGCAGCGGCGTCTGCAAGCTGCCTGGACCTGACATGGAGTTCCCCGCCACATCGAGCACAGTTCCGTCCTCGGTGATATCCCACTCCTCACGTTGCAATACGGCATCTGCGGCGCTGGCGCCAACGGCTGAAGAAGGCAGCACCTGCCAGAACACCCATTTACGTACCCCGACCAGGGCCTTGACTGGCGGCGAAGTGGGCCGATCGATCCAACGCAGTTGCGAGCGGTCGGGGTTTTCCACGACCAGACCGAGCATGCAGTTCCCATCGCTGCCCGCCCGCGTCCAGAGGCGCCCCCATTCGGGAGCCGGTGCGCCATCGCGCAATCGGCTTGGTACCGCACGGGTGAGATCCTCCTGCAAGGCGGCGATCACGGCCGTAGCCTCGTCCCCGGCCTGCCGTGCCGCCTCGCCTTTGCGGAAGACGTCAGTGGCCCCGAACATCGCCCCTAGCATCAGGGTCGCCGAGACAACGAAGATGCCGATCGAGACAAGCAGTTCGATAATGGTGAATGCGGCCAGGACTGCGGGCTTCAGCCTATGTCGGAAGGGACTCACCGCACCTCCTCGACCGCCAGCACGCGGGTCGGTGCCACGCAGTGCATGCGGACGCCTGCAGTGGATGCTGGTACGCTGCTGGTCTCCGAGTCAGTTGCGCCAAGTCGCGGGACACGCCCCTGCGCGTCAATAGCGGCGGCCATGCCGCTCAGGCTGCCGACATCGGGGGTCCAGTGCACGCGCAGTTCTGCGCCATCAACCTCGCGGCCCGCGAAGCGGCTACCCGGCCAGCCGCTGAATGGCGAGCCGGTGATGGGATTGGCGCCTAGGTTGAGAGTCGGCGCAGGAGACTTGTCCCAGTCGAACAACTCGTCGGCGCCATCCCCTGCCGCCTGCGCCCGGGCCTGGAGGTCGCAATCGGCTTCGCTTGCGACTTGGATGCTCGCTAGACCAACTGAGGTCAGGGCCTGGATGGTGGAATCCATACGCATGCCATGCAGACGGAAGGGGAAGCCGGCCCAGGCGAAACTGCGGCTGCGCAGGGCCGGGCCCAGGTCCACGGCGGCGACGCCAGCTGGTAGGCCGGGGGCAAAGCGCGGCCACCACGCCATGACGATCGGGTTGAGATCTCCGGAGGCCTGCGTCTTCAGTTGTGGGTCGAACGGTGTCGCGGGCGGGTCCTGGTCCTGCCACTTCGGCGGCCGGGTCGCAGGATCTGGGAATCCCGAGATCCAATCCTGCGACGTGGTGCCGTATAGCCCACGCAGCCAGTCGGCAGAAATACGTTGATTGGCCTGGCTGGGATGATCCAGCAGGCGTAGGACCTCGGACGGCTTGGCTGGATCACCAGCGGGATCATTGATCGTAACGAACGGGGCATCAGGCAGTCGCTGACCGCCATCTCCGTAGATGTCCTGGTAGTGGTTCTGGAATCCTGCCGTCGCAGAGACTGGCGACACCCAGGCCGGATCTCGATAGTAGGCCTTGAACGGAGTCTCCACCACATCGAGCGCCTTGCCGTGGTCCGCCTTGGCGAGATCCGTGCAGAGCTCGCCGATCGGGCCGAGCGGAAGTCGCACCACAGGCAGCATGGGACGGACGTCCCGGTAGGTCCTAGGCACCGCAACCGGCGTCGTCTGACCAGGGTTGTCCACCACCCGGGTCGGCGGCTCCGGGGGCAAGGCATGCACCGCCATGGTCGAACCAAGCAGGGCGCGGGCGATGAGCAGGGCATTCCGATTGCTTATGCGGCGGTAGGCGAAGACCTCGCCATCAATGGCACAGAGTCCATAGGTCAGACCGTTGATCTGCTGGAACGCGTCCTGATTAGCTTCGACCTCCACCGGTAGCGCCTCCTTGGTCGCCGCGAACGAACCGCCGTAGGCGCCATCGATCCTGACGATACCGAGGCCCGAAGTGCCGTTGGCTCCGTTGCCGCCGGTCTGCGGTCCAGCGCACAGATCGTCGAGGATGACGTCCTGGCTGTCGCCGCTGCCCAGGCTGAGCTTGGCGTTGGTCCCGCCGACCAGGACAAGCCTGGGCAGGGCACCGCGTCGCGACGGAGAATTGCCGACCATACTGAGGTCATCCCCAGACCAGCCACGGCCGATCAGGGCCGTTTGCGGCACGGCGGTGCTGCCGTCAGGCGGGTTGGGATCGGCCAAGGTCGAGGGCACCACGTGGGCGAGGGCGAAGCATTCGTTCTTCGTATCGTAGCGCGGGCCTTCGGTCACCGTGCTGTCGGCAACCGCTGGATAGGCGTCGCGCGCGGCGTGCCGCACCAGCAACCGGGTCGGCTCGTTGGTGCCATAGACCACGGTATCTGGCACCAACGTCAGCACATCTCCGCTTTCTAGGCGATCGAGATCGAAGCGGGTCTGCACCGGCAGAACTCGGGTGGTGGTCTTCGGCCACGCGGTGGTGAGGCGGACAGTGCGCATGGCCCCGCGTGGCTGCAGGATCGGCCGTGGCAGATTCGGGGCCGCATAGTCGGTCATATCCCAGCCATCCAAGCGCAGCAGATACTTCCCAGTGACCAGGGCGCCGGTGATGGCATCGCGATCGTTGCGGTCATCGATGCGGATCCACTCGCAACGCCCATTGTCCGTGTCGAGCAGTTGCGCTAATCCCCCATTGTCCCAATACCGGGCTGTCGCCGTATCCTCCAGGGGACCGTTGATCTCAAGGCTGATGACGGTGGTGGCGATGTCGTCATCCGGGACATTGTCAGGACGCGTCGTTGTCAGTGGGGCATTTCCCCACTCGATGGTGAATACCGGGCCTGGCCCCCTGACCGCCGCGATGGCCGAATTGCCACCCGCCCAGGTGAAGCGCACCAGGCCCCGATCAGGCCAGATGATGCCGGGCGATGGCGTGATCGTGATTGGACTGCCAGTGGCGGGGAATCGGTAGGTGCCGGCGATGGTGCCGGCCTCGGTCAGCAGGGCCGTGCCGGTGACCCGGACTGGCTGGAAGTCCTGCAGCAGGTCGCCGCCGCCACGGAGCCAATAGCCGCTCAAGGAATCGACTTGCGACCAACCTGGCGTGGCCAGGGCACCAGCGACATGGGCCTGGGTCCCCGGCCAACGCAGGTCTGGATCAGGAACGGGACCGGGGACTGGTGGTGGTCCGGGGCTGACCACGCCGGTGATGGTTGCCTCCTGGTTCGTGTTGACACGTCGAGCGCGCTGGACACCGGTGATGGTACCGCTGCCATTACTGCCAGTGGCTTCGGTATAGCTGAAATACTCATCGTCGATACGCAGGATGCCGCGCTTTGGCAGTATGCATTTGTCAGACGCGGCACCCGCGGCCGGGTCGTAAGCCAATGTCAGATCGACCGGGTAGGTCACCGAGAGACTGGTTGTAGTCAGCAACGCAGAACCGCCGTCATTCTTGGGACTGCTGGCAGAGATCGGACCTGCGACACCATTGGCTCCGATGACACGCAGGGACGGCCATGTGTAATGGTCGCCCAATTGCTTCATGTCCACGCCGGCACGTGTGGCATCGCGCCCGACCAGGCCGTCCAAGGTAAGGCCGTGCATACCCGGTTGGTCGGAGGCACAGAATACCTGCAGTTGATACCACTGCCCCACTCGGAGGCCGTCGGGCACGGCATATCGGAACTCGACCCGCGTTGCTGGATCGGGCGGGGCAAAAGGGTAGCTGCCGGGCGCGCTGCGCAGGTCCTCGTCGGCGCCCGGCGTGTCGCTGTCGGTCTGCCAGTTTTTGCCGCCGAGAGCCACATTCCGATCTGCATCGTTCCAGGGCAGGGCGGCGTTGGCGATGATCAGCACCAGCATGCCGTCCCCTCCATTCTCCCGGTACTCGACTCGCCAGAGATTGGCGTGCTCATTTACCGCTGGTCCCAGCGCTAGATCTTGCTGGCTGCGCAACTCGGCCAGCGTGGTCACGCTGCCGGGAGCGGTAGGTAGACAGAAGCGCAGCGACATGTGGCGCGACGACAGTTCCTGCGTCCCACTGCTGCCGAAACGCAACGGTCCCGCACTATCACTGACGCGATAGGCGAGGGCGGTACCGCTCTGCATGCGCAGGCCTTGGGCGGTGAGAGCACCGACTGCCATGCCGCTGGGTTTGAGCGTCGGCGATTCGATGGGCGCGTGGGCCACATCTGGTATTCCGTCGTCGTCTACCGGGCAAAGCACCTGGTCCCACTGCTGCGGACGGGTGACGCCAAATGGCACCAGCCAATCGAACAGCGCAGCTGCACTGCGACTGAAGGACACCAGCGGTGCCGGCTCAAGCCAGCCGGCGCAGTCGAGAGCCGGCATGTCGCCAGAATCGGCGCCCCAATCCTTGATCCGGTTGGTGGGATGCGGACCAGCTTGGACCCAGGCGCCGTGACGGGCGCGGATCAACGCCTCAAATTCGCCCTGGGTGCGCCAAGCGGCTTGGAGTGCCCGCTCCTGCGGCACCGCCTGTACGACGGTTCGGCGGCGACGCTGCGCCGTGGCGCCTCCTTGGCGATCGAGGGCCGTGGCGGCACCCTCAATGGCGACGACGCCATAGCCGAGGATGCCCACTGCCGGCCGCTCGAACGTGGTGGTCTTGCCGCTGTCGATCCGATCCCAATTCACCGGATTGCCTGCCCCATCCGTCCACCACGGCTGGTCACCGAGTCGGCCGTCGAGCCAAGCCAACCGTCCGAGCTTGCCGATGGAGGTCACTGGTGTGTCCACGGGATCGTCTGGCCAGCCGGCAGCCGCAGCGTCGGCGCTGAACAAGCGCACCATGTCGGAGTCCGCCGGCACGGTGTTGATGTTCATCGCCGGGGGCGCATCGATGGCGAGCGCGTCACCGCGCTGATTCGCCCAACTGTTGGTGAGATACCGCCCGCCAGGACTGGATTGGCTTCTGATGCGGGCGCTGTTGTGCGGACGCATGGGCATGCCGACGCCGGTATGGTGCGGCGAGAGCTCGTCCGTGGTGACGCCTTCCCAGTCGCCCTGCTGCGGCGCCGCCAGCACGACCGAGCCAACATCGATCACGCCGCTGCGCCCCTGCCCGGGGACGAGGAAGGACAGGAAGGGTCGCAGCCGCTCCAGTTCAGCTTGGGTCAGTGGTGCGACGCGGTAGCCGTCGATGGCAGCATCCGAGGGCGTTGTGTTTTCGCCCTGCGGGTTGCGCGTAGCGTCGATGTTTTTGCGTGCCTCCGTCCACGATGCCCCCAGCGCGAGCGGCCAGACTGGTGCGCCGGAATGGCGGTCGTGGCCTTGGGGATAGGTCGGTTCGCATCCTAGCGTCCAGGGCGGCGGGGGGTCGCTGACGGTTTCATTCGGGTCTGCGCCGAGCAGATCCTCAAGCCGGTTATAGCGATGGCTGTTGGCTGGGCGGAAGTCGGCAAGCCGGTTGGCCAGGCGGCCATAGGCAAGCCCGTCCCATCGACCGTAGCGCAACGGATCGTTGGCCGGCTTGGCCGGATCGCCGTTGCCCCACGACCAGGATACGGTCGTTGGATCAGTGATGCCGGCCCGCGTCAGGACGATGGCCCACCCGCGTTCGCCCAGCACGTTGGGGTCGAGCCGACGGCTCTCATCCTCGATGACGGTTCCGTGGACGGCGTCGCGTATAGCGCCGGTACTGGCATCATGATCATCTAGGCTGGGCAGACCGGCGTGGATCCATGGCTGGGTGCTCTCCAGCACCAGGCGCCAACTGCTATCTACAAAACCGGGGTAGCGGATGGCCCCATTCCCGTCGGTGATCTGCAACGGTAACTGCACATACGTCTGCAGCGCGGCAGTCAGGCTCGGAGCCCGATGCAGTCCGGTGGCATAGACCGACATGGCGGTGCCCAGGCCGCTGGCGCGGTCGGTGCCACGCCTGGCAGCGCCATCCCAGGCCGCTGCCCGTGCGCCGGAGAGCGAGGCGCTTTGACTGAAGACGAAGGGCAGGGCGAGGAAAAGCAGCGCCGCCAGGACGCTGATAGCGATGATTAACGCGACGCCGCGACGGCAGGGGGTCATTGCAACGACTCCGGTGGCACCCGGGAGGAGACCGAGCCCGATGTGTCCACGGTGATCTCGGCCCTCTCTCCGCTATCCGAGACGAGGCGAATCGTTGTGCTGCTGTCGTCCCCTTTGTTCTGGTCGACTTCTACCCTGCCATCTGGGTGGCAGATAATGCGCTGTTCGCCAGAGGTATCCGGGCTGACGCCGCTTGGCAGGGTTCCGGCTAGGGCATCGCCCAGTCGTTCGACCAGGACCTCGTCAATGCTGGCGCCAATCGCCAACTGCGGTTGTGTGCCAGCTTTCAGCGTGCAGACGCCGACATAGACGCGCTCAGCCTGGTTGAAGGGCACACTGGCAGCCAGGGCTCCGGTGTTCTCGCCTATGCGCCGACCATCGCGGTAGAGCACCAGACGGTCGCCTTCGACGAGCAGCGCGATCTCGGTCCAGCGTCCGCCAACCAGGGCGTTGGATTCAGTGAACTCGTCGTATTTGGTCACACCAGTCGCTCCGTTGTCGACCTCGACAATGGTCTTCACCTTGTTGTCCACGAGCTTGCTGACGGAGAAATCCTTGGGGGCATTGCTGATCGAACTGACTTCGCAAATGCCGCCAGCGCCGAACCAGCCGATGACTTCCCAGGTCGGAACGACTTTCTCGGTCGCGTGGGTCGATTGCGGACCGTCCGTAGTCACCGTGGACAGGACCAAGGCCAGCCCCAGGTGGGCCTGGTCATGTGCAGCGATCTCGCTGCCGGGCTGGGCAACCAGAGCCAGGGGCAGGACGGTCGGTGCCGGTAGTCCCGCATACGGACTGCCCGCAATCGGTGGCCGGACCGCCACGGACAGCAGCAGGCCAGGGCGGTTCTTGGGGTCGGTGATGGCCACGCCTCGCCACAGTCGCTTAGCCCCTTCAAGATCGCCATCGGGGTCCCACTCCGCACGCTCTGGATTGAGGACACCGTTTTCCTGGTAGGCCCCCGGCAGCTCCAGACCCAGACCCGTTCGGCCAGGGGCATCGACGCGTTTCCAGACGCCGGTCGATTCCTCCCACTCGGTCTGCGGCCAGGCCACCGCAAAGGCCGGCCCCTCCACCCCATGCCACAGCACTGTCCTGACCAGCCCGCTGATGCTGCGCTCGTCCTTCTTCAGCTTCAGCACCACCGGCTGGCCGCTGGTCCGCGCCGTATGCCGCGCCTGGCGGATGCAGTCGGCGACGACCTGCTCGGCGGCGACCATGCGCTGCAACTTCGGGCCGCGCACCACGCTGCCGATGCTCAGGCCCATCAGGATCATGAAGATGGTGATGACGACGAGGAGTTCGATCAGGGTGAAGGCGCACCTGGGAGCGCAGGCTTCAGCCTGCCGGGGCATTGCCGCCAACCTGCAGGCTGAAGCCTGCGCTCCCAGGGTCCTGGTCACTGCTTCGCCCACTGCGGGATGTCGTCGCCGCCTTCGCCGGTGTCGATGCCGGCCGACCACAGCTGGTAGCTGTCCTGGCCAGGCGGAGTCTCGCCATCGATCCGCGCCGCGGCCGAGGGGGTGTAGGGATACCACTTCGACGGGCGGTAGCGCAGGGGGGTCTTCCACGCGTCGAGCATCTGGCCGGTCGGAGCCTGCTCGCGGATGAGGTCGCCGAGCTGGTAGACGAGGGCCTGGTTGACGTTCGCCCACTCGCTGCCATTGGCGTTCGGCTGGACCTCGGCGGCGGACTTGGTCGTACCCGAAGAGCTGAAATAGAAGGCGTAGACCTCGTCTGGCCCCGTCACGCCGAAGCGGGTCTCCGAGGCCGCGACCACCAGCCGCTCCGGATACGTGTTGTTCAAGCTCCGGTACTGGTCGACCGCGCTGGCCAGGGCCGAGATGTTGGCGGTCGTCTTGGCGCGCATCGCGCT
>JAIFKN010000091.1 GCA_020049615.1 bacterium | reverse complement strand
TCCCCGCCGAGGGTCTTCACCCTCGGAACTCCCGCTCGACACGCTGCGCTGACGCTGGCGATTCGCCAAGCGAGGCGGTTCGTTCCAGGCTTGCTGGGCTTACGCCTGCGCTCGCTCGGCGGACGGTTGGGGTCGACGAGCCTGCTCGGCGCCGACGAGGGCGAGGGGGCCGTCAGAAAACCGGGGCGGGGACCGGGGCGTCCGGCTCCGGCTCGGGCTGCGGGACCTTGCGTTCGCGGCGCAGCTGGCCCTGCAGCCAGAGCGTCGCCGGCACGGCGATGGCCGCGGCCGCGGTGACGGTGACGGGGCCGCCGAACAGGCCGCCGGACTCGCAGCGCAGGCTGCCGTCCTCCGGCAGGCGGAGATAGAGCCAGCCGCGGTCGCCAGCGGTGCGCAGATCGATCGGCAGCGACACCGCCTGCGGCGCGCCCATGGCGGTGAACAGGGGCACGGCCAGCTGCGCCAGCGCGCCCCACGAGGCGCCGCCGCGGCTGGCGCCCAGCAGCAGGGTGCGCGACGGCATCCCAGCCAGCACCGCGGCGACGCCGGCGTGCGCGGCGAAGCCGGGTTTGGCGACAGGCCAAACGGCCAAGCCCTGCGGATCGCTGCTCAGCACCAGGCGCTGGTCGGCAGACCAGCCGATGGCGAACGGCACCAGGCCGAGGAAGCCGGCGGCGCCGCCGTTGATTGGCGCCAGATTGAGCTTCGCCGTCGCCGCCGCGATCCAGCGTCGCGCCACCGCCTCCTCCACGCTCAGCGCGGCATTGAGGGTCGGGAAGGGCACGCCTTCGGCCATCCACACCGTCGACGGCCCGCGGCAGGCGGCGACGGTGTCGCGCCAGCCGGGCAGGGCGGCCTGGGCCAGCCAGCGTTCGCTGGCGTCGATCGCGGCCGCATCCGGGCCGGGCAGCGCGGCGGCCAGGACGGGATCCCCGTGCCACGTGGCAGCCCACAGGGTGGTGGCCGGCAGCCGCTGCAGCTCCAGCGGATCGGCCCAGGAGCGTGGGTTGGCGGCGGCCAGGCGCAGGACGTCGGTCGGGGCGGCGACGGCGGTCTCACGCAGACCGGCGGCGTCGAGCTGGACCTCGACCTGCAGCTCCGCGGTCAAGCCCGGCAGCCGGCGCCCCGGCAGCAGGCGGAGGCCGGCGTCGGCCTGATCTCCCGGCGCGACCGGGGCCGCGCCGGGCGCCAGCATCGTGCCGCTGGTCCAGGCCACCACCGGTCCGAGCGCCATCTGCCGGCCGGGGATCCCGGCCACCGCCAGCAGGGCCGGCAGCTGCGGACCACCGATGGCGGCGACGGTGACCTGGGGTCCATCCCCCTGCAGCGCGATGGCGGCCGAGCGCAGTCCGGCGAACGCCGTACCGGCGCCGGGAGCGGCCCGTTCCAGGCGCATGCTCCATTCGGCGACCAGCATGCGGCCCCAGCCGGTCGTGAGCAGGCGCGGATACGGTGTGGCGGACCAACGTCCGTAGCTGCGGGCGAGATCGGGCAGTTGCACCGCCAGTTCCACGTCGGCAGGGATGAAGACGGCGGGAGTGGGCTCGCCGGCGGCGAGAGAGGCGGCGGCGAGGTAGAGGACGAGGCGGCGCATGACGGGATGGTACGCCCGGGAGCGGCTGGTGTTACGGACTGGCCGCGCCGGCCAGGGCCGGCATGCTGCCGCCATGCGCCAGGCGCTGCTGCTCGCCATCTTCTGCGCCGCCGCGGCCCATGCCGCCACCGTCACCGGCTTCGATGGACGCGTTGCCACGACGGAACGCCTGCCTCCGCTCGCCGACATCGACGGGGTCGTGCTTGGCAGCGGTCCGGTGCCGATGGCCGCCGGCACGCTCGGCGTGCTGCTGGTCGACGGCTCGTGGCTGCCGGCCGAGGCGGTCGTTGCCGGCAGCCGGCCGGACCACCTGCTGGTACGCGGACCGTTCGGCCCCCTCGAGCTGCCGTTGGAGGCGGTGGCCGCCTGGGGCGATCCTCCGCCTGCACCCGGCAAGGGCGATGTGGTGCTGGTCGAAAGCGGTCTGCTCGCCGGGCGGCTGAACGGCCTGCGCGACGGCACGCTGAGCTTCCTCTCCGCCCTCGACCCCGAGCCGCTGGCCCTGCCGCTGGGCGAGATCCGCGGCGCCCGGCTGGGCAATGCGTCCCGCCGGCCCGACGGCCTGCGGCTGCGCGCGACCATCGATCCGGCGACGCCCGGCCTCGATCTCATCGTCGCCGGCGACGGCCTGGCCCTGGCGGCGGCGCCCGCTGCGCGCGTCGACGCGACGACGCTCGGCAGCCTGGTGCTGCGCGTCGAAGGCGGTCGGCGCGTCTATCTCTCCGACTGCACGCCGGCCAGCTCCCGCGAGGAGGGTCTGTTCGGCGTGGTCTGGCCGTCGGCCCGGGATCGAGCCATCGACGGCCGTCCGCTCCGGCTGGGCGGCGTGCTGCGCGCCAAGGGCGTGGTCGTGCACAGCGCCGCCGTCATGGGCTGGAAGCTGGATGGCGGCTACGTGCGCCTGCGCGCCGAGGTCGGCATCTGCGACAGCGTCGCGCCGGAGGGCGACTGCGTGGCCGTGCTGCGTGGTGACGGCCGCGAGCTGTGGCGCGCACGGGTGCGCGGCGGCGAACCGGTGCGCCGGCTCGATCTCGACCTCGGGGGCGTGGCGCTGCTCGAACTGGCGGTCGAGACCGGCGAGCGCTTCGACATCGGCGACCACCTGGTGCTCGCCGACGCGCAGCTGATCCGCAGGTAGGCGGTCCCGGCGCTATTCCGGCGGCAGGTTGCCTAGCGTCCAGGCCAGGCGATCGGCGGCGTAGCGGCAGAAATCCCGCGGCGTCGACAGGACCGACTTCCAGCCGTTGACCGCGGCGGCCTGTTCGCCGGCGTTGCGCTTCCACCACCCTTCGATGTCGCGCTGCACGTCCTCGCGCCGGGTGTCGAGCTGCAGCTGGGCGCTCCACAGCACCGCGCCGTCATGGCAGGAGACGAGATGGACCGACGCCCCCAGGCTGACCGGGTGGAAGCCGTCGAAGTGCTCGACCCGGCCGATGACCACGGCGTCGCAGCCGGTCGCGTCGCGCACCGCCAGCAGGCTGTCGACCGGCACGCGACCCTCATGCAGGTCGGGCAGGACGAGGCCGGCGGCGCGTTCCGGACCGACCAGGACCGTCTCATGCACGCCGAGGGCACGCAGGCTGCCGGCAAAGGCCGGCGAGAGCTCGGCTGCTCCCTTGCCGACCTTCTCGGCCAGGGCGAAGGGCAGCACGGCGACACGCAGCGCCTCGATCGCGCGTGGCGTGGTGTGCCAGGCGACCGAACCGGGTGGGGCTACCGGCATGCGGCGGAACGGATTGCGCGAGATGTCCGAGCAGCCGGTCGCCAGCAGGAGGGCCGCGGCCAGGGCGAGGAGGGGGCGCATCAGTGGTGCTCCACCGGCTTGGCCGGAGTGGCCTGGGCGGCCGGTTGCTGGCCGTCGAGCTGCCGCGCCGCCTCGCGCGCCTCGTCCTGCAGATCGAGCAGCTGCGAGGTCTGGCCCGGGACCAGCTTGAGGATGCTGGCAGCGAAGCGGAAGTGCTCGCGTTCGGCCTTCAGCCGCTGCAGTTCGCTGGCCGCGAGCTGGCCGCGCAGGCTGTCGGCGCGTTCGCGCGCCTCGCCCAGGGCCTGCTGCGCCGTCACCAGCGCGTCGCGGGTGTAGGCCAGGTCGCCGGCCTGCTCGCCGAGGTTGCGGCCCTGCTCGCGCACGGTCTGCAGATCGCGGGTCAGCTCGGCGACGCGCGCGTCGCGGGCGGCGACCCGCGCTTCGGCGTCGGCCAGCTCGCGCTCCAGGCGGCGCAGGCGGTCGAGCGGCGGCTCCCCGCCGCCGGCGCCGGCGGCCTGGCGTCCCTCGATGCGCAGCAGGCTGCCTTCGCGGTAGGCGCCGCGCCCTTTGCCGAGATCGCGCTCCAGCCGGGCGATCTGCGCCTCGAGCGCCGCGAGATGGCGTTCCAGCGTCTGCGCCTCGCTGCTGGCCGGCACCGGCTGGGCGGCGCCAGGACCCATGCCGGTACGCGGACCGCGTGCGACGGGCGTGCAGGCGCACAGGGCGAGGGCGGCGAGCAGGGTGGCGAGGCGTATCATGGCTGGCGCTCCGGCGCCTGCGCATCCGCGGGCGCCTCGACCGCTCCGAGGGTGGCGCGCAGGCGCTCCTGCAGGGCGGCCAGCTCGGCTCCGGCGCGCGGCAGGCGGAGGACGCGGGCGGAGAGGTCGAAGAGCGCGCGCTCCGCCTCGAGGCGGGCTAGCTCGGCGGCGGCATGTCGCTCCTTGGTCGAGGCGAGCTCGAGCCGGGCGGTGGCCAGGGCGTCGTGCGCGGCCGCCAGCTTGGCGTCGACCTCGGCGGCGACGGCGAGCTTGCCGACCGCCGCATCGCGCGCGGCCTCGGTCTCGGCGAGTGCGCGTCGGGCCGCGAGCAGCGCGTCCTGGGCCTCGGCGGCCGCCGCTTCGGAGCGGGCAGCGCGATCGGTGGCGACGGCGGCCTCGGCGCTGAGCCGGTCGAGCCGTTCCAGCACGCCCTCGTTGCGTCCGGGATCGCGGGTCAGCAGGGCGGCGGTGGCGCTGGCGCGGCCGCCTTCGCGCTTCTCCAGCTCGGCAAGGCGGCCGGCGATCTGCTCGCGCGCCTCGCGTTCGGCGGTGAGCCGGGCGGTGGTGGTGCGTTCGGCCTCGGCACGTTCGGCGGCCATCCGCTCGTTACGGCGCTTGAGCTCGTCCTGGGCGGTGGCGAGACGGTCGACCTCGAGGCGCAGGCGGTCGCGTTCCTCGACCGCGGCGCGGGCCCGGGCATTGGCCGCCTCCCGCTCGCTGGCCACCGCCGCCAGGGCGATCTCGCCGCCGGCCG
Organism: bacterium; assembly: GCA_020049615.1. The sequence goes on along the minus strand of JAIFKN010000091.1, from coordinate 13,573 downwards.
CCTTGGCTGCGGCCAGCTCGGCTCCGTGCAGGCGGTCCCGTTCGGCCAGGGCAGCACGCACGCCGGCCTCGGCCTCGGCGATGCGGGCGTCCGCGGCGGTGCGCGCGGCGGCCATCTCGGCATCGTGGCGCGAGACCGCTTCGGCGATCAGGCGCTGATACTGCTCGCGCAGCTTGACGAAGCGCTGCTCCTCGGCCGGGTCGGCGGCCACAGCTGAAGGCGCAGGACCGGGATCGGCCAGGGTGGCGAGTTCGCGCACCGCGTCGCCCGGCACTGGCGGATCACCAGGATCGGTCAGGGCGATGACCCGGGCGACGGCGCGGCCTCTGGCAGGCACGTCGGTGACCTGGATCATGCCCTTGATGCGCCCGCGGTCGGCGGTGAGCACCCGGTAGGGGGTGCCGGCCTCGACCGCGGCGTCGATGGTGAACTCGACCAGCGTGCGACCGTCGGGCGAGCTGGCCACCGTCTCGACGGCGCCTTCGGCCGCCGTGGTCCCGGTCGACTGCTGCTTGGGGGGCTCCGAGGGGGCTGCGGTGGTGCTGCGCGTCTCGCCGCAGGCGCCGCAAAATGCGACAATCGCGGCGAGGGTCGGGACGAGGATGCGGCGGGGCATGGTTGGAGGACGATGAAAGCACCGCCCGTGCCAGTGTCCGTTCGGACCGGTGATTGACCCCTGAGACATGCCCCATATCGTGCCGCGCCCCGCCCGGGATCCCCTGGGCACCACACGCCGGCTACGCCCTGATGGGCGGCGCGCCGACCGGCGGTGGACAACCGCGCGTCGCCAACCGCCGCACCCGTGCAGAGGGTCTGGCAGGAGATCCACCATGGCTATCGTCGACCTCAAGTCGCTGCTCGACAGCGGCATCCACTTCGGCACCTCCAGCAGCCTGTGGCACCCGCGCATGGCCCCGTACCTGTACGGCAAGCGCGGCGGCATCCACATCATCGACATCCGGCAGACCGCCAAGCAGCTGATCCACGCCCACTACTACGCCGCCAAGCTGGCCAAGGCGAACAAGACCCTGCTCTTCGTCGGCACCAAGCGCCAGGCCAAGGACGTGATCCGCGATGCCGCCAAGGCCGCCGGCATGCCCTACGTCGCCGAGCGCTGGCTGGGCGGCACCCTGACCAACTTCGAGACCGTGCGCACCTCGATCCGCCGCCTCGACGTGATCGAAGAACGGATGAACACCGCGGAATACATGCGCGAGTCGAAGAAGATCCAGGCCCGCGACGGCCGCGAGCGCCGCCGCATCCTGCGCAACCTCGAGGGTGTGCGCACGATGAGCAAGCTGCCCGATGCCATCTTCCTGGTCGACCCGAAGCACGAGGAGACCGCGGTGCACGAGGCCCGCCGCCTCGGCATCCCGCTCATCGGACTGGTCGACAGCGACACCGATCCGACCCTGGTCGACCTGCCCATCCCCGGCAACGACGACGGCATCCGTCCGATCCAGCTGGTGGTGAAGGCCCTGGTCGACGGTCTCGCCCGCGGCCGCTCCGAGCAGCTGACCCGTGTCGAGCCCGCCGCTGAAGCGCCGGCCGTCGCCGTCGCCGCCGCTCCGGCCTCCAACTTCCCCGCCCCCAAGTAAAGGACTCCTGCCATGGCTGAGATCACCGCTGCGCTGGTCAACGAGCTGCGCGCCATGACCAACCTGCCGATGATGAAGTGCAAGCAGGCCCTGGTCGCCACCAACGGCGACCTGCAGGCCGCGGTCGAGCACCTGCGCAAGATGGGCGCCGCAGCTGGCGCCAAGTTCGGCGGACGCGAGACCCCGTGCGGGGCCACCGCCCTGGCCATCGGCGCCGGCGCCGGCGTCATCGTCCTGGTCGGCTGCCAGACCGACTTCGTCGGCAAGAACGACGCCTTCCGCGCCTTCGTCCAGTCCATCGCCGACCTGGCCCTGGCCACCGGCGCCGATTCGGTCGACGCGCTCAACGCCCAGAAGCTGGGTGGCGTCGCCCTGCCTGACGCCTTCATCGCCCAGATCCAGAAGATCGGCGAGAACATCAAGCTGGTCGGGGTGAAGCGCGTCACCGGCGCCGCGATCTCCGGGTACAACCACGACGGCCGCATCGCTGCCGTGGTCGCCGGCTCCGGCGATGTGGTCAAGCTCAAGCAGGTCGCCCTGCATGTCGCCTCGGCCAACCCGGCCCCGGTCGGACTCGATCGCGCCAGCGTCGATCCGGCCCTGGTGGAGAAGGAGAAGGAGATCATCGCCGCCACTCCCGAGGTGCAGGCGAAGCCCGAAGCGATGCGCCCGAAGATCGTCGAGGGCAAGCTCGGCCGTTTCTTCAAGGAGAGCGTGCTGCTTGAGCAGGAGATGCTCATCGATGCCGAGAAGGGTGAGAGCGTCGAGAAGTACGCCAAGCGCGTCGGCATCACCGTCGCTGCCTTCGGCCGCCTGCAGGCTGGCTCCTAGCCTGCAGCTCCGGCTCGCTGGCTGCGCCCAGTGCGGCGCAGCTGCGCGGGCTAGCGCCGGACAACGACCGCTGTCGGTGCGCGCCCGGGGTGTGCGATCAGCTGGTACAGTTCCTCGGCGTCCTGATTCTGCATGCGGATGCATCCGTTGCTGGCTTGGACCTGCATCTTGGCGTCCGCGCCGGTGTAGCCATGGATGCCGATGCCGCTGGCGCCGAGCAGCTTGGCGTCGAAGGCCAGCCAGACCGGACCGAGGATGTTCCGTTCGTCCCCGTACTGGTAGACCTCCTTGCTCTGCGGATGGGTCCACGCCGGGTGCAGCACGCGGTTGGTCAGTTGGGTGGTCCCGACCGGGGTGGGCGAGTCCGTGGCGCCGTGCGTGATGATGTAGCGCTTGGCGAAGGCTCCGCCGATGAAGAGGTCGAGGGAGAAGTCGCTGAGGTCGATCTCGATGCGGTTGCCGCCGGCCTCGCGGACCTTGACCACCTTGACCGTCTCGCCGACGCGCAGTTCGGATGAGGTCGGCGGCTTGTTGCGCAGGCGGTTGAACATCTCCTGCGGCATGCCGTATTCCTTGGCGATGCCATCGGGGCTCTGACCGCTTTCCACGACATGTACGGCCATCAGTCCGCTGTCGTCGGTCGGCCACTTCGCCGTGCTGAAGAAGAGGGCCTGGCCGAGCGGCGCGAGGCGCTCGTTGATCAGCTTCTCCTCCGCATCGTGGTTTCCCGGCAGGTCATACATCGCCTGCAGCGCCTGGCTGTACAGGCGGGCCATGCGCGGGGCGCTGGTGGCATGCGCCGCGTCAGTGCCGGCCTGCGACCACAACGCCTCAGCCTGGTCGAGGGCCTGCTTCGCCGCCGGGGGCAGCGGGGCAGCCGGCGTGACCACGGTGTCGGTCGGACCGAACGGATCGTCTGAGGCGGCGCCGCGCTGGGACCACCAGTACCAGCCGCCTACGGCGGCAGCGGCAAGGACGAGCAGGATGAGGAGCTTGCGCATCGCCGGACTGTGGCGGCAACGCCCGCGCCTGCAATACGGTTGGCTGGGCCGCTCCGCCTACTAATGTCCGGCTTTCCCCGACTTACGCCGGAGCCGTCACGATGTCCCTGTCCAGCCGCCCCGTCCCCGCCCTGCTCCTCCTCGCCGCCGGTCTGGCCGCCGTCGAGACCGAGGTGCCGCGTGGCGGCAGCACGACGCTCGGCGGCGAGGGACTGTCGTCCATTGGCGAATTCGGTCCGGGCAAGACGGCGGTCGGAGCCGCCCGCCAGGTCGTCGTGCAGGGGCAGCTCGACCTCGACGTCCTTCAGCGCGGCAACTACACCGACTCGGACAGCGATTTGTCCGACCACCGTGGCTATGGCACGATGCGCGCCGAACTGGGTTTGAAGGTCAAGCTCGATGAGCGCGCCTCGGTCATGGTCGGGTTCGGCTACCGCGCCGACCTCGGCGACTATGGTACAACCAACCAGACGCCGGGACGGCCGACGCCAGGAGCGAACGACTCGCAGATCGACTCCGACCAGGCCCAGGTCGTGCTCAAGGATGCCTACGTCAACCTCAAGGAGTTCCTCGGCTTCGAAGAGCTGGGCGTGATCGGCGGGCGCATGCCGGTGAGCTGGAACCTGACCGACGACCGCGGCGCGTTCATGTTCGACTCGCGCGCCAATGACCCGGCGATCGGTTCGTGGGACGGCGTGCGCGCCAGCTACAGCGGCTTCGACGTCCTGGTGGTCAGCCCGTGGATCTACCGCCTGCCCGAGGCTTCGACCCTGTATGGCCTGACCCTCGACTGGAAGCCGGCGACCGCCGGCGGCGACAAGGTCTTCGTCACCGGCAGCGCAGTCATGCAGAATGAGCCGGTGGTTGCTGGGCTGACCTCGGCCGAAAGCCTGCTGACCTGGGGCGTCGGTCTCGACTGGCGCCTGGGCGAGACCGGACTGTGGGTCGAAGGCGGGTTCCAGCAGGGCGATGCAGGTTCGGACATCGAATTCGGTGGCTACGGCGCCGAGGTCGGTCTCGATTGGCAATTCAGCCAGTATGGCAAAGGCCGGTTCCAGCTCATCGGCACCTACCTGACCGGCGACGATCCGGACACGCCCGACGAGTTCGAGGGCTACGTCAACCAGTGGGAGTCGATCGCCGACACCCTGATCGTCGAGAGCGAGAAGTACGGTGAGATGTCGCGCCTGGTGATCGGCAACCTCGCTTCGCTCAAGGTGCGCTGGGGCATCGGTTTCGACGAGCGCGACCGGGTGCGCGTCGATGTGACCGGCGCCTATTACCGGCTCGGCGAGCCGGTGGTCGTCGGCGGCAGCACCGACTTCGGCACCGAGGTCGACCTCGCCCTGCGCTGGCAGTACACCTATAACGCCCAGATCCGCCTCTTCGCCGCCGGCCTCAAGCCGGGCGAGGGTCTGGCGGACGCCCAGGAGCAGTTCGCCACCTCCCAGGGTTCGTCGGTCGATGCCGGCGACGATCTGATCTGGCTGGGCGGCGTTAACCTCAACGTCTCATTCTAGCGGCTTAGCTGGGCGCAGCCCAGCGCTCCGCCGTGGCGGTCAGGGAGGCGTCAATCCTGCAAGGCGCATTCGACGCCTTCCACCAGCGCCTCCCAGCTCGCCTCGATGATGTTCTCGCTCACGCCGATGGTGCTGATGGTGCGACCGTGGAACTGGTGCTCGATGAGCACGCGGACCTGGGCCGCAGTGCCGATCTTCGAATCGACCACGCGGACCTTGTAGTCGGTCAGGTGCAGGTCGGTCAGCTGCGGATAGGTCGGGCGCAGCGCCTCCTGCAGGGCGTGGTTCAGCGCGTCGACCGGGCCGTGGCCCTCGGCGACCTTCAACCGGGTCTCGCCACCGACCTCGATCTTGACCGTGCCCTCGACCAGATGGTCGTGGGTGTCTGTCCCGAGACCGTGGACACGGTAGTGGTGCAGCTTGAAGGCCGGCTTCCAGGTGCCGAGGTGCCGGCGCACGAGCAGTTCGAACGAGCCTTCGGCCGCTTCGAAGGACCAGCCGCGGTTCTCCTTCTCGACCACCTCGTCGAGGACGGCCTTCTGCACCGCCGGGTCCGAGAGGCCGGGGAAGCGCGAGGCCAGCTTGGCCTGCACGTTCGAGCGGCCGGCCAGCTCGGAGATGAGGATGCGGCGCTCGTTGCCGACCGATTCGGGGGCGACGTGCTCGTAGGTCAGGGCGTTGCGTTGCACCGCGCTGACATGGATCCCGCCCTTGTGGGCGAAGGCGGCACGTCCGACGAAGGCCTGGTTGGTCGGGCCGGAGAGGTTGATGCGCTCCCACACCGCACGGCTCGCCTCGGTCAGGCGCACCAGACGGCCCTCGGGCAGGCAGCGACGGCCGAGCTTCAGCTCGGCATTGGCGACGACAGAGCACAGGTCGACGTTGCCGCAGCGCTCGCCGACACCGTTGATCGTGCCCTGCACCTGGACGCAGCCGGCGCCGACCGCGGCCAGGGTGTTGGCCACCGCCACGCCGCCATCGTTGTGCACGTGGATGCCGAGCCGGGCCTCGGGCAGGCGCGCGCGTACCGCTTGCACCGCGGCGACGACCTGCTCGGGCAGGGTACCGCCGTTGGTGTCGCACAGCACCAGGCGCTGGGCGCCGGCGCGGTGCGCCGCTTCGAGGGTGCGCAGGGCGTAGTCGGCGTTGGCCTTGTAGCCGTCGAAGAAGTGCTCGGCATCGTAGAACACAGGCTTGCCGGTGGCCTTGCCGAGGAACTCCACCGAACTGGCGATCATCGCCAGATTATCGTCGAGCGAAACGCGCAGGGCCTCGCGCACATGCAGATCCCAGGTCTTGCCGAAGATGCAGGTGGCATCAGCGGCGGCGGTGACCAGGGCCTGGAGGTTGGGGTCGTCCTGCGGCGCGTTCTTGAAGTGGCGGGTCGAGCCGAAGGCCGAGATCTTCGCGGTCTGCAGGCCGAGGCCGCGGACCTCGCGGAAGAACGCCTTGTCCTTGTCGTTGGACATCGGCCAGCCGCCTTCGATCCAGGCGACGCCAAGCCAGTCGAGCACCTTGGCCAGGTGCAGTTTGTCGGCCAGGCTGAGGTTGACGCCCTCGCCCTGGGAGCCGTCACGGAGAGTGGTGTCGTAGACTTCGAGATCGCTCATGGATGCCTCATGGAAATGAAAAGGGCCCTTCGCCAACGGCGAAAGGCCCCAGACCGGGCTTCGCGTGGCGAAGTTGGGTCAGTCGGTGCGGATAATTCGCTCCAGCTGCATGGGCAGGCCTTGTAGTGGAATTCCAACGTGGTGCAAGGGGGTCCAGGGCACAGCCCTGGACCGTGGGGGCGTGGCCCGATGGCGTAAAGCTGAGCGACGTAGCGCCGGCTGAAGCCGGCGCTACGGGGCCCCCAGACTAGAACTGCGCGGCGACGCCGAGGAACGGGCCGGAGAGCGCCACATTCGCCTGGGCCTTCATGTCGCCGTCATCGAGTTCGATGTCGATCATGGTGTGGCGGTAGCCGGCGAAGACGCCGATGTAGTCCATCGGGTAGTAGGAGGCCTGGATCTGGCCGGTCAGGAACGAACCGCTGACATCGCCGATCGGCACGGCCAGGCCGTGGACCATCGCCTCGACCTCAAGCATGTCGAGCGGAGCGACGTAGGCGCGTACGGCCAGGGTCGGGACGAGGGCGCTTTCGTCGAACTTCACGCTCTGCCCCACGGATGTCAGTTCGGTCAGCAGGCCGAGTTGATGCACCGCGAGGCCGATGGTGAAGCCGGCCGGGTTGAGCTCGATCGGGGCCCAGCAGAACTCGGCGTAGAGGTCGCTGATCGTTGCGCTGCTGTCGATGGCTACGCCCTGGCTGAAAGTCTGTCCGCCGAAGGCGATCGTCTCCGACAGGGTGGCTGAACCATCGGTCGACCATTCCTGGTAGCCGAGGAAGGCATGGAAGCTGAGCAGCGGCGTGGTCAGGCCGAGTTCCAGGGCGGGAGTCACCTCGCTGGCGTCGAGGCCGACATCGGCCATGTCGAAGCTGGTGCCGGGGACGTTGTTGTCCTCGTAGGACGCGTCGCCGCTCAGACCGATCGAGCCGACCGAGGCCTGGACGCGGACCCAGTAGTCCCAGGTGCCTCCCTCGGCGGCGAAGCCGGAGGCAGCGACGGCCAGGAGGGAGGCGGAGAAGATGGCGCGGGTATGCATGTCTGGGAAGATAGCGCTCCCGCGGCCGAAAAGCAACTCAGCGAGGAGAAAGCCGGGTCAGGCGACCGCCGTCGCGCAGCCATTCGCCGACGTAGAGGTTCCCCTTGGAGTCGCGGGCGATGCCGTGCGGGCTGATGAAGCGGCCGTCGAGGCGGTCCTCGCGCGGGACGCTGGGGTAGCCCGCGACATGCTTCGGCCACTCGCCGGGCCGCATGTCGGGGTGGGCGCCGAGGGTGGCGACATGGTTGTACTCGCGGTCCCACACCAGCGCCGCGCCGAACAGGTCGGGGATGATGGTGGCGTCGCCCTGCACGCGCACGGTGCAGGGGTAGCGCAGGCCCTTCGAGGTGATGGTGCGGCGGTGCTCGCCGCTCAGCGACAGCACCTGCACGCGGATGTTGGCGCGGTCGGCGACCAGCAGCACCGGCTCGGCGCCGCGGGTGTCGATGCAGATACCGTGCGGGCAGTCGAACTGGCCGGGGCCGTTGCCCTTCCAGCCGATGGTCTGGAGGTGGCGGCCGGTGGCATCGTAGCGGTGGATGAGCGAGGCGCCGTAGCCATCGGTGACGTAGATGTCGCCGTTGGGCGCGATGGCGACGTCGGTCGGACGGTAGCCGTAGCCGTTGGGATAGGCCGCGTGCACCGGCCTGGGCAGCGCCAGCAGCTCGGTGCCGTCGAGGGTGCACTTCACCACCGCGGCCTGCTGCTCGTAATCGACGACGTAGAGGAACTCCTGCCCGTCGCGCCTGTCGTAGCACAGGCCGTGCGCGCCGCGGGCGAAGCGGTGGCCCCAGCCGTTGACGTAGCGGCCGCTGGGATCGAACTCGAGCACGGCGGGAAGCTTGTCATCTCCGTTCTGCTGCAGCAGGTAGACATGGTCGCGCTGGTCGATGGCCAGACCATGGCAGTCGCCGAGCGGGAATCCGGCGGGCAGTTTGAACCAGGCGTGGTCGAAGGAATAGGAGGCTGAAGGCATGGGCCGCAGACGTAGGATGCGATTTCCGACGTGCATCTGGAATCGGATCCGGGCTGGACACCGGCCGGCGGCCGAGGTTGTGTCCGGGGCGCCGGGCTGATACATCCGGCCTCCATCATGAAGCACCTGAGCCTCTTCGTGCCGCTCATCCTCCTGGCCGCCTGCGGTATCGAGCGTGACTTCACGGGCACTTCGCGGACCCTGGCGCCGGAGCAGGTCATCCAGCTTGAACGTTCGGTCGAGGCGGACTTCAGCGGCATCGCCGCCGCCCACGGTCGGCGATTCGTCGAGGGCAAGGTCGTCGCGCGGGCGGATGGCGAGGTCATCTCCTGCCGGCCGGTCACCCAGGCCGCCAAGCGCGGCCTGCTGCGCGCCGGCGGCACCGAGGTCGAGGGCGGCGAGGCCGAACTGATCATCACCGGAGAGTTGAATGTCAACGGCATGCAGGCGGAGCGACGGACGGAGCGCCGCTACGTGCTCGAACTGAAGCTGGTCGACCTGAAGACGCGGTCCGTGCTGTATGTGCAGCGCTATACCGTGACCAACCGCCACGAGCAGGAACGCTGGAAGTAGCATGATCGCCCACGCACTCACGGTGGCCGCCGTCCTCTGCTTCTGGGGCCTGTTCGGCTTCCTGTCGTTTGTTCAAGACCGCCAACGCCAAGCTGCCGCAGGTGACCGTGCTGGTCCTGCAGGCCTCGGCCCTCGTCCAGGCGTACTGGATCCCCATCCTGCTGGCCGGCACGCTCGGCATCGTCGCCGTCTGCCTGCTGGCCAAGGGCGTCAGCGGCATGCTCGGGGCGATCACCAGCGCCCTCGTCTGCGTCCTCCTCGGCCTGGGACTGTTCGGCTGCTATGCAGCGCTGGAACTGGTCACGCGGGAACTGGGACGCCAGCTATCGTAGGCCAGACCACCGCCCGCGTGATGGCGAGACGCACCGTCGCGCCGGGAGTAAGCATGCCCGTCGTGGCAAGTGCATGCCATTCCATGCCGGCGGCGTCTAGGACCACCACCTGCTGGGGGCCGTTCGACTCGACCATGCGCACGACGCCGCAGATATGTCCATCGCCCAGGCGTAGGTCCTCGGGTCGTACGCCGAGCGTCGCGCTGCCGTGGCCGTCGGCCGGGTGCAGTCGCGTGCCATCGGCAGAGCACCACCAGCTGTCACGCGCCTCGACCGGGCAGAGGTTGATGCGCGGCTGGCCGAGCTGGCGCGCCACCACCGGCGAGGCCGGCTGGCGGTAGATGTCCTCGGGCGTTCCGGTCTGCAACATGCGGCCGCCGTCGAGGACGGCGATGCGGTCGCCCATCGACAGGGCTTCGGCTTGGTCGTGGGTGACGTAGATCATCGGCGTCTTCAGTTCGCGCCGTAGCACCGCCAGCTCGACGCGCAGCGACTCGCGCAGCTTGGCATCGAGGTTGGTCAGCGGCTCGTCCATGAGGAACAGCCGCGGGCGGCGCACGATCGCCCGGCCGATGGCGACGCGCTGCATCTGCCCGCCGGACAGGCGGGCGGCGTTGCGTTCCAGCAGCTCGCCGATGCGCAGCAGGTCTGCGGCCCAGGCGATGCGGCGGCGGATCTCGTCCTCGGGGATGCTCCTGCCCGGGGCGCGCAGCGGGAACTCCAGGTTCCGCCGCACCGTCCAGTCGGGGTAGAGCGAGAAGTTCTGGAACACCAGGGCGACGTCGCGCTCGGCCGGGCTGGCGCCGGTGACGTCCACGCCGGCCAGGCGCACGCTGCCGGCATCCGGCGACTCCAGGCCGGCGATGGTGCGCAGCAGCGTGGTCTTGCCGGCGCCGGTCGGGCCGAGCACGACGAGCAGTTCGTCTTCGCCGACCTGCAGGTCGACCCCGGCGAGGGCCTGCGAACCGCCGAAGCGTTTGGCGATGCCGGCGATTTCGAGGAAGCTCACAGGCGCGCTCCATCGGCGCCGAACAGGCTGCAGTGCGCCGGATCGACGCCGAGCCGCACCGCCTCGCCGACGCGGTGCGGCCGCTCGGCCGCGACCCGGGCGACGATCCGCCCGCAGGCCGTCTGCACATGCAGGTTGCGCCAGGCGCCAAGGTACTCGTCGAGAACCACCGTGCCTGGCAGGGGGCCGTCGAGGGTGACGTGCTCGCTGCGCACGCCGAGGGTCGCCAGCTGCGGCGCCGCCTGTGCGGGTAGCAGCACATCGACGCCGTCGGGGCGGAAACCACCGGCCTCCAGCCGGCCCTTCAGCAGGTTCATGCCCGGGCTGCCGACGAAGCCGGCGACAAAGAGGCTGGCGGGGCGCTGGTAGATCTCGGCCGGCGTAGCGACCTGGCGGATGAGGCCGCCCTCCATGACCACCACGCGGTCGGCCAGAGCCATCGCCTCCTCCTGGTCGTGGGTGACGTAGATGGTGGTGACCTTGAGGTCGAACTGCTGCTCGCGGATGAAGTCGCGCAGAGCCAGCCGCTGGTCGGCGTCGAGCGTGCCGAGCGGCTCGTCCATCAGCCACACCGCCGGGGTGCGCACCAGGGCGCGGCCAAGCGACACGCGCTGCTGGTCGCCGCCCGAGAGCTGGCGTGGATAGCGCGCCAGCAGCCCGCCCAGCCCGAGCCGGCCGACCACGCCGGCGATGCGGCGCTCGCGCTCCTCGCGCGGCATACGCACGCATTCCAGCGGGAAGGCGAGGTTCTGCGCCACCGTCAGATGCGGATAGAGGGCGTAGAACTGGAACACGAAGCCGACATCGCGCTGGCTGGGCTTGAGCGTGGTGACGTCGGCGCCGGCCAGGTGGATGCGCCCGGCGGTGGCCAGTTCCAGCCCGGCGACCATGCGCAGCGTGGTGGTCTTGCCGCAGCCGCTGGGCCCGAGCAGGACGATGAACTCGCCCTGGGCGATCGCCAGATCGACGCCTGTGACGGCCCTGGTGCCGTCGGGATAGGTCTTCTCGACGCCGGTGAGGGTGAGAAAGCTCATGCCTTCCTCATATGGCTGGTGACGATCTGGCCGATCGTCCCGGCCAGGGTCAGCCAGAAACCGATGGCGAAGCCGCCAGTCCACCACGGCTGCAGCATCAAGCCGACGCCGAGGGCCATGATGGCGAGGCAGAGCCGATCGAACTGGCCAATCATTGTTTGATCGTCCCGAAGGTGACGCCGCGCAGCAGATGCTTCCGCACCAGCACGGTGAAGACGACGATCGGCACGACGAACAGCAGCACGCCGGCGGCGACCTGCGGCCACGGCACGCCGTTGATGTTGCCCTGCAGGCCGGCGAAATAGACCGGCACGGTGGTGCCGTGCTTGTTGTTCAGCGTCATGGCGAAGCCGAACTCGTTCCACGCCGAGATCAGGCAGAACACCGCCGTCACCGCCATGCCGGTGCGGGCCTGCGGCACGATGATGCGCCAGAAGGCCTGCAGCCGCGAGTAGCCGTCGACTAGCGCCGCCTCCTCGTAGGCCTTGGGGATCTCGTCGATGAAGCCCTTCATCAGCCACACCGCCAGCGACAGGTTGAACACGGTGTAGAGCGCGATCAGCCCCAGGTGGGTGTTGGGCAGGTCGAAGTGCCGGTACATGATCAGCACCGGTGCCACCACCGCGAGCGGCGGCATGAAGCGGGTGGAGAGGATGAAGAACAGCCAGTCCTTGGCCCCGGGGATGCGGAAGCGCGAGAAGCCGTAGGCGCAGCAGGTGCCGAGCGCGACCGAGGCGATGGTGGAGAGCAGGCCGATGACCACCGACGAGAGGAGATAGTCGAGGAAGGTGCTGTTCGATCCGGCGTACGCCTCGCCGAGCCGGCCGTAGGCCGCGAGCGTCGGGGTGAAGCCGCCAGCGGTGGTCGACAGGGCCTGTTCCTGCGTCTGCAGCGAGGTGACGCCGAGCCACAGCAGCGGCGCAGCTGCCAGAGCGAGGTAGCCGACTATCACCAGCCAGCGCAGGGCGCTCATGACGCGCGCCCCTGCTTCACCGCCAGCCAGTCGAGATAGCGGGTGAACACCGTCGCCAGGGCGATGACCAGGACCAGGACGATGCAGGCGTAGGCCGAGCCGAGGCCGACCTTGCCGCCCTGGAACATCACCTGGTAGAGCAGGGCCGAGAGGGTCTGCGTGCTGGCGTCGTTGGGGCCGGTCATGCTCATCACCAGGTCGAACTGCTTGAGTGCGTCGGTGGCGCGCAGCAGCACCGCCAGCATCAGCAGCGGTGCGCACAGCGGCAGGGTGATGCGGCGGAACACCGTCCAGCGCGAGGCGCGGTCGATCTCGGCCGCCTCGTACAGATACGGCGGGATGGCATTCAGTCCGGCCAGGCTGATCAGCATCATGAACGGCGTCCACTGCCACACGTCGACCAGCAGGATGGCAGTGAACTTCCAGCCCGGGTCGGTCAGCCATTGCGGCGTCGGCAGGCCGATCCCGCCGATCATCTGGTTGAGGACGCCATGGTTGCCGTTGAGGATGTGGCTCCAGAACAGCCCGATCACCGCCGGGGAGAGCATCATCGGCACCAGCAGCACGGTCAGCACCGCGGTCTTGGCCTTGAAGCGATCCTTGAGCGCCAGCGCCAGGACGAAGCCGAGCACCAGTTCGATCGCCACCGCCAGGACGGTGAATAGCGCGGTGGTGCGCAGGGCGTTGGCGTACAGCGCGTACTGCGGCCCGGCCTCGGCGCCGCTGAAGATGCGTCCGTACCAGCGCCCGCCGACCCACTGCCAGTCGCCGCCCGAGAGGTCGGCGTCGGTGAACGACAGCACGACGTTCCAGCACAGCGGGAAGACGTTGAAGAGGATCAGCAGCGCCAGGACCGGCCCAACAAAAGACCATTTGATGGCGGGGGAATCCTTCAGCATCGCTGCTTACTTCGCCAATCCCGCATCCTTGAGGATCACCTCATGCTCCTTGGCCAGGGCGTCGAGGGCGGCCTTGGCGTCGATCTTGCCGTCGAGGGCCTCGCCGATCTGGCGCTGGGCGGCCGCAAGCAGTTCGTTGTAGACCGGCACGTTCCAGAAGTCCTGCAGGCTGTCCATGCTC
>JAIFKN010000071.1 GCA_020049615.1 bacterium | reverse complement strand
ACTCCCGAGCAGTGTCAAGTGCTTTTACTGCAATGCCTTACGCTCCATCACAACTGTGTCACACCACGCAAAGTCAACGGCATTGACCCATGCCGGGGATGAGGACGATGCGCGTGGTCAGAGAGTTCCTTCCCAGGATGGTCAGGCGATGACCCCGAGGGCGGGAGCAATGCTCGGCCAGCACACGGTCCAGACCTGGAGGACATCGGCAGCTAGGCTGAGCACTTCGCGCATGCCGGCAGCGAGTCCCTTGCTGCGGGCTGCGGGCTGGCGCTCGGTAGGTGGCTTTGAGCACTCCTCGGCGATGGCGAGGATCAGTTCCTGAGCTTCGGTCTGCCGTTGATCTTCCGCGAGCTTTGCGCTGGTGGCGATGGCGTCGGCGACCTTCTGGATGGCAGAGGCCACGCCAGGGTCGTGCTTAGATGCCTGCTCAATGCAGACGCGGATGCGTTGCTGGATGGAGGCTGACCCCGAAGCGGCGGTGACGGTGGCGCCTGGGGAGTTTGTTGCTGTGGCTATGGAGGCGTGATTCCCCTGAGCGACGGGAGCATGGTAATGGTGGATGTTTTGGTGGCCGGGCGGAATGATCTTCTCGCCGCCGCTTCGTTCGCTCCCACGGCCATCCAATGGAACGAGAAACCCCTTCTCGACATTGCTGAGCATCCCTTTGATGAGGGAGATTCCTTCCGGCAGAAATGATGCGGGACCGTAGTCCTTTAGCTTGTTCGCAACGTCCCACAGGTGGTGTTGCCGAGGAACAAGACTGTCGACCATGACATACACGCTCACCTTCCAGCTTCCAATGGCGTCATCCTCGTATTCGACGTAGGTCTGCGGTGGCCGCCTGTCGGATTCATCGTAAGGCCACTCAAGCTCGGGCTGCGGACACACGATGGTGCGTCCTTTTTTCTTGATCTGCAGGCCCTGCTGGAGCAACTCCCGGAGTTGCTCAAGGTAGCGGTCATTGGGGGCAGCGCTGCCGTCGGACATGCCCATGTCGTAGTTGGCAGCACGCGACCGGCCAGCGATAGGTGGTTGGCGAGTCAGAAGTGATCGGCTGGACAGCGTCATCGTTCAGCTTGGCACCGTCAGCCACTGATCACTTCGCCAGATTCGTTGTCGAGGAGCGACGTCTGAGGATGCAGTTGCCGCGCCGTTGAAGTGGTTGCCGTTCCCGGCGTTCGCCCTTACGTCGGGCGTCCATGGCTGCCGCTACCCGCTTCTCAAACCCGGCCACCGGCACCGTCTACCGGCTCGTCGATGAAGCCGACGGCTGGCGCATCACGAAGTCCCTGCAGGACGATGGCCGGCTACGGCTCGTTCACCTGCGCGGTGCTGCCGGCGCTGGTACCGTCGATGCCGAGGCCGTTGCCCGGCTCGTCGCCGGCCACGGCGGCGTTGCCGCCCGCGCCACTGATCCCGCTGCCATGTTCGCTGCCGTCGTGCTGCACGATCTGGAGCGGACGGCTGACGTCCTGACGGCCATCGCCCGCGAAGCTGCTGCGGTGTGCGAGGCTGGATGTCGAGGGTTCCGGCCCCGGAGTCCGGTGCTGCGCAAGCAGCGCGATGACGCCATGGCACGGGCGGTGGCGGAATGCCGACTGATGGCTGAGGCGTGGAGGGCGAGCGGGCTGGTGGCTGGGCCGTCACCGGCGTGGTTGTCGGCGGCACTGGATGATGTAGCGGTGGGCTGAGGGCGGTAGACGGCATCGGCGACAAGGTGCCTGCCAACCTCAAAACTCCCAGATCCAGATAGCAGGGGAAGGAAGAGGAGGGCGCTGCCAGTGGCGATTACGCAGCCCTGCTGGCGGCGGATGCGAGCAGCACCAGCCCGTCGAGCTGGGCGTTGAGCCGACGACGGGCCTTCGCCATCCGCTGCTCGTCGATGCCGCCCAACACCGAGTCTACGTCCTCGGCCCCGAGGCTCGATGCCAGCGCCGTGTCCGTCGGATGCAGCAAGACGGCGGCGATGGCGTTCACTGGCTCGGCCATCTCGTCGGTGAGGAATCCCGGCAGCCACTGGAGCAGGTTGTCGCGGATGGAGTTGGCGGCGGTGTATTGCCGGGTCAGGCACTCGATCTGGCACGCGTCGGACCCTTCGATGGCAAGCGCCCGGCGGTAGTTGCCTACGGTGTCGGCCTCGGATGCGAACCCGGCCAGCAGCACGGCGACGATGTCAGCGACGACGCGCAAGCCGCCCGGCGGCAAGGGCACCGGCAAAGGCGGGCCGTCGTAGTCGCCGCCGTTGAACGCCTCGGCATCAGCCAGCAGGAACAGCAGCAACGGCGCAACGGCAGGGTTACGGTAGTCCGCTCGGCGGGGGCAGTCCGGCCAGAGGTCAACCATGCCGCCGTGCTCTGCGCCGATGCGAACGCACTTTACGCGCCAGTTCAGCAGTGCTGCGACGATCGCATGGCTGGCTTCATGCCGAGCCGGCCTGACGCGCTCGGCGTCGATGGCCGGGTCAGTCATCCGAGTACCGGCTGCGCTTCGGCTGGATCGAGCCGGCTGCCCGTACCGGGCGCGGATCAACGGGAGCATGATGCTGCGAGGTCGGCAATGGCGAGAGCGTGCAGATGAACGACCCTGGTTGCGGGACGGCATGCGTTGGGTCCAGATCGTCGGTGTTCTTGTCGACGAGCTGGACCTTCATGCCGACGACGGCGGCGAGAGCGACAACCTGGGACGCGGACACGTCGCCCTGGTTGTTCTGCCAGCGGTAGAAGGCGGCACGGGAGATGCCCGCCATGGCGGCTTCACGGTAGTCGGCGAGGTGGCGGAGAGCGGTGATGTTGAGGGCTGTGGCCATGGCGGAATCCTACCGCACCATGACGTGTGAACAAATCATTCACTTCGGCGATCGGCCAGTTTCCCGTCTTGCTACTTGGTCTTCGCCAGCCGCCGTGCTGCGTACTTCTTGAGCCGGTGGCCGAGTTGCTCCACACGGGCCTGCCATGCGGTGTCGAAGAAGCGGAGGACATCGACATGGGCACTCGACAGCGCCACAGCGAACGCCACGTCGCGCTGCTCACTGCCCGAGAGCTTGAGCTTGGCGGGCCACTCCAGTCCAGCCTTCTCGGGGAGGACGATCTGCGATGTGGCGATCTTCCGTGGCACTGACTTCCCTTGGCCGATCAGCTTGGCGAACTCGTCGAGTCCACCGAACGACTCCATCCACGTCCTCAAGGGATCGGCGAGGACGGCATGGGCGTGGCCGACCCTCCTGGCGTTGTTGCCGGTAAGGAAGCCGGGGTGCTGGACAAGGAGAGTCGTGGACGGGCGGCGTTTGCTGGTGGGCGACCTCGGCGTCGGCATGGCGGCGATGCTGGTGGCCGACGGCAGGCAGGACAGCGCCGAGGACACTCCCGGCGGCAACGTGAACCACCCGCATACGCCCGAGTGTAACTAGCCCGACCGTCGGAGTTGATGGCAGGCCACTGGTGGTCATCGCCCTGGTGGTTGGCCGATGGGGGTGGCCGGTGGAGCCTCTTGGAATGAACAGCCTGTTCACCTCGCCTCCCTTCGGTCGACTCGGTGCCATGCCGTTTCATGTTCCAGGGCAACGTGGTGGCCGTCATGGCGTGGTCCGGTGGCGGCAGGCCGTAGTCGTGTCGGTCCTGCTGTCTGCCATCCTGGCTGCCGGTATCGGCGTGGTCGGCTGGCTGTGTTCGACGTCCGCCAATGCAGCCAGGGGTCTGCCAGTCACCGTCCACGGAACCGGCTGGCTGAGGCTTCCCAGGTCCGCCTGTGGTCCACCGTGGTAGGGATGGCCTACGCCTGCCCCCCATCCTCCTCCCCTGCTATCTGGATACGGGACTTTTCGGCTGTGGGCTGGCAGTGCCGGGCGGTGGACCAGGAGAATCAAAACTCCCGTATCCAGATAGCAGGGGTAGAGCATGAGCAGGGGTAGCGGGAAGCCGTCAGCGTGGGTCGACAAGCTGCCCGGCGACTACAAGGACTTCATCCCGGAGCACTGGTACGCCCACCGCCTGGGCCTCATCGACGAGACGGGGCAGCCCATTGCCGGTGTCCGGCACGACGCCGTTGAGTTCTTCATGCGCGAGGTGGTAGACATCCCGACCAGAGACGACCCCGACTTCCCTGGTGCCGCATGGGTGGCCTACTTCCGGCCCCACCGTGAGTACAAGATGGTGGAGGGCACGAGGCGGCTGGTCGGACAGTGGACGTGGACGCCTCCGAGCCGGACCAAGATGCGCGAGGCGAAGCCGGGGGAGCCGGTCAACCACGACCCCATGGACCTCGTCCACGGTTCGGTCATGTGCCGCCGCCATGTCTTCGGCCACTGGTGGCGAGGGCGGATGGCGTGGGCGATGCGCCACTTGGACAAGACATCGCCGGGGACGCCGGAACTGGGCGAGGAAGGCAGGCTGCCGATCGTGGGTTGGGCCATGAGCCTGCACGGCATGGTGCTCGAACACGGCGACAAGCCTCTCCTGCATCGCGTCCTGCTCGGGCCGAGGATCAGGAAGCCGCCCGGCTACCACAGACCCTTCGTGCTGCCCAAGGCCGACCTCTGGTGGCTGGTCGCCCGCTCCACCGACGGTGTCCGGGCCATCGTCGTCGACGTGGACTGCCATGAGGAATCCGATCGACCAGCATACGAGGCCCGCATGCGCGTGCTGCTGTGCCGGGGGATGCCGAAGCCGCACCTGATCGTGACGTCTCGGCGCGGCAGTAGACACCTGTGGTATCTGGTTGATGAACGCGCCGCCATCGGTGGACGGCGGGTTGTACCGAAAGCGCATGACTTCAGTGGCGCCTTCGAGGAACGTCTGGAGGCGCTGGGGCTGTTCGTCGAAGATGGCGCGATCGAGGTGTTCCCCAAGAGCAGCAAGTTGAAGGAGAAGATGCCAGCCGTCCCGTTCGGCGACCGCAGCTACCTGTGCGATGCGACGGGCCTGGAGATCGTCAAGCACAGCCCCATCGACGCGATCACGGCGTGGTATGAGCAGATGGATCACCGGCGCGCGCCGGGCCAACGTGCTGGGCATGCGCTGGGCCGATCTCGACCTGCTGCGCGGCCTGTGGCGCATCCCCGGCGAGAAGTCCAAGAACGGCGAGGCGATGGTGGTCATTCTCGCCCCCTCGGTGGTCACCCTGCTGCAGGAGCGCCGCGACCTCGCCACCGGATCACCCTGGGTGCTGGCGTCGGACATCAGCGCCACCGGCCACTTCGTCGAGCCGTCCCCGGCCTGGGAGCGCATCCTCGCCCGCGCCGAGCTGATCCGCCTGGCGGCTCTGATCAGCGAACGGCAGGGCCTGGACGCCGCCGCCTCGGCCGAGGCGCAGCGCGATGCGCTTGACGCCGTCGAGGCCAATCGCCAGGAGGCCTTCGCGCGTCGCCTGCCTGCTGGCAGCGACCCGATGGCCCTGGTGCTGACCGAGTACCGCGCCCAGGCGGCGAAGGCTGGTGTCGATCCGAACCAGGCGCGCATGCGCGACCTGCGCATCCACGATCTGCGCCGCACCCTGGGCAGCTGGCAGGCCGCGACCGGCGCCAGCCTGCCGATCATCGGCCGCAGCCTCGGTCACAAGCAGGTCCAGACCACGGCGATCTACGCCCGGCTGTCCCTCGATCCGGTGCGCGCGGCGGTGGAGAAGGCGGCCTCCGCCATGCTGGAAGCGGTGGGGGAGGGCACGGAACCCATGAAACCCACGTCGACAGGCTCCGCAGAGACCGTCCGTTGATTGCGGTAGCCTTTTGCTACCATGGTTAACATGAGCATGCCCGTCAAGCTGTCGGACGCCCTCGTCCTCGATGCCCGCGTGGCTGGCGAGGTGATGGAGCGCAGCATCTCCGGTCAGGTCGAGTTCTGGGCGCGGCTGGGGCGGGCCATCGACCCGCTGCTCAACGGAGCGCAGGCCATGTCGGTCAGCCGTCGTGGCGTCGCCCAGCCATTGGCTGACCTGATCGCCGAGGTCGGGCAGGCTGGTGGCCGTGAGCGGTTGGCCCAGCACCTCGCCAGCCTGCCCTTTCCGCACTACGAGCCGCATCCCGACCGGCCGGGCGTGCTCATCCGCACCATGGCTGACGGTTCGCGCACGGTCGGCCGTTTCGTGCAGCGTGCCTTCACGCCGGTGACGGATGCCTGACGCCAGTCTCGCCGCGTTGCTGGCATGCCATCCCATCCTCGTCGTCCTCGCCGGGCCGAACGGGGCCGGAAAGACGACCTTCTTCCAGTCCCACCTGGCGGCAGCCGGACTGCGCTTCGTCAATGCCGACCTGCTCGCCCGCGAACTCGACCTGGAGGCGCACCAGGCCGCAGCAGCGGCGGACGCCCTGCGTGGCGAACTGATCCGGCAGCGCGAGAGCTTCATCACCGAGACGGTATTCTCCGATCCGGTCGGCGCCAAGCTGGCGGTCTTCACCCAGGCGATGACCCAGGGCTACATCGTCGTGCTGCTCTACATCGGCGTCGGCAGCGCGGAGCGCAGTGACGAGCGTGTCGCCATGCGCGTGTCGCAGGGTGGGCATGATGTGCCACCCGATCGCATCGTCAGCCGCTTTCCGCGCGTGCTCAGCAACCTGCGTGCGGCCATCCCCGCGCTCTCGATGGTGCTGGTCTACGACAACGACGATCTCCGGCGGCCCTATCGCCTGATCGCCAGCTTCGAACGGGGACGCCTCGTTCACCAGGCCGACGCTCTACCGGATTGGTGGCGCAGGATCAGCGACCGCGGTACGGCCTGAGCGCGCGGATTGGCCCCACGCGATCCGGCGCTACGGTTCCCGGCATGGATACCGGCCCCGACCAGCGCGCCATCGCCCGCGAACTCGGCATCTCGCAGTCGTGGGTCTCGCTCGCCCTGCGCGGATCGCCGCGCGTGCCGGCGGCGACGCGCGAACGCGTGCTCGCCGCCGCCGCCCGGATGGGTTACCGGCCGGACCCCCTGGTCGCCGGCCTGGCGCAGCGACGCCACCGCCAGCACCGGGTGACGCCGCGGCTGGTCTGGGTCGGCAGCGCCGACGATCCCTACCTCGGCGATGCGCAAGTGCGTGCCGCGGCCCTCGGCTACGATCTCGAGCTGGTCCCGGCCAGCGGTCCCGACGGACTGCGCGCCGCCCAGGACGGCCTCGCCGGGCGCCATGTCGCCGGGGTGGTGATCGGCCAGGCCGCGCCGGGGGACGAGCAGCCGACGCTGCTGTGGCATGGCATCCCCGCGGTGCAGTGCGGCCTGTACGGCCGCACTGCGGTGCAGGCCCTGGTCCGGCCCGACCTCGAGGCGGCGACGCGCCTGTGCCTCGAGCAGGTCCGCGCCGCCGGCTGGGCGCGCATCATCTGCCTGCAGCTGCACACCCCGGGGACGATGTCCTCGCAACTGGTCGAAGACGCCGCGCTCGGGCAGGCCCGGCGGATGGGCGGGATCGAGGTGCGCTCGTTCGCCTGGAGCCGACGCGAGGAGGCGGCGCGCTGGCTGATCGCACGCAAGCCGGAAGCGGTGGTCGGCAACACCCCGGCAGTGCTCGACGATCTGCGCGCCGTCGGTGGCGCGACGGCCGGCGCCCTGCCCTTCGCCGCGATCAGCGGCGCCGGCGGGCGGATCAGCGGCTGCGACCTGCGCCTGGCGGTGTGCGGCTCGGTCGCCATCGACCTGCTCGACGGCCGCATCCGCCGCGGCGAACGCGGCCTGCCCGAGACCGACATGGCGGTGTTGATCCAGCCGCGCTGGCTGCGCGGCAGCACGCTGGGGGTGTGCCAGACCGGCAGTTGATCCGTGTCATCCGTATGACCGCAGCCGC
Organism: bacterium; assembly: GCA_020049615.1. Next base: position 6,537 of record JAIFKN010000071.1, on the reverse strand, counting down.
CACGGGCGGTGCAGGGCGGTCGGCGAGGATGCCGGCATGCAGATCACGGATGTCATCGTCTGGCGCATCACCGCCTGCGACACCATCGCCCTCCCGGCCTGGGAGGAGCGCCTGCCCTCGCCGCTCGACCACCTGCCGGAGCGCGCCACCGCCGGGCCGGCCGGCGACCCGGTGGAGGCGGTGCCCGGCCGCGCCGAGATCGAGCAGCTGTTCGTCGAGATCGCCACCGACGCCGGCGTCTCGGGCTGGTACGGGCCGGTGAACGCCGATGCCGCCGGGCTGGTGCAGCGCGCGCTGGCGCCCTTCCTGCGCGGCCGCGACCCCCTGCCGGTGGCCGAGCTGTGGGACGAGATGATGCGCGCCAGCTACGGCGGGCGCAGCGGTGACTGGCCCTACGCGGTCGGCGCCGTCGACCTGGCGCTGTGGGACCTGCGCGGACGGGTGCTCGGCCAGCCGGTGTGCAAGCTGCTCGGCGGCCCGACCCGGACCGCGGTCACCTGCGGCGTGGCCGCGGTCGGCTCGTCCCTGCGCCCCGAGGCGGTGGTGCGCCGCGCCGGCGCCTGGCAGCGGCAGGGCTTCCGCTCGCAGAAGTGGTTTCCGCGCCACGGCGTCGGCCATGGCGCAGCGGGGCTGCGCGCCAACCGCGACCTCGTCGCCCTGCTGCGCCGCACCCTCGGCGCCGATGACGGCATCGTGCTCGACGCCCTGGCCTCGTGGAGCCTGGGCTTCGCGGTCGAGCAGCTGGCGATGCTCGCCGAGTTCGCGCCGCGCTGGATCGAGGAGCCGCTGCCGGTGCACGACCTCGCCGGCTACCGCCAGCTGCGCCGCCGCAGCAGCGTGCCGATCGCGGTCGGCGAGCACCTCTTCACCCAGGCCGAGGCCCTGCCCTTCCTGCAGGAGGGGCTGTGCGACTACCTGCAGGTCGATGTCGCGTGGTGCGGCGGGCTGACCGGGGCGATGCGCCAGGCGCATCTCGCCGAGGCCTTCGGCCTGAAGGTCGCGCCACACGCCGGCGACCGCCTCGCCACCCTGCACTTCTGCGCCGCCCTGCCGCAGGCCCTGGTTCCGGAGGTGTGCTGGGTGCCGTTCGTCGGCCTGCGCGAGCGCCTCGCCCTGACCTGGCGCGGCCAGCCGGTCGACGGCGCACTGGCCGTGCCGGACGCCCCGGGCCTGGGCCTGGAGCTGGATCCGGCCCGCGTGGTGCGGCGGGAGCGTGCCGCATGATCGCCCCCGCTGACATCCTCGGCCTGTGGCACCTGCGTTCGGTCGCGGTGGCCGACGCGCACGGCCAGCTCTGCCGGCCGTTCGGCCTGCGGCCGCAGGGATCGATCATCTACCTCGCCACCGGCGCGATGGCGGTGCACATCGCCGGCTCCGACCTCGCTGCCGGACGCCGGCGCATCTATGCCGGTTCCTGGAGCATCGCCGGCGACCGCGTGGTGCACCAGGTCGAGACCTCGCACGAGCCAGAGCTGGTCGGCGTCCGCCTCGAGCGCCGCGCCGAACTGGGCGACGGCGTGCTGGTCTACCGCACCGTCGAGGCGCAGGGCCCGGGCCATCCGGTGGTGGTGTGGACGCGGCAGTCGTCGGCATGACTCGGTCGGACGCTGCCGCGACAGTGGCGGCGGGGATGATGCCGCCATGACCACCCTCATCACCGGCGGCTTCGGCGCCATCGGCCTCGCCCGCCGCCTCGTCGCCCGCGGCGAACGTCCCGTCCTCCTCGATATGCGTACCGATCAGCAGCGCCTGCAGGGCCTGCTCGGGGCAGTCGAGATGGTGGCGGCCGACGTCGCCGACCTCGCCGAGCTGCAGGCCGCCATCCGCGACCACCGCGTCAGCGCCTTCGTCCATCTCGCCGGTATGCTCTCCGTCCGAGACCCGCGCCCGACAAACCATGTTAGGTCCCCGCCCCGGGCGGGTGATAAAGGGTGATGATCATGGTGGAGACTATTCCCGATGCCGGTGCCGACCTGGCGCAGTGGGCCGCCAGCGGCGACCACGCCGCGCTCGACCGCGCCCTCGTCGTGGCTGGCGATGCCGCCCATGCCCAGGCCAGCCGGCTGCTGGGCCGAACCGCCGACGCCGATGACGCGACCCAGGAGGCGCTGGTGCAACTCGTGCGATCCGCCAAACGCTACGATCCACAGCGCCCCTTCCGTCCCTGGCTGGCCCGGCTGGTGCATGACGCCTGCTGCCGCCTGCTGCGCTCCGCTCACCGCCGTCGCCGCCACGAGGGCGCCGTGCCACCGCCAACCCCGGCGGACGAGCCAGTCGACTGCGAGGCGGTGCGCGCCGCTGTGCTGGAACTGCCCGAATCGCTGCGTGCCGCCGTCGAAATGCATTACTTCGCAGGGCTGGACCAGGCCGAGGCCGCTACCGCCCTGGGCATCGACAAGGGCGCCTGCGCCATGCGACTGTCGCGGGCCCGCGAGCGCCTGCGTGAGCTGCTGCAACGCCGTGGTGTCGGTGTCACCACTGCCGTCGCACTGGCGGCCTTGACCGCTGTGCCGGCCCATGCTGCTCCGACCGGACTCGCCGCCGGTATCGCGGCCCAGGCCTCGGCCGGGACATTGCCCGCCACCACCATCCCCCTGAGCACCATGCAGACCGGAGTCTGGTTCATGACTACCCATCCCATCCTCACCGCTGGCGTATTCGCCGCGCTCTCCACCACAGCCTTGATGGCTGCCGGATTCGTCCTGGCCGGCTCCTGCCTGACTGTTGCGCTGGTCGTGGGTGCCGAACCGGTTCCGACGCCAGTGGCCGTCCCAGCCGCCCAGCCTCCCGTGTCGGCAGCGCCTGTCGTTGCCAAGCCCGCGTGGGCTACTGACTCTGGCAAGGATCAGTACGGCGACTGGGCTGACCTGAAAGTTGCCGACGTGACCCAGCGCTTCCGCTGGATCCAGCCGGGGACGTTCACCATGGGATCATCGCAGGCGGAGAAGGATGCTGCCCTGGCGTCGGTCCCCAACAGCAAGCCGGGATGGTTCGCGCCCGAGGTCCAACACCAGGTGACGTTGACGCGGGGATTCTGGCTTGCTGACAGCGCGTGCACGCAGGCCTTGTGGCAGACGATCATGGGCTCGAATCCGGCATTATTCCAAAGCTCTCCGCAGAACCCGGTCGAAATGGTGTCGAGGGACGATTGCCAGCAGTTCCTCTCCAAGCTCAATGATCGAGTATCGGGAGGCGGTTTCCGCCTCCCGAGCGAAGCACAATGGGAATACGCCTGCCGCGCCGGTACGAACACCGCATTCAGCTTCGGCACGACGATATCGCTGGAGCAGGTGAACTACGGTGGCAACCATCTACTAGGTGGTGTGCCGAAAGACCTCTACCGCCAGAAGACTGTTCCGGTGAAGAGTCTGCAGCCTAACGCGTGGGGCCTCTACGAAATGCACGGCAACGTGTGGCAGTGGTGCAACGACTGGCATGGTGCCTTCTCGGGGAGCTCCGAGCGCGACCCCACTGGTCCCTCGTCCGGTTCCTACCGCGTGATGCGAGGCGGCAGCTGGTCGGACTACGCCTGGCGATGCCGGTCCGCGAGCCGCCCCCCGGCTGTGCCGGATTTACGGGGCCCCGACCTTGGGTTCCGGGTCGCTGCCCAGGGCACACCCACGTCGAGTCAAGTCCAGCCGAGCAAGGATTTCTGAACCTCACCCACGTCGAGCGGAACCCCGACGGCTGCCTGGCAAGGCCGGAGTCCGGTTGCGGAGCGATGCCAGGCACCGGAGCGACCGCAGGCAAGACCTCCCTGGTCGAGGCCGGCGGCATCCTCGCCCTCGTCGGTTGCGCCGGGCTCGCGGTCGCGGCGGCCGATCCCGCCGCCAGCGTCCACCTCGCCAACTGAACGGAGTTCCACATGCGCCCCATCTCTTCGCTTGCCGCCATCGCTGTCGTGTTGTTCCTCCTGGGTGGGTGCATCAACGCCACCAGGGACAGCACCGCCACCGTCGGCCAAGAACTGCTCGACCTGCAGAAGGCCCACGCCGGCGGCGCGATCACCGACGCCGAATACCAGGCGAAGAAGCCGCAGGTCGGCGATGGTACCTTCCGCACCGAACTCACCCACTGAACGGAGTCCCACATGCGCCACCTCATCCCACTCGCCGCCATCGCCCTCCTCCTGGGCGGCTGCATCCACGTCACCACGGTCCGCAACACCACCTCCGGCCAGGAACTGCTCGACCTGCAGAAGGCCCATGCCGGTGGCGCCATCACCGACGCCGAGTACCAGGCCTGCAAGTCGCGGATGGTCTCCGAGACCTGCAACCCGGATACGATGATGAAGCCGTGATCCCCCCGGCCGGATGGCTGGCCGTACCGGACGCCCTGGGCCTGGGCCTGGAGCTGGACCCGGCCCGCGTGGTGCGGCGGGAGCGTGCCGCATGATCGCCCCCGCTGACCTCCTCGGCCTGTGGCACCTGCGTTCGGTCGAGGTGGCCGACGCGGTCAGCCAGGTCAGCCGGCCGTTCGGCCTGCGGCCGCAGGGCTCGATCATCTACCTCGCCAGCGGCGCGATGGCGGTGCACATCGCCGGCTCCGATCTCGCCGCCGGACGCCGGCGCATCTATGCCGGTTCCTGGAGCATCGCCGGCGACCGCGTGGTGCACCAGGTCGAGACCTCGCACGAGCCCGAGCTGGTCGGCGTCCGCCTCGAGCGCCGCGCCGAACTGGGCGAGGGCGTGCTGGTCTACCGCACCGTCGAGGCGCAGGGCCCGGGCCATCCGGTGGTGGTGTGGACGCGGCAGTCATCGGCATGACTCGGCCGGGAGGTGCCGTCGCGGCGATGCCGGGGATGATGCCGCCATGACCACCCTCATCACCGGCGGCTTCGGCGCCATCGGCCTCGCCCTCGCCCGCCGCCTCGTCGCCCGCGGCGAGCGCCCCGTCCTCCTCGACATGCGCACCGACCCGCAGCGCCTGCAGGGCCTGCACGGGGCGGTCGAGATGGTGGCGGCCGACGTCGCCGATCTCGCCGAGCTGCAGGCCGCCATCCGCGACCACCGCGTCAGCGCCATCGTCCACCTCGCCGGCATGCTCTCCGCCGCCTGCGAGGAGCGGCCGATGGCCGGCTTCCGCGCCAACGTCCTCGGCACCCAGCACGTCTTCGAGGCGGCGCGGCTGGCCGGCGTCGGCCGCGTCGTCTTCGCCAGCAGCGTCGGCACCTTCGGCCGCTCGGCGGTCGGCGAGGTCGGCGACGGCACGGTGCAGCAGCCGGCGATGGCCTACGGCTGCCACAAGCTCTACGGCGAGCACATCGCGCGCTGGTACCGCGGCCGCGGCCTCGACGTGCGCGGCATCCGCTATCCGCAGGTCGCCGGACCGGGCATCCGCTCGACCTGGCACTGGGCCCCGCCGATGATCGACGACGCGCTGGCCGGCAACGCGCACCGCTGCGCCATGGGCCGCGGGGCCTATGCCAGCCTGATGTCGGTGCAGGACGCCGCGCGCGCCACCGACGAGCTGCTGGCCGCCGCGCCGGAACGCATCGCCTCGGTGCATTACAACGTCTGCGGCGTTCCCGGGCTGACCACCGCCGCCGAGCTGGCCGAGCTGCTGGGCGCGCGCTGCCCGGGCTTCACCATCAGCTGGGCCGACGAGGCGCCGGCCAAGCCGCCCGCCCTGCTGCGCTACCGCGATGACGCCGCCCGCGCCGAATGGGGCTGGCAGCCCGAGCATGCCACGCCGCTGCAGGTCATCGGCTCGTTCCGCCCCGGCATGCTGGTGGCGTCCGCGTCGTAGTCGGCTACTTCGCCGGACGCAGGGACAAGCGGAAGACGCTGCCGCGGGCGGTGACGAACAGCGAGCGGCCATCCGCGCCGCCGAAGGCGCAGTTGACCGGCGGCTGGTCAGCTCGGCTCAGTTAGGATTCCGCCGGCCATGACCAGAGATGCGAAGGCCAGACTTGTGCCACCCAGGCGTTCGGCAAGACCCTCGTGGTGGGTCACGACCAGGTTGGTGCGACCAACTGCGGCGCGCCCCCGAAGGTGCTGAACCACCAGCGTAAGGCCATCGGGGTCCAGGCCGCGATCGGGTTCGTCAAGCAGCAATACCGGTGGATCGCCGAGCGTCGCGGCGGCCAAACCAGCGCGACGCTGCTCGCCCAGCGAGCATTCCGCCAGGGGCCTTCCGAGCAGCGCACCGACACCAAGTTCCTGGGCCAACGGCGTCAGATCCACAGTCAGGCCCTTGGCCCAGCCGATCAGGTCGAGCCATTCGCCGACCCGAGTGGTTCCGGGTACCGGCGGTCGATCCGGCATCCAGCCGAGCATGCGCCGGGCCGCCAGCGCTTGGCGGACCAGATCGAGACCACCCAGCGATACCCGACCAGCCGTCGGTGGGATGACACCAGCGATTGTACGCAACAGCGTGGTCTTGCCGCAGCCATTCGGGCCCCTCAGCACGATTGTCCCCGGTCCCCAGGTCAGGGAGAGCGGGCCTCCCAATGGCACCTGACTTAACGAACCCCTCTGTCGGCCTTGAGGTGCCACTTGCTTCCGATGCGAAATGCATGGCGTTTTTCAGCACGAC
>JAIFKN010000236.1 GCA_020049615.1 bacterium | reverse complement strand
CGCTACTGCTGCCTGGCCATGGTCGCGGTGGGACTCGACCTGGTGTGGGGCTACTGCGGCGTGCTGTCGCTGTGCCAGGCGATGTTCTTCACCCTCGGCGGCTACGCCTGCGGCATGTACCTGGCGATGCACGGCCCGCTTGATGGCGGTGGCATCCCCCGTGCCCTCTTCGTCGTCTCCAGCGACCCGTCCGGCATGGTCCTGCCGTGGTTCTGGAAGCCCTTCGCCTCGGCCGGCTTCGCCGCCACCATGACCGTGCTGGTGCCGGGGACCTTCGCCGCCGTGTTCGGCTTCTTCGCCTTCCGCAGCCGCATCCGCGGGGTGTACTTCTCGATCATCACCCAGGCGACCACGGTCGCGGTGTGGCTGCTGTTCTGCCGCAACGACCTGCAGCTGTGCGGCACCAACGGGCTGACCAATTTCACCCACATCCTCGGCTTCGAACTGCGCGATACCCAGACCAAGGTCGCGCTGTACCTGGTGTCGGCCGCGACCCTGTGCGCCTCGGCCTATGGCGCGCTATGGCTGACGCGCTCGCGCTTCGGCCGGCTGCTCATCGCCATCCGCGACAACGAAAGCCGCCTGCGCTTCGCCGGCTACGATCCGGTGTGGTTCAAGACCGTGATCTTCGCCCTCGGCGCAGTCCTCGCCGCCATCGGCGGCGCGCTGTACACACCGCAGACCGGCATCGTCACTCCGGCCAACATGATGGCGATCGAGTCGATCCTGGTGGTGGTGTGGGTCGCGGTCGGTGGCCGCGGCACCATCATCGGTGCGGTGGTCGGGGCGCTGGTCATCAATCTGCTCTACGCCTGGCTGACCACCCTGGTACCCAAGGCCTGGCCGTTCATCATCGGCTCCCTCTTCGTCGCCGTCGTCCTGTTCATGCCGGCCGGGCTGGCCGGCGGCTGGCGCGCGATCCTGGCGCGGGCGAAGGGCTGGCGATGAGCGCCAAGACCGATTTCGTGCAAGTCACCGACCTGGTGGTCGAGTTCGACGGCTTCCGCGCCCTCGACGTGAACTATTTCAGCCTCGACCGCGGTGAATTGCGCGTGGTGGTCGGGCCCAACGGCGCCGGCAAGACCACGCTGTGCGACGTGATCAGCGGCAAGACCCGGGCGACGCGCGGCAAGGTGGTGGTCGACGACCACGACGTCACGCACTGGCGCGACAGCGCGATCTCGGCCCTGGGCGTCGGCCGCAAGTTCCAGACCCCCTCGGTGTTCGACGGCCTGACCGTGTACGAGAACATGGAGCTGGCCCTGCCCGGCCGGCGCACCTGGTGGCGCACCCTGACCGGCCGGCCGACGTGGGAGCAGCAGCGCCGCATCCTGCGGCTGCTCGAGCGCGTGCACTTGCGCCCGCTGGTGCGCGAACCGGCGCGCGATCTGTCGCACGGCCAGCGCCAATGGCTGGAGATCGCCATGCTCATGGTCAGCGGCTCGCGCCTGCTGCTGGTCGATGAACCGGCTGCCGGGCTCACCGACCACGAGACCATGCTCACCGCCGAGCTGCTGTGCGAGCTCAAGGGCCACCACACCATCATGGTCATCGAGCACGACATGGAGTTCGTCCGCAGGCTGAACAGCCGCGTCACCGTGCTATGCGCCGGCAAGGTACTGGCTGACGGCAGTCTCGATCAGGTGCAGAACGATCCCAAGGTACGGGCCTACCTCGGCCGCGGAAAGCAGGGGCAGTGATGCTGGCCATCGACGGCATGGTCACCGCCTACGGCTCGGTCGAGGTGCTGCACGGCGTATCGCTGGCGGCCAAGGCGGGCGAGATCACCTGCGTGATGGGACGCAACGGGGTCGGCAAGACCACCCTGCTGCGTTCGATCATGGGCCAGCTGAAGGCCAAGGCCGGCACCGTGCGGCTGAAGGACCAGGACCTCTCGCGCGCGCCGGCCCACCTGCGCGCGCGCGCCGGCATCGCCCTGGTGCCGCAGGGACGCGAGATCTTCCCCAAGCTGACCGTGCGCGAGAACCTGGAGATCGCCTTCAGCGCCCGCGGCAGCATCGACCAGGCGGCGGTCGAGGCGGGCATGACCATGTTCCCGATCCTCAAGGAGTTCGCCAAACGCAATGGCGGCGACCTGTCTGGCGGACAGCAACAGCAGTTGGCCATCGCCCGCGCCCTGGTAGGCAGGCCCTCCGTGCTCCTGCTCGACGAACCCACCGAAGGCATCCAGCCGAACATCATCGAGGAGATCGGCCGGGTGCTGCAGCGCCTGGCGGGCGAAGGCATGGCCATCGTCCTGGTCGAGCAGTACCTCGAGTTCGTCAAAGCCATCGGCCACCGCTTCGCGATCATGGATCGCGGTGCCATCGTCGCCGAAGGCGGCACGGACGGGCTGACCCCCGAGGTGGTGGGCAAATGGCTGAGCGTGTGAATTCACACGGAGGAACGGAGGAAACGGAGGAAGTCAGACCGGACGCCCGGCACCGAACCTCCGCCCTGCTCGACTCCGTTTCCTCCGTTCCTCCGTGTGAACCTGCGAGGCTGGCGGTCGTGGTCGTCGACGGCCTGTCCTCCGCCACCACTTGGCGTTCCTCTTCAGAGCTGAAGCTCCTGCTCCCTCGCCCGCGCGGAATGGCGGTGTGGGCCTGCGCCGCGACCTACGGCGGCGGCCTGGTCGCTGGCGACCGGATCGCACTCGAATTGCAGGTCGGCGCCGGCGCTGCCCTGTGCCTCGGCACGCAGTCGACGACCAAGGTGTTCCGTTCGACCGGGGCCGAGGCCGAGCAGCACCTGCACGCCGAGGTCGCCAGCGGCGGCCTGCTCGCCATCCTGCCCGAACCGCTGTCGCCCTTCGCCGGCAGCCGCTACCGCCAGCGCACCCGCCTGCGCTTGGCGCCGGGCGCCTCGCTCGCATGGCTCGACACGGTCAGCGCCGGACGGACGGCCCGCGAAGAGCGCTGGCAGCTGGCCGCCTACGATGCCCGGCTCGACCTCGAGCTCGACGGGCGCCTGGTGCTGCGCGACACCCTGCGCCTGGGCAGCGATGCATCCGCGCGCCTCGGCGCGCAGGCCGCCGTCGCCACGCTGCTGCTGGTCGGCCCGCGGGCCGGCGAAGCGGCGCAGGCCGCACGCGCGCTGGCCGAGCTGCACCGCCCCGGCGACGATGGCCTGCTGATCGCCGCCAGCCCGGTCGCCGACGGCATCCTGCTGCGCCTGGCCGCCCTCGATCTGGAGATCCTGGCGGCGCGCATCCGCAGCGTCATCGCCCCGCTCGCGGCGACCCGTGGCGCCGCCTCGCTTCCGTGGAGATCGCATGCACCTGACCCCGCAGGACGTCGACAAGCTGATGCTGCACCAGGCCGGCAGTTTGGCGCAGAAGCGCCTCGCGCGCGGCGTCCGGCTCAACCAGCCGGAGGCCGTCGCGCTGATCGCCACCGTGGTGCTGGAGCTGATCCGCGACGGACGCCGGGTCAGCGCTTGCATGGAACTGGGCCGCACCCTGCTCGGCCGCCGCCAGGTCATGGACGGCGTGGCCGCGCTGGTCTCTGAAGTCCAGGTCGAGGGGACCTTCCCCGATGGCACCAAGCTGGTGACGGTGCACGAGCCGATCTGCCGCGAGCACGGCGACCTGGTCATGGCCCTGCACGGCTCGTTCCTGCCGGTGCCCTCAACCGATCTGTTCATGGCCCAGCCGGCCATGCCCGATCCCGGCGCTGTCGAGACGCTGCCCGGCGACATCGAGCTGAACGCCGGCCGCCCGGTGCAGGAACTACCGATCACCAACCTCGCCGACCGGCCGATCCAGGTCGGCAGCCACTACCACCTGATCGAGACCAACCCCTACCTGCGCTTCGACCGCGCCCGCTCCTACGGTCATCGCCTCGACATCCCCGCCGGCACCGCGGTGCGCTTCGAGCCAGGCGAGACCAAGACGGTCCGCATCGTGCCGATCGCCGGCGACCGCGTGGTGCTGGGCGGCAACGACCTCACCGACGGCCCGGCGACGCCTGAGCGCCTGCCCGAAGTGATGACCCGCGTCCGCAACCGCGGCTTCGCGTCGACATGATCCATGTGCCACGGAGACACAAAGGTCCACAGAGGGCCACAGAGGAGACAACTCCATGTACTGTCTCTGTGGCCCTCTGTGGAACTCCGTGTCTCTGTGGCAAGATCTCCTGATAGGCCTATTTTATGAAGATCCCACGCTCCACCTATGCCGCCCTGTACGGACCGACTACTGGCGACCGCGTGCGCCTCGGCGACACCGCGTTGTGGATCGAGGTCGAGCGCGACCTCGCGCACCACGGTGATGAATGCACCTTCGGTGGCGGCAAGGTGCTGCGCGATGGCATGGGCCAGTGCGCCCGCGTCGGCGAGGCGGAAGCACTCGACCTGGTCATCACCAACGCCCTGATCGTCGACTGGAGCGGCATCACCAAGGCCGACATCGGGGTGAAGCACGGCCTCATCGCCGCCATCGGCAAGGCCGGCAATCCCGATGTCATGGCCGGGGTCACGCCCGGCATGGTGGTCGGCACCACCACCGAGGTGATTGCCGGCGAGGGGCTGATCGTCACCGCCGGCGGTTTCGACAGCCACATCCACTACATCTGCCCGCAGCAGGCCGAGGTGGCCCTGGCCAGCGGCGTGACCAGCTTCGTCGGCGGCGGCACCGGCCCGGCCACCGGCACCAACGCCACCACCTGCACGCCCGGATCGCGCCACCTGCGGCTGATGCTGGAGGCGACCGACAGCATTCCGCTGAACATCGGCCTGACCGGCAAGGGCAATGCGGCACGTCCCATCGCACTGGAGGAGCAGGTCGCCGGCGGCGCCTGCGGCCTCAAGCTGCACGAGGACTGGGGCACCACGCCGGCGGCGATCGACCGCTGCCTGGAGGTCTGCGACCGGCTCGACGTGCAGTGCACCATCCACACCGACACGCTCAACGAGAGCGGCGCCTGCGAGCACTCGATCGCCGCCTTCAAGGGCCGCACCATCCACACCTACCATTCCGAGGGTGCCGGCGGCGGCCACGCCCCGGACATCCTGCGGGTGTGCGGCGAAGCCAACGTGCTGCCGAGCAGCACCAATCCGACGCGGCCGTTCACCGTCAACACCATCGATGAGCACCTCGACATGCTCATGGTCTGCCACCACCTCGATCCGTCGATCCCCGAGGACGTGGCCTTCGCCGAAAGCCGCATCCGTGGCGAGACCATCGCCGCCGAGGACATTCTGCACGACCTTGGCGCGATCAGCATGATCTCGTCGGACTCGCAGGCGATGGGCCGGGTCGGCGAGGTCATCTGCCGCACCTGGCAGACCGCGCACAAGATGGCGCTGCAGCGCGGCAAGCTGCCCGGCGATCCCGAACGGCACGACAACGCCCGGGTGAAGCGCTACATCGCCAAGTACACCATCAACCCGGCCATCGCGCACGGCGTCGGCCACCTCGTCGGCTCGGTCGAGCCGGGCAAGCTGGCCGACCTCGTGCTGTGGAAGCCGGCGCTGTTCGGCGCCAAGCCCGAACTGGTGCTCAAGGGCGGCTTCATCGCCTGGGCGCAGATGGGCGACGCCAACGCCAGCATCCCGACGCCGCAGCCGGTGCGCATGCGCCCGATGTTCGGCGCCCTGGGCGGCGCGGTCGGCGCCACCAGCCTGGCCTTCGTCTCGGCCGTCTCGCAGGAGCGCCTCGCCGGCTACGGCCTGCGCAAGCGCCTCGCCCCGGTGCGGGGCTGCCGCAAGCTGGGCAAGGCCGACATGAAGCTCAACGCCGCGGTGCCCCGCATCAACGTCGACGCCGAGACCTACACCGTCACCGCCGACGGCGAGGAGCTGCGCTGCCAGCCGCTCGCCGAGCTGCCGCTGGCGCAGCGCTACCATCTGTTCTGAATCATGCGCATGGATGCACACGGAGGAACGGAGGGAACGGAGGCAAGCATGCCTTCGCCTCCGTTCCCTCCGTTCCTCCGTGTGAATACCGATCCCTGGCTCGCCATGCAGCTCGCCGACGCCGCCTTCCCCGCCGGCGGGCTGGCGCACGCCGGCGGCATCGAGGCGGCGATCGCCTTCGGCCAGGCGCGCGGCCGCGAGGGGATCCGCGCCTGGATCGGACGCAGCCTCGACGCCGCCGGCGAGCTGGCGGTGCCGCTGTGCGCCGCCGGCTGGGATGATCCGGCACGCTGGGCCGAGCTGGACGCGCTGTGCGACGCGCTGCTCACCAGCCAGGTCGCCAACCGCGCCAGCCGCAGCACCGGCCAGTCGCTGCTCGCCGCCGCCGCCGGCGCCTTCGGCGACGAGCGCATCCGCAGCATGCGCGCCGCCGCCCTGCGCGAACGCCAGCCATCCCATCTGGCTCCGGCCTTCGGCGTGGTCGGACGGATCCTCGGACTCGGACGCCTCGACACCCTCCGCCTGCACCTGCATGGCGTGCTGCGTTCGCTGATCGGCGCCGGCGTGCGCCTGAACGCCATCGGTCCGTTGGAGGGACAGGCGGTGCAGCGCTCCCTCGCCGGCCGCGCGGAATCGGCGGTGCAACGCGGCGTGGTCCTGCCGCTGGATGACGTCGCCGCCATCGACCCGCTGCTCGACATTGTCCAGGGTTGCCAGGACCGCCTCTATTCACGTCTGTTCACCTCATGAACCAGGGGCAATGATGCACGACCACGAGCATACCCACGAGCACCTCGACCACCCCGGCCACTACCACGACCGCGACGCACCCCTGCCGCGCGACTACGCCCACCGCGCCTTCACCGTCGGCGTCGGCGGTCCAGTCGGCTCGGGCAAGACTGCACTGATGCTGCAGTTGTGCCGCCGCCTGCGCGAAACGCTGTCTCTGGCGGCGGTGACCAACGACATCTTCACCCGCGAGGACGGCGAGTTCCTCATGCGCCACGACGCCCTGCCGCACGACCGCATCCGCGCGGTCGAGACCGGCGGCTGCCCGCACGCCGCGATCCGCGAGGACATCACTGCCAACCTGGTCGCGCTCGAGGAGCTGCACGCCCTGCACCATCCCGACATCCTGCTCATCGAGAGCGGCGGTGACAACCTGGCAGCCAACTACAGCCGCGAACTGGCCGACTACATCATCTACGTCATCCGCGGAAGGGCGGCCCCGGCATCACCCAGAGCGACCTGCTGGTGATCAACAAGACCGACCTCGCCCCGGCGGTCGGCGCCGACCTGGCGGTGATGGACCGCGACGCGCGGAAGATGCGCGGTGCCGGGCCCACCGTCTTCGCCCAGGTCAAGCATGGCGAGGGCGTCGAGGCGATCATCGGCCACATCCGGCACGCCTGGCAGCACGCCGGGGGGATCGCGCACCGGCATTGATCGCAGGTGCGGAGGGGTAATCCTCCGTCATCATGCCCGCCCGGCCACAACCGCCCGTCCTGGATCCCAGCGAAGCCGGCTGGGGATTCCTGGACCTTCTGTGAGCGGCACAGCAGCCATTTTGCGCCGACGCAGCTGGAGACTGCCAACGGTCGGTGTCGTCAGCTGCCTCGTCCTGCCGCTGCTCGCATTCCTCATCGGCACCGAGTTGCGCACCATCTCGATCGCCGAACACGGCCACAACACCCTCGCCAGCGCCATCCCGTGGATACTCGGGGCCATGGCATTGGTCATCGGCATGCTCGGTTTCGCCATCATCCGCGAGCTGCATCGCCGCCAGGAACGGGCCCAGACGCTTGCCGACCACATGACCGCCGAACTGCGCGCCGCCCATGATGGGCTGCGCCAGGCCCTGGCTGCCGCCCAGGACGCGGCCAAGGCCAAGGACGAATTCCTGGCAGTGATGAGCCACGAACTGCGCACGCCGCTCAACGGGGTCATCGGCATGACCACCCTGCTGCTCGACAGCGAGCTCGACCCGCAGGCCCGCGACTTCGCCGAGACCGCCCGCACCTGTGCCACCGGTCTGCTTGAGGTGATCAACGACATCCTCGACTACTCGAAGCTGGAGGCCGGCCACATCGAGCTGGAGGACACCCCCTTCGATCCGCGCGACCTGGTCGAGGATGTGCTGCAGATCACCGCCGACCGCGCCCAGGCCAAGGGCCTGGAACTGGTCGGCGAAGTCGACCCGCGCCTGGGCCTGCGCCTACGCGGCGATCCATCGCGCCTGCGCCAGCTGCTGCTCAACCTGGTCGGCAATGCGGTCAAGTTCACGGAACGAGGCTCGGTCGTGGTCAGCCTGCGGGTCCTCGATATCGATCTGGAGCGGCCCCGCGTACGGCTCGCCGTCGTCGACACCGGCATCGGCATCGAACCGCAACTGATCCCGCGGCTGTTCGCCCCATTTACGCAGGCTGATGGATCGATCAGCCGGCGCTTCGGCGGCACCGGCCTCGGCTTGGCGATCTGCAAGCGGCTCACCGAGGCGATGGGCGGGACGATGGGCGCCAGCAGCATCCCCGGTGAAGGAAGCACGTTCCATGCCGATCTGGTCCTCAAGCGCGAGGAGCCCTCGGCCACCTCGGCCCTGCCACCGGAACTGACCGGCAGGCTCGTCCTGGTGATCGATGACCATGCCGGCGCACGCGCGGCGACCTCTGCCATCCTCGGCGAATGCGGCTGCGAACTGATCGGGACGAGCACCTTGCTCGACGGCCTGGCTGCACTCGGCGACAGCACCCCGGACTTCGCGGTGCTGGATGCGACCAGCCCGGGTGATGATCCGCGCGCCATCGCCGGACAGCTGCGCGCCGATCCGCGTCTGGCTGCCGTTCCGGTCATCCTCCTGACCACGTTCGCCGCCCAGGTCCGACAGGAGGTGCCGCTCACCGCCATCGCCTTCAAGCCGGTGCGCCGGCGTCAGCTCCGCGAAGCCGCCCTGCGCCTGCTCAATGGCAGGCCCGGTTCGGGCACGCAACGCATTCCGCGCCGGTTCAACGATCTGCCGGTGCTCATCGCCGACCACCGCCTGGGCAATCTGCGCGTGCTGAGCGGCGTGCTCACCGATCTCGGCTGCCGCGTCGATCTCGCCAGCGATCTCGGCGAGGCGCTGACCGCCGGACGCCACGGTCGGCACGCGGCCATCTTCCTTGCCAGTGATCTGCCACCCGAGGGCGCTAGCGACGCTGCACGCAGCCTGCGCGCCGATGGCTGCCAGGCCTTGATCATCGCCACCGGCGGTGATCGCGTCGTCCCGGAAGGCTGCGCTGCCATCATCCCGTCCCCACCACGCACCTCTGTGCTCGCGCGGCTGCTCGCCCCGGTCGCCGGAGCATGAGCGACAGGGCCCTGCCGCCGCTCGCCGAACGCTTCCTCGCCCACGGTCGTCTGGCCCTGGCGCTGTCGCCCAACACCCTGCGCGACTACCGCACCGCCCTGGAGCACCTGCACTCCGCGATGACGGCGCGCAGCATCGCCACCATCGAGGATCTCGGTCCCGACGAGGTCGCCGCCTGCCTCGGCTGGCTGCGCGATGACCGGTCGCTGGCCGCCGGTTCGCTCGCCCTCTGCCTGGTCGCTTGGCGCATGTGGGCGCGCTACCTGGTCGAGGAGGGCGCGCTGGTCCGCGACCGCCTCGCCTTGACCCCTTCGCCGAAGCTGTGGCGCTCGGTGCCGGAGGTGCTCAGCCCCGAGGAGGTCGAGTCCCTGCTCGCCCATCCCCCGGACGGGACGCTGCGAGCCCGCGACAAGGCGGCGCTGGAGCTGCTCTACGCCCTCGGAGGCCGCGCCTCCGAGGTCATCGGCCTGGGCATGACCGACCTCAAGGAGGGCGGCCGCCTGGCGCTGCTGCGCGGCAAGGGCTCGAAGGAGCGGCTGGTCCCGGTCGGCGAGCGCGCCCGCCGCGCCGTCGCCGCCTACCGCGACGGCCTGCGCAAGGAACTCGACCCGCGTGGCCGGCAGGAGCGCTTGCTGCTCGGTGCGCGCGGCGGACCATGGAACCGCCAGGGCCTCTGGCAGGTGGTCACGCAGGCGGCGGTGCTGGCGGGGATAGCCAAACCGGTATGGCCGCACCTCCTGCGCCACAGCTTCGCCACCCATCTGCTGCACGGCGGAGCCGACCTCCGCGCGGTGCAGGCCCTGCTCGGCCACGCCAGCCTGACGACAACGGAACGCTACACGCACGTCGATGCGGCCCGCCTGCGCGACATCCACCGCCGGTTCCACCCGCGGGCCTGAGCGCTGAAGACCACCGGGGCCGCTGCGGTGACGAGGATCACCGCCGCGAAAGCTCCTCGTAGCAGCGATTGTACCACAACGCGCTCTCCACCGGCGTGTTGGCCGGAATATGGTTGCCCACAGCCATGAAGTACCCGGGGCACTTCTTGCCAATGGCCATGCACCGCTCGACCTCCCGCCGGATGTCGTCCTTCGAGCCCGAGAGCAGGATGCGGGTGTCGGCATTGCCGATGAAGAAGTGGGTCCGGCCATAGCGCTCGGCGATCCGGGCCATGTCCGTCATCGGCTCCAGCACGAAGCCATGCACTCCGCTGGAGGCGATGTCATCGATGAAGGCGGTGAAATCCCCGTCGCTGGTGTAGGCGATGCGCTTGCCGGCAGCGATCAGCGGGGCGAACAGCTTCCGGTAGTTGGGGAAGACGAATCGGCGGTACCAGGTCGGACGGATGAAGGCGCCTGCAGTCCAGACGATGTCATCATGCACCATCACCACCGGCGCCTCGCATCGCGCCAGGCACTCGAAGTGCTGCTGGATCCAGCTGGTGTAGCGGTCGGCGACGGCGCCGAAGCCCTCCGGATCCTCGCCGGCGGCGGCGAGCAGGAGATCCCAGCCGAACAGCTCGATCAGGCCCGAGACCAGGGTGACGTAGATGCCGGTCATGTTCACGGCATCTGGATTCGCCGCGCAGTTGGCGCGATAGTGGGCGTTGAACCGCTCGATCAGGGCGGTCCGGTCGATCGCACCGAGCGATGCCC
>JAIFKN010000089.1 GCA_020049615.1 bacterium | reverse complement strand
ACCTTGGCCTATGCGAACGAGCAACGGGACTGGCGCGTCTTTGCCGACTTCGCCCAGGTTCTGATAGCCGAGGCGCGAGATCTGTACGCCACCACCGCCGAAGCCACCGGCGAGACCCAGCGCCGCTACGGCATGCGCGACGACCGTGACCACCAGCCCGGCTTCGCCTCGGCCTCGGGGTGGCGCCGGTTCCTGGTTCCGTCGCGGCCGTCGCCGAAGCCCTCGGCGCATCGGGCCGGTCCGCAGCGCCCGCCGCTGTCGGCGGCCTGAACCCCATCCGCAGTCGGGATTGCACGGCTTGCTCCGCAAGTCGTGCAAGCCTCTAAGCAGGCAAACCACTCGTTTTTGGTGTCGTACTTGCGGTCTCCTCCGGCAGCCGGATAGCCGTCACGCGCCGCATGACGCACCACCACCTGCACTGGGATGGCAACGGGCTGGGCCGTGAAACTTGGGCTGACGCCCGGAACCGCCGTCAGACGGAATACGTCTGGAACACATGTCACGACATCACCGCTTTCAAAGCAGTGCAACCGCTGTCCGCTGAGGTCATCTTGGATCGGCAGCACGGTTACCCCGCTCAGAAATGCCTGTTCGACAGTACGCTGACATCCTCGGCGGTTGTTCCATGGCTGAGCCGTGTCGCCTGCAGGAAAGCCCCTGATGTCGACAAAAAACTTCCCCGAAATGCGAACCGGCCCCGATGGTGGGGTCGTGATCGCGCTACGATCGGCCGTGCAGGTGTATGCAAGCCATTCGCACGCTCCATCACTCTTCATTAACTGGATGAGTCCCTCTATCTCCTGGTAGGATCGGCCGGTGACATTATCGGTATCCTGGACAGCAACGCTGGCCAAACGAATGGTTGGTTGGGTGCTTGCCAGGACGATTTGCCCGCTTTGGATATCAACACCCCCAGTAGCCGTATCCCAGTCCAGCTTCATGGTTGTTGTTCCGTTCAGTTCGTATGCAGCCACCAGGCGGATTCCCTGGTCCTCTATCAAGACGTAGCCTTTGGCGGGGAAGGTTCCCGTTGTGGTTGTGAACTGGAACTCCGTCGTGCGGTTCGCGGACAGACTCGTTATGAGCGTATTTATGGGCAAAATGGTAGACACCGTCACCTTGCCCGTGGGCCAATCCGTAGACAGCGGGACCGCATGGGTAGTTGTCGCTGACCCTCGCCACCACCGACCCCCTGTGAGACGAGCCTGAGTCCAACCCGGGGATACCCGCGCCCCTACCGCGTGGGCCTGGGTCGTCGGACGTTGCATCCAGGCGGGGACAACGGTCTCATCGATATTTTCCCAATATCCATCCCCGTCGAGATCGGTTTCCGCCGGAAGGTCCTGGATCCCGTTGTCGTTGGGGTCCTCATCGTTGTTCTCAAGGTGTCCATCGCCATCGAGATCAACCGGTGTCCCCTGGTTCGTGTTCTGCCGCCGGCCACGCCAGCAGTCGTTGAGCGTACTGGTCCCGAGGCTAGTATAGGCGATCCACTCGTCATCGATGCGGACCAAACCACGCGGCGGCAGCAAATCGCCTAGGCCCAGACCGACGGGGACACGTACCGATATATTTGACGGCCCCAACGCCACGACTGGGCTGAGCGTGCTCTCCAGGCGCAGGGCGGGGAAGGCGTGCCAATCGCCATCCGCAAGGTCTGCAACTGCCGCCGGCGGCGCCGGTAGGTCGGCCAATAGGTCGCGACCGACGTGGCTGTCCAGGATCAGCGCCTGGCCACCTGGCCGGTCGTGGGCAATAACAACCTGCACTTGGTACCAGCGCTGCTTCAGGCCGCCCTTGACGAAGCGGCGCACACCGACGTCCTTGCCCCATACGGGCGGTTGGTATGCCACCGGCTTGGCGCCAGCCTCGCTCCGATTGTCGTGCAAGGGGTCGTTCCCCTCGTCGGCCATGGTCTGAAGTGTATTCGTGGCCAATGGGATAGCGGCATTGGCCATGCGCAGCACCAACCATCCATCGCTGCCCGCCCGGAAATACTCAAGGCGCAACAAGTGCTGGTCCGCAGCATCGACTGGCATCGGCACGCTGCGGTTGGCATCCAGCGCCGGTTGGCGGGCTTCGAATAGGCAGGTTGGGCCGCTGCTGGCGAAGGTTTCGACACGGAACCGCAGCGACACATGTCGGCCACGCATCTCATCAAGATGCGATCCAGAGAACTGCAGAGGCCCATCACTATTGGTCAACTTATATGCCAAGGTCGTACCGGAAACTTCCAGCCCCTGCGGTCCGAGTGGCGAAGGCGTGACTGTAACATCCGGGGCCGCGGCCGGCTCAGCACCAAGAGTCCAGCCGGTGATTTCAGCCTTCAATACATCGCCGAGTGGCTGCGCCATCGCCAGACCGAATGTAGCACGCCAGTCGGCATTGATACCGGGATTGGCGCTGAAGCTGCCCAGCGGCGCGGGTTCTAACCAGCCGTCGTCGGCTAGACGAATGGACGGCAGGTCTGTGACCCGATTGACAGCATTGGGGCCCGAGACCATATTCGAGGAGCGCTTCAGTAGTAAGTCGGCGGCGTAATCGGCCTGCGTCTTCCAGCGACGCTCAATGGTGCGTTCCTGCGGGACGGCCTGAACGACGGACCGACGACGGCGTTCGGCCTGGAGGTGGTCGGCGCGATCTACTACGGCAGCACCGGCATCTACGGTGACGACGCCCCACGACATCACGTCGACCGGTGGTACCGGCATGCGACTGGTGCCGTCGCCGCGGTCGGGGTCGCACATAGCCAGGGGGATCTGATCGAGGGCGGTGTACACTGGCGGTAGCGTCGCCTGCGGCCAGAACAGCCCGAGCGCCACCGGCTTCAGCGGCTCGACCAAGTTGAGGTTGACCGCGGGCGGGACCTCTACGCAAATCAGGCTGCCGCGAGCTTCCGCCTGGGGACCTTGTCCCTGGTTGAACCCGCCATAGTGGCGCGACCGCCGCGGAAGGCCATCACTGCCAACCGTAGTGATGAAACCCCAGTTGGCCACCGGCAGACCAGAGGGCGCGTCGTGTTTCATGGCTTGGTCGCCGAGACTCGTGATGTCGATGATCGAGCCAACATCAGCCACACCGCTACGACCCTGGCCAAGCGTATGGAATGTGAGATGGCGACGGAGATGAGCGAGGTCGCTGCGCGTCAACGGTTGATTGCGCCAAGGCGCCCGCTTTTTGAGATCGTCGCGGATCTTCTGCTCCCAGTCAGCGATATGCTGCTGGATCCTTGGTTGGTTGAGGACCGGATCCCTTGGGCCCGAACCGATCGGCAAAATGTCTGGAGCCGCACCCAACAACTGGTCAGCAGCAATGTACCGGTCGCCTAGCAGTCCTACACGGTGGTCAGTTAAGCCGATGGCTAGACGGCCATAGTCCAAGGGGTCGCCGACAAAGACATCCAGCGCCGACATTGATGCCGGGCGCCAGATCGCCCCATTGCGACCAGCCCATCCCCCCCAGTGGAAGATGTCGGTTAGTGGTCGACCCGTATCGGTATCCCAGGCCCACCGCAGGGTCCCCGGATCCTTCACCTGCACCGCAGCTAGCACCTTGGCCCAAGCGAGCGGCGACAAGGAGTTTGCGTCGAGTTTGCCTTGCTCATCCTCGATCTCGGCGCCAGCCGTGGGTACCGACACCTCGCTAGTACGGGCGAGGCCAGTGGGGAAGGCGAATCGGCGACGGTCGTCACTTTGGCCGTCCCACCCGTCCTCGACCAGGGCTTCCGGCAGGGCCGAGTAGGCGCGTGCCAGAGCAGGCGGAGTGTTTGTCGTCAACACGTTGGTCAGATGCCAGGCGTTGACATAGACGGCTGCGGCGGTCGCTGTCTGCTCGGCACTACCGCGGCCTCTGCCGGCAGTGCCCCCCCATGCCGCAGCCTGGGCCCCAGCCATTGAAGCCGTTTGGCTGAATACAAACGGCAGAGCCAGCAGCAGCAAAGCCGCTAGCACGCTGATGGCGATGATCAGCGCAGCACCGGAGCGTACGGGGCTCATGGCGGCAACTCCGCAGTGGTGCCAGTTGCGGCCGCGGCCGAGCGAACCGAACCAGCGGCGTCGACACTGATAAGGGCATTCTCGCCGCTGTCCGACGTCAGGGTGAACTGCCCGCCAGCCGCCGCGTCGACCTCGACCCGGCCCTCAGGGTGGCAGGTGATGCGGCGCTCCGCTTCGTCGAGGCCGATCATCTCGTGGCCCAGGCGTTCGAGGCGCACGTCGTCAACTGTCAGAGCCTGTGGAGCGATGTAAGCAGCGGGTCCAGTGCCCAACTGGGCCTTTAGCACGCCGATATAAACGCGCTCTGGGCCCTGGGCGTCATACAAGCCGGTGATGGTCACGGCTTTCTCGCCGATACGGCGGCCGTCGCGGTAGAGAACCAGCCGGGTGCCATCGAACAGCAGCGACAACCCGCACCACTGACCACCGACTAGCGGAGCGGCAATGTCGAATCCCTTCGAGGATAGGTCGTCTGCGCCTCCGGCCAGTTTGAGCAGCGCCTGGTCTCCCTCCACGCGGGTTGCACCCGTTGGAACGTCGAGGATCGAGGAGACCTCATACCGGATGCCTGCGTCGCGTACCCAGCCGAGGATCTCCCAGGTTGGGGTCACGGGACTACGGTTGGCCATACGAGCAGCGAGCTGCGCTGGGGTCGGATTTAGGATGCCATCGTCGGCCCGCATGACCATGAGGCCAAACAGGCTCTGGTCGATGCTGCCGAACGTAGGGTCGCTGCCCTCGACATGCTTACCGACGTGAACGAGCGGTTGGGCATCTCCGCCAGCTTCGCCGGCGATCGGCAGGCGCACGCTAAGCGATAGCAGCAAGGTGGGGGGTCCCTGGCTAGCGGAGATGACACCACGGGCGAGACGGGTGTTGCGATCGAGGACGGGGTTGCCAGCCAGGATCTCATTGGCGCGACCGGGGAAATCAGCCGGATTGAACGCCTCGGGCAGCCACAGGCCATCGCCGGTGCGACCGGGCAGCGGGTCGGACGCCGTGCCACTGACGATTGGCACAGGCCAACTGCCGGTCTTTGACCACAGCGTCGTTCGCACCAGACCTCCAATCGAACGCTCGTTCCGCTTCAGGAGCAAGACCACTGGCTGTCCGGTCGTGCGGGCGGTGTGGCGGGCCTGGCGGATGCAGTCTGCGATGGCCTGCTCGGAAGCGATCATCCGGTTGACCTTCGGTGCGCGCACTACGCTGCCGATGGTCAGGCCCATCAAGATCATGAAGATCGTGATAACGATGAGGATTTCGATGAGGGTGAAGGCGTGCCGACCAACGACGGACGCAGGTCCGCCGATCGTGCCGACGGGTGTCGGCAATGCCGTCACGGCGACTTGACCCAGTTCGGGATATCGTCCCCACCATCACCGGGATTGCTGGACTCATCCGTGCCGTTTGGTCCGGCTGACCATAGTTGGAAACTGTCCTGGCCTGGCGGGGTCAGACGATCGACGCGAGGCATGGCGGTATCTGCTACCGTGCACGGATAGAACTTGAATGGGCGATAGCGCAGCGGCTTCTTCCACGGATCAATTAACTGGCCATCCTTGATGTTGTCGGTGATCAACGACGCCAACTGATACGAGAGTTGTACGTTCGCGCGCTTCCAGGCATCATCCGTAATATCTGGGGCGGCCTTGTACTCGATAGGCGGGCCAAGAGCCTGCACGAACACGCTCCCGTAGACTTCCGTGTTCGCTGACGGGGCTGGACTAATGCCAGCCGCGCTGAACGCATCCGTCCATGCGGCGGGAGGGGTCGACGGTACCGTCCAGCTTTCAGGATAGCTGCTGTTCAGCGTTCGGTATTGGTCGATCGCGCTGGCTACAGTCCCAAGCAGGGACACCGCCTTGGCGCGCATGGCGCTGCGCTTGGCCAGCATGACGCCGCCCATGATCAGGCTCATCAGCGTGACCATGATGGCGATGACGACGAGGAGCTCGACCAGGGTGA
>JAIFKN010000238.1 GCA_020049615.1 bacterium | reverse complement strand
CACAGAGACACAGAGGGGAGAAGGAGGCGAAGGCAGGTCCTCCTGCGTAGCTCTGTGTCTCTGTGTCTCCTGTGATTCGGTAAGACGCCACTGTGGTATTCAGCAGCCTCGCCTTCCTTCTCTGCTTCCTGCCGCTGACGCTGGCGGTGCATTTCCTGGCCCCGCGCCGTCTGCGCGACCTCGTGCTGCTCATCGCCAGCCTGGCCTTCTATGCGGTCGGCGAGGGCTGGTACACCACGGTGATGCTCGGGGCGATCGTCAGCGGCTGGGGCTTCGCCCATCTGGTCGAGCGCTGCCCGGCTGGCCGCGCGCGGGCGATCGCCACCGGCGCCGCGGTCGCGGCCCTGCTCGCCGTGCTGATCGCCTTCAAGTACGCCAACTTCCTGGTCGGCAATCTTGCCGCCCTCGGCTTGCCGCTGCAGCTCGATCCGATCCACCTGCCGATCGGCATCAGCTTCTTCGTCTTCCAGGCGATCAGCTACGTGGTCGACGTCGGGCGCGGCGAGTTGCCGGCCGAGCGCAGCGTGCTGCGCTTCGGCGTCTACAAGTCGTTCTTCCCGCAGCTCATCGCCGGGCCGATCGTGCGCTACAAGGACCTCGTCGGCCAGTTCGACGGCCGCGATCCCGGCCTCGACGACCTCGCCGCCGGCCTGCGCCGCTTCACCCTCGGCCTCGCGCGCAAGGTGCTGATCGCCGACAGCGCGGCGCAGGTCGCCGACGCCTGCTTCGCCCTGCCTGCGGGGCAGCTGAGCACGGGTGCCGCCTGGCTCGGCGCCGCCGCCTACGGGGTGCAGATCTACCACGACTTCGCCGGCTACAGCGACATGGCGATCGGCCTGGCGCGCATGTTCGGCTTCCGCTTCAAGGAGAACTTCGACCGCCCGTACGCAGCCACCAGCATCCGCGGCTTCTGGCGCGGCTGGCACATCTCGCTGTCGACTTGGTTCCGCGACTACCTCTACATCCCGCTCGGCGGCAGCCGCAAGGGTCCGTGGCGCACGGTCGGCAACCTGGTGATGGTCTTCCTGCTCTGCGGGCTGTGGCACGGTGCGGCCTGGACCTTCGTGCTGTGGGGGCTGTTCCACGGCTTCTTCCTCGCCATCGAGCACCACCTGTCCGATCGATTCCCGCGGCTGCCCGCGCTCATCGGCCACGCCTACTGCCTGGTCGTGGTGCTGATCGGCTGGGTCCTGTTCCGCGCCGCCGACCTGGATGAAGCCGGACGCATGCTGGCGGCGATGGCCGGAGCCGCCGATGGGGTCGCGCCGTGGTGGCGGCTGGTCGACGGCCACGCCTGGCTGATGCTGGCGGTCGGCGCGGTCTGCGCCGTCGCCCCGCTGCAGGCCTGGGCCGATGCCGCGCGCCGGCGCATCGGCGATGGCGCGTGGGGCTGGCTCGGTGCCCTCGGCGTGCTCTCCGTCCTGGTCCTGGCGATCAGCGCCCTGGTGACCAGCGCCAGCAGCCCCTTCATCTACTTCCGCTTCTGACATGGACGCCGAACCCCGCATCAGCCGCGCCGCCGCCCTCGCCACCGTCCTGGCTTTCGGCCTGGTCGTCGCCGGCCTGTGGCTCACCGGCTGGCGGAACCTGCCTGCAGCCTTCCCCGACGAATCCGCGTTGCAGGCGGCGATGCCCGGCCGCACCGCGGCTGCGCGCCTGTGGAACGGAGTGCGTTGGCACCTCACCGGTTCGACCCCGCCGACCGTGGTGCGCGGCCGCGACGGCTGGTGGTTCTACGCCTCCGAGCATGCGCACGACGGCCACAGCCTCGACGAAATGGAGGGGCGCGTGGCGCCGTCGGCCGACGAGGCGGCGTGGGCCGAAGCGATCCGCGCCCGTGACGCCCTTCTGCCCAGCTACCTCATCGTGGTGCCGCCGGACAAGCATTGCATCGCGCAGCGGCACCTGCCATTCACGCCCACCATTGGCCGGCACGGTACGCGCCTGGACCGGCTCGAACTGGCAGTCGGTCGCAGTGTGCTGCTCAATCTCATTGGGGCCGTTTCCAGCGGTTATCCGCGTTCCGATTCGCACTGGCTTGATGAGGGAGCCTATCAGGGCTATCGCGCCATCCATCGCCATCTCGGCATCCATGGTGAACCGCTGCCGCGCACCGCCTTCACCGCCAAGCCCTACGATTGGCCGGGTGACCTGTGGGCCCTGCGCATGGCTGGTCCGACGCATGAGCGGGTCGAGCTGTGGCAGGCGGTGGTGCCACTGCCGGCGCGCTGGCTTGACGGCAGTCTGGTCGCCAGACCGGGTATGTTCCACCTGCCGGCGGCGCAGGCGGCCTGGGCTGTGGGGCCAACGGGCGCCCGCGAGGCGGTCACCATCGTCGACGACCCGACCCTGCCGACCGCGGTGGTCTTCCACGACTCGTACATGCCGGCGCTGCTGCCGTACCTGTCGCAGCACTTCCGCCGCGTCCGTTACGTCTGGTGCCACTACCTGCAGCCGGTGGTCGATGCCGAGAAGCCCGACGTCGTCATCCACGAGAACGTCAGTCGCAACGTGCAGTGGCTGGGCAAGGTGTCGGACGTGCCTTGAGATGACACGTCTGCTTGAACAGAAATTCTGTTGCGGCAGATGAGTCGTCCGTTAACACCTCCGCCCATGAGCGAGACGGCGGACATCGACATCAGCGCGGCAGTCGCGGGCAACCTCAAACGTCTGCGTGCCGAGCGCGACCTGACGCTGGACCAGCTGTCCGAGGCCAGTGGCGTGTCGCGGGCGATGCTCAACCAGATCGAGACCGGCAAGAGCGTGCCGACCATCGCCACGCTGTGGAAGGTGGCGGCCGGCCTGCACCTGCCCTTCCAGCAGCTGATCGCGGTCGAGTCCGGGCCGAAGAGCGTGGTGCTGCGGCGCAAGGACGCCAAGGTCCTGGCCAACGCCGAGGGCAGCTTCAGTTCGCGCGCCCTCTTTCCTTTCGACGGCGGCCCGCGCACCAGCGAGTTCTACGAGCTGACCATCGCCCCCGGCGGCGCCGAGCGCGCCGCGCCGCACGCGCGCGGCACGCGCGAGCAGTTGGTCGTGGTGAAGGGCCGCGTCGTCATCGAGATCGCCGGCGAGCGCCACGAACTGGCCGAACGCGATGCCATCGGTTTCGACGCCGACGTGCCGCATGCCTACGTGAATCCCGATGCGCGCCGCGAGGCGCTGCTCTACCTCGTGATGAACTATGCCGAGCCCGTCCGCTGAACGCGGCTGGTTCCGGCGTCTGCTGCGCTCTCTGGCGCAGGCCCTGATCCACCTCGGTCGACATACCTGAAGGCACCCCATGATCCGCACCCTCGCCATCCTCTCCCTCGCCGTCGCGGCCTCCGCCGCCGACCTGCTCAATGTGAGTTACGACGTCGCGCGTGAGGTGTTCAAGGACGTCAATCCGGCCTTCGCCGCCACCCCGGCCGGCCAAGGCGTGGCGATCAAGCAGAGCCACGACGGTTCGGCCAAGCAGGCCCGCGCCGTGATCGAGGGCCTCGACGCCGACGTGGTGACGATGAACTCGGCTTCCGACATCGAGCAGATCGCCAAGGCCGGCCTGATCGCCGCCGACTGGGCCGGCCGCCTGCCGCATCGCAGCAGCCCGAGCTACAGCACGCATCTCCTGCTGGTCAAGCAGGGCAATCCCAAGGGCATCGCCGATTGGGGCGACCTGGCCAAGCCAGGCGTGCAGATCGTGGTGGTGAACCCGAAGACCGGCGCCAACGGCAAGTACACCTACCTCGCCGCCCTGGCCTGGGCCAAGCGCCAGCCTGGCGCCAGCGACGACAGCGCCAAGGCCTTCCTCAAGGCGGTCTTCGCCAACGTCCTGGCCCTGGAGAAGGGCGGCCGCGCCGCCACCACGACCTTCGCGCAGCGCGGCCTCACCTTCGAGAGCGAGGTCTTCCGCATCGAGCAGGAGTTCCCCGGCAAGTTCCAGCGCGTGGTGCCGTCGGTCAGCGTGCGCGCCGACAATCCGGTGGCGTGGGTCGACCGCTACGTCACGAAGAAGGGCAGCGCAGCCACGGCCAAGGCCTACCTCGAGTTCCTCTACACCGCGCCGGCCCAGGAGGTGTTCGCGAAGAATTTCATCCGCCCGACCGACGAGGCCGTGCTGGCCAAGCATGCCGCCACCTTCGCCAAGCTTGAGCTGGTCACGGTCGAGGACACCTTCGGCGGCTGGGCCGCGGCCCAGAAGACCCACTTCGACGATGGCGGCTGGTTCGACCAGCTCTACCAGTCCAAGTAACCGGCGTGAACTGACAGCGGCATGCGCGTCCTTCCCGGCTTCGGCCTGTCACTCGGCATCACCCTGCTCTGGCTGGGCCTGCTCGTCCTGCTGCCGCTCGCGGCGCTGGCGGCCAAGGCCCTCGGCATGGGCTGGGAGGCGCTGTGGCAGGTGTGGACCGAGCCGCGCGTCATCGCCGCGCTGCAGTTGTCCTTCCTCACCGCCGGGGTCGCGGCGGTGGCGAACCTGTTCCTCGGCCTGCTCATCGCGTGGGTGCTGGTGCGCTACCGCTTTCCCGGACGCAAGCTGGCCGACGCCCTGGTCGATCTGCCCTTCGCCCTGCCTACCGCGGTGGCGGGCATCGCCCTGACCACGATCTACGCCCCGACCGGCTGGCTCGGCGAGCCGCTCGCCGCCCTCGGCATCAAGGTGGCGTTCGCGCCGCTGGGCATCGTCGTGGCGCTGGTCTTTGTCACCTTGCCGTTCGTCGTACGCACGGTGCAGCCGGTGCTGGAGTCGCTGCCGCACGAGGTCGAGGAGGCCTCGGCCAGCCTCGGCGCCGGGCGCTGGCAGACCTTCCGCCGCATCATCCTGCCAGAGCTGATCCCCGCCCTCGCCACCGGCTTCGCCCTGGCTTTCGCCCGCGGCGTCGGCGAGTTCGGCTCGGTGGTGTTCATCAGCGGCAACCTGCCGATGAAGACCGAGATCCTACCGCTGGTCATCATCGGCAAGCTCGACCAGTACGCGGTGCCGGCGGCCACCGCCATCGCCGTGCTCATGCTCGGCTTCTCCTTCGTCATGCTGCTGGGCATCAACCTGCTGCAGCGCTGGGCCCAGCGGAGGGCGGTGGCATGAGCCTGCGCACCACCTCCGAGCCGCTGTGGGTCCGCGTGCTGCTGATCAGCGCCGCGCTGGCGCTGATGGGCCTCATCCTGCTGGTGCCGCTGGTCGCGGTGTTCTGGGAGGGCCTCGCCGCCGGCTGGCGGGTCTACTGGGCCGCGGTCATCGATCCCGATGCCCTGCATGCGATCAAGCTGACCCTGATCGCGGCCGCCATCAGCGTGCTGGTGAACGGCGTAGCCGGCGTGGCGGCGGCCTGGGCCATCGCCCGCTTCCGTTTCCCCGGGCGCAGCCTGCTGATCACCGCCATCGAGCTGCCGTTCTCGGTCTCGCCGGTGGTGGTCGGGCTGATCTTCATCCTGCTGTTCGGCTCCAGCGGCTGGTTCGGCACGTGGCTGCAGGCGCATGATTACAAGGTCATCTTCGCCATGCCGGGCATCGTCCTGGCGACCCTGTTCATCACCTTCCCCTTCGTCGTGCGCGAACTGCTGCCGGTGATGGAGGCGGTGGGCAGCGAGGAGGAGGAGGCCGCCCGTGTCCTTGGCGCACGCGGTTGGCACATCCTCTGGCGCATCACCCTGCCGAACGTGAAGTGGGGCCTACTCTACGGCCTGATCCTGTGCAGCGCGCGCGCCATCGGCGAGTTCGGCGCGGTCAGCGTCGTCTCCGGCCACATCCGCGGCGAGACCAACACCATGCCGCTGCATGTCGAGATCCTCTACAATGACTACCAGTACAACGCCGCATTCGCCTGCGCCTCGGTCCTCTGCCTCACCGCCCTGGTGACGCTGGCACTGAAGGCGGTGGTCGAATGGCGTGCCGAACGGGCGCTCAAACGGGCCAAGGAAGCAGGGGGGATAGAAGGATGACGATCTATAGCCACAGAGGCACGGAGATCCACGGAGGGCCACTGAGTCCGACTTCCGATGCGTTGGCTCCGTGGCCCTCTGTGGATCTCCGTGTCTCTGTGGCGATCAACCTCCGGAATGGGCCATGAGCATCACCATCGAGAATATCACCAAGCGCTTCGGCAGCTTCACCGCGCTGAACAATCTCTCGCTGGAGATCGCCAGCGGCGAGCTGGTCGCCCTGCTCGGCCCATCCGGCTCGGGCAAGACCACGCTGCTGCGCATCATCGCCGGCCTGGAGTCGCCCGACGAGGGACGCGTGCTGTTCACCGGCCGCGACCAGACCGGGGTCGGGGCCAAGGACCGCGGCGTCGGCTTCGTCTTCCAGCACTACGCCCTGTTCCGCCACATGACCGTGGCCGAGAACGTCGCTTTCGGCCTGACCGTGCGGCCCAAGGCGAGCCGGCCGCCGGCTTCGGAGATCCGCACGAAGGTCGCGCATCTGCTCAAGATGGTGCAGCTCGACTGGACCGCCGACCGCCTGCCGCACCAGCTGTCGGGTGGGCAGCGCCAGCGCATCGCCCTGGCCCGCGCCCTCGCGGTCGAACCCAAGGTGCTGCTGCTCGACGAGCCGTTCGGCGCGCTGGATGCCAAGGTGCGGGCCGAGCTGCGCCGCTGGCTGCGTCAGCTGCACGACCAGACCGGCGTGACCACCGTGTTCGTCACCCACGACCAGGAGGAGGCCCTTGAGGTCGCCGACCGCGTCGTGGTGGTCAATCAGGGCCGCATCGAGCAGGCCGGCCCGCCCGACGAGGTCTATGCCAATCCGGCGACGCCCTTCGTCCATCACTTCCTCGGCACGGTCAACGTGTTCCACGGCCGCATCCACGACGGCCTGGCCGCGGTCGGCGACGCCGACGTCACCTTCGTGCGCCCGC
>JAIFKN010000247.1:4427-7118 GCA_020049615.1 bacterium | reverse complement strand
CCGACCGCTTCGTGCGCGAGATGCTGCCGCAACCGTCGCAGCAGGTCTTCGCCGCGGTGCTCGACGCTCTGCGCCGCCTCGACGACGCCGAGTTGAAGGTCCGCGACCTCGCCCGCCATGACGCCTACCTGCGGCGCGTGCAGGACCTGCTCGCCCAGATCGCCGCCGAGCGCGAGGCGGTGGCGCGCTACGGCTGGTTGGAGGCGCGCTGGAGCCTCGATACTGCGGGACGCCGCGTCGAGGCCGTCGCCGCCGAGCGCAGCGCCGCCGAAACCAGCCTGGGCGGACTGGCCGCGGCCCACGACGCGGCCCTGGCCGAGCGCGACCAGGCCGAGGCCGAGGTCGAGCGTCTGCGCCTCACCGCCGCCGCCGGACCGGCGCGTGAACTCGAACTCGCGGGCGCGCGGCTCGCCGACGCCGAGGCGCGCGCACAGCGGGCTGCGCTCCCGCAGCGTCGGGCCGCAGCCCAGGCTGCCGAGGCCGAGGCCGCCGAGCGTGAAGCGCATCTGGCCCTGGAGGCGGCCCGCGCCGCGCCCGAAGCGCCGCCGCCGCTGCCGGGCTGGGACGCGGCCCAGCGCTGGCTGGCGGCGGAGGGGCTGCACGCCGAACCGCTCTACCGTGGCCTGGAGTGGCGCGCCGACGCCGACCCCGGCCTGCGTGCGGCGCTGGAGCAGGCGCTGGGCCTGCCGCTGCTGGCGGTGCTGCGCTGCCCCGGCTGGAGCGCCGCGCAGCGCAGCGCGTTCCACCGCGCCCATCCCGGCCTGCGTTTGGCCGACGGCTCACACGGGGCGCTGCCGCCGGTCCTGGTCACGGCTCTCGATCCGACCGCCAGCGACGCCGGCGCCCTGGCCGACCTCGCCGGCATGGTCGCCGCCGCCGGCTGGGACGACGGCGTGCTGCGCCTGCACGGCGCCGCGTTTGCGCCCGAGGACACGGCCCCCGCCTGGATCGGCGCTGCGATCCGCTCCGCCGCCCGCGTCCGGCGCCTGGGCGAGCTGGAGCAGGCCGCCGCAACAGCGGCGGCGCTGGCGCGGCAGCAGGCCGGCGCCGCCGCCGAGGCGACCGCCGAACTGGCGACAGCCCAGGCTGCCGTCGGCGCCGCCACCGCCGACCGCGCCCACTGGCAGGCGGTCTGCGCCACGCAAGGGATCGCCGACCTGCCGGTGCGCCTCGCCGCCGCGGTCGCCGCCCGCACCGCCGCCGATGGCCGCCTGCGCGAAGCAGCGGCGGCTCAGGGGGCCGCCCGCCAACGCCTCGCGTCACTCGCGGAAGCTGCCGCAACCGCAGCGGCAGCAGCCGAAGCTGGCGCGTCGGCGCTGGCCGGGGCCGCCACGGCGCTGGCCGCCGCCCTGTCCGGCATCGGCGAAGACCCGGCCCAGGATCCCGCCCGCTGGTGCCTGGAGGCGAAGCAGGGCCGCAGCTTCGCCTCACTCGACAACCTGCGCCGCGAGCTGGAGTCCGCCGGCCGGCGTCTGGCGGTGCTGCGCGCCGAACTAGCTGGCGACGGCAGCCGCGGCGTGCGCCACGAGGACGGCTACCGCCGCTTCCATCTGGCATGCGCTGACGACGTGGTGCGCGACGACCGCGGTCGGGCCCTGGCCGAGCTGGCCGCCGAGGCCGCCGCCGAGCTGGCGCAGTGGCGCGAGACCCTCTCGGCCACCGCCCGCGAGATCTACGAGACCCTGCTGCTGGAGACCGTCACCGGCGACCTCGCCCGCCAGGTGCGCCGGGTGCAGGAGCTGGAGCGCCAGGTCAACCGCCTGCTCGCCGGCCGGCGCTTCGGCCACCACCGCTTCCGCTTCCGCGCCCGCCCCGCCCCCGAGCACCGCGACCTGCTGGCGGCGATCAGCGAGCGCGTCCCCGGCGACCCGGCCGCCGACGAGCGCCTGCGCGCCGCGCTCAAGGCCCGCCTGGTCGACCTGCGCGGCCTGGCCGCCGGCGAGGGGCAGCTGCCGCCCTCCCTCGACTACCGCCACTGGTTCGCCTTCGGCCTGAGTGTCGCCACCGGCGACGACGGCGCCTTCACCGAACTGACCGGACGGATGCAGGCCGCCGGTTCGGGCGGCGAGCAGGCCGTACCGACCTACCTGCTGGTGCTGACCGTCGCCGACTTCTTCTTCCAACGCGCTCGCGCCCGCCTCAAACCGCTGCTGCTCGACGAAGCTTTCTACGGTCTCGATGCCCAGCGCCGCGACGAGCTGCTCGCCTTCGCCACCGACCTCGGCCTGCAACTGGTCGTCGCCACCCCCGACCAGGATGGCCATTCGCGCGCGGTCGCCGCCGCGACCACGGTGTTCCTGGCCAAGAATCCCGCTGGCGATGTCAGCCTGGCCGCCTTCCACAGCCTCAACCGCGAGCGCACCGCGGTGCAGGACGACCTCTTCGCGGCCCCGCCCGCCGACGAGGTGCTGCGCACCGGCGGGGCATGAACGACCGCGCCGCGACCTGGACCGCCGCCCTGGCCGCGCATCCGGCCCTGGCCGCCGCCTGCACCCGGCTGCTGGCGCAGGGCCGGCATCGCGCGGCCGTATGGACGCTGCCGGCGGATCTGCTGCCAGCGGCGCTCGACGCCCTCGACGCCCTGGTCGGCCTGCCCTTCCGCCGCGGACGGCGGGTGCGGCTCGGCGCCTGGCGGACGGCGGTGGGCGACGCCGCCGCCAGCGCGGTGATCAGTGCCATCGCCGCCGCGAC
>JAIFKN010000247.1:0-4379 GCA_020049615.1 bacterium | reverse complement strand
CGATCTCGTGCCGCCGCCGACGCTGGCCGCGATCCTCGCTGCCGAACTGGCCGATCCCCGCCTCGGCGCCCGCGCCCGCAGCGCCGGCCCTGCGGCCTGGATCGCCGGCCGCCGCCTTGCCTACCGCTGCGCCGCCGCCCTGCTCGCCGCGGATGCACCGCTGCGCGACGCCTCCACCTGGGGCGCGCAGCTGGCCGGGGACAGCAAGGCCCTGCGCCGCGGCCGCCCGCTGCGCCGCGCCGTGCTCGACCTGGTGCGGGCGGCAGTGCCTGAACTCGCCGACGCACCAGGTGCGGAAGTCGCCAGCCATATCGGCCTCGACCCTGACGGCGCAGCGGCGGTGGCGCTGTGCTGCGGGCCGCTGCGCCTGCGTCTCACCGATCGCGATCTGGACTTCCCCGCCGAACTCGCCGCCGCCGGCCAGGCGGCGGCCCTCACCGCCGGGCTGCTCGCACAGGCCGGGCTCGGCGGCCCGGTGCGCATGGTGCTGACCTGCGAGAATCCGGCGCCCTTCGCCTCCCTCTGCGCCACCGATGCCGACCTGCCGACGCCGCGGGCCGAGACCTTGATCGTCCTGACCAACGGCTTCCCCAATCGCGCCGTGCGCCGGCTGCTGACCGCCCTGCGCCCGTTGGTCCAGCAGCATCATCACTGGGGCGACAGCGACCTCGCCGGCATCCGCATCGCCCGGATCTGCGCCGGCGATCTGGACCGCACGCCGCTGTTCTGGCGCGTGGACGGCCCGCACCGCATCTCCTTCGACGCGGCCGCAGTCGCGGCCATCCAGCGCGAACTGGCTGTCCGTCCCGCGGCGCCCGGTGCCGAGGTCCTGCGCGGATGCCTGGCCTCCGGCGGCTGGTGCGAGCAGGAGGCCTGGGTCAGGTCGTAATGCACACGACTGGCGCCCGTCCTCACGGCTATCGCGCATGGCCGACGCCGACGCGGTGAGGGAGGATCGCCGGCACAAGGAGCTCTTCTCCGCCTACCCCTCAAGACGGCGGAGGTCATCGTCTCCGAGTTGATCGCGCAGCGCGGTCGGTCCGCCACGGAAGATCGACCTCGACCAAGTGCTCTGGCCGAGGCCTGGGGCAGCGGCGTGGTCGAACGTCTGGCCCGGGACTTGGCGGAGGCCTTCCCCGGCGCCACCGGCTTCAGCCCCCGCAACCTGCGCGACATGCGCCGCATGGCCGTCGCTTACCCATTGCCGGACAACGACCTGCCAATCTGGCGAGAGATCATCGCCAGATTCCCAGCCGACCCCGCGGCGTGGGACCAGCTGCCGTGGCCATCCGACCTGCCCGACCTGCCGTGGGGCCACCTCATCGACCTCGTGACCAACGTCCCGGACCGCCGAGTGCGCGCCTGGTACGCCCAATCGGCCCAGGCCCAGGGCTGGGCTCGGACGGTGCTGGGCCGGCACATCGACAGCCGCCTGCACGAGCGTGAGGGGAAGGCGGTCACCAACTTCGCCCGCACCCTGCCACCGCCGCAGTCGGATCTCGCCCAGCAGGTCACGCGGGATCCCTACGCATTCGACTTCCTGACCCTGACCGCCGCCGCCAACGAGCGCGAGGTCGAGGACCCAGTTCCGGCGCGGGCGGACGCTACGAGTGCATCGGCGGGCACCGCCCGGATACCGCCCAGCCGCCGCGGGGCGCCTGCGGTGCGGTGTGGACCCAGGACATCGAGACCTTCGTCTGGCGCGCGGCCGAGCGCCTGCTGGAGCGCGACGTCGCCACGCTGCACCGCATCACCGGCGCGGCCGTCGAACGCCTGCCAGGCTGCCTGGATGAACGCCGGAGCGCAGCACGCGCCGAGCTGGAGGCTGCCGACGCTGATGAGGCGCAGGCGACGGACGACCTCGCGACGGGCGCGCTCGCCGCCGACGCCTACGCCGCGGCCTGCGATGCCCGCGCGGCGCGCCGTGCCGCCGCCCACGCCCTGCTCTCCGAGGTCGACGGCTGGACCTACCTCGCCCAGCTCATCGCCATCCGCGACGGCCCCGACGGCGGTCGCTGGCGCTGGGTCCCGCTGCAGGCCGCGATCATCAGCATGCCGATGGACGAACGCCGCCGACTGCTGCGCGGCATCGGCAGCCGCATCGTGCTGGATGATCCGATGCGCATCGGCTCGCTCGACGGTCCGGTCGAGGATGTCGCCGCCGGGCGGTTTCTCGGCGTCGCCATCACGAGCCCGGTCACCACCGGCGCCGAGGCATCCCTGGCGACGGCGCTGGCGCGGCTGCTGGTGCACCAGCCGGGGTGGGATGTGGACCGCGGGCTGCGCGCGAGCGGTTGGGAGCGGGAGGACGGGACGGATGGGCCGGTGTGGCGGGCACCGGAGGGCAGGGCAGATGTGACGGTGGAGCGCGCCAGGAAGTCCTGAACGGACAGGCGGTTGCGCCCGTGTCGAGATTGGCGGGGGCGGTTCGTGCTGTGGATGTGCTATGCCTCCGGGCATGTACGAGCACGGCGACACCACGAGGAATCCGACTGGCAACCCATGCACGCGGCTGTCCCCAGCGCCCTGCGCCAGGGGATATGCGGGACATGCCCGTGTCGATGTCACCGGGGGCGATCCTGGAAGCCGGAGTGCTATCCCTCAGGGGATGAACCAGCACCTGATCACGGTTTCCGACCATGCCGTCCTCCGTTGCATGCAGCGTTTTCCCATCACGCGCACATGGGGCTACACCGCATGCGAGTCATGGATCGCTGCATCGGCGGCACAGGCGGACATCGTCCTGCAGCGGAGCAACGGCGACCTCTTCGCCTGGACCCACCTGGACTGCGAGCCGGTCTGCATCGTTGCCGTGGCCGACGCCTCCCACCGTGCCTGGCTGGTCCGCACCGTGCTGACCCAGGCCTATGCCGAGAACCAACTCAACCATCGTCGCCGCCGGTCGCCATGCCGGCAGCGGCTTCACCAGACGGCCTAGTCGTCGCTACCGAAAGGAGCATCACATGGCACGAGGAGCACGCACCGGATTCACCCCACAGGCCGTCGCCCGCATCCAGAGCGCGACCTGCCGCCAGAACGGCGGAGTCACACCACCCGGCAGCTTCGCTGCGTGGGTCCAGTCGGTCACCGCAACATCCACCGGCACCGCTGCACCCACCAGCGGGGCGGGCGGAGGTGGCACCGCGCCGTCGCCGGCACCGGCGGCACCGGGGACGTCCAGCTAGGACGGCACCGGCGTGGGGTGCCGGGTGGTTCGCCACCCGGCATCCCACGGCTACGGCATCATGACGATTCCCCACGCCACCACAGCAGGAAGGATAGTTCCCGTGAAGCGATCCAACGCCAAGGACCCTGCGGCCCCAAGCGCCGTCTGGCTGCTCGGACGGCTCATCCATGCGTTCCAGTTGGATGATGATGGCACACACCCCGACCTGCAGAGCGCGGGGTTGAGTGGCCCCATGCTGCAGGGCACTCGCCCGGCATTACCGCACAAGGCTCGAGCGATTGCGGATCAATTCAGCCGCGCCGTGGTGGAATCCGGGATCTTTCTGCCCATGCATGCCGCGCTTGGCCGGTTGGAGCAGATGCCGCGTGCCCAAGCCGATATCTACGCTGCGAGTGTCGGATCGGATGGCCCACCGCTGGATGCGGGCGACAACTGCATCGAGCGGCTGCGCGAACGCCTCCTCTGGGCGATGCAGGCGCATGAGCAGCTGTGCAGTGCCTGCCGTTCCCAGGGGTTGGCCACCCAGGACGCGCAGCCGTTCTCGCTCGTCGCACCGCTGCGCTTCGCCGCCTACCACATCGGCGTCGCCTGCGCCCAAATGGCGGATCCACCTGAGCGAGACCGTCCAGACCCCCAGTCACCCCAGGATGACCCGCTGGCACCGGATGGACGCCTCGCCATCTCATGGAGCACCGAGCACACCGAGCTCACGCGCCGATCCGCGATCTCGCCCGCCGATGCGGCCTGGCGGCGTGGTCGGACGCCAAGAACGCTGTGCTGGGCGGCGCGATGGGCATGAACGATCCATAAGAGCAGCGAGGTTGATGTTTGGGAGATGCCGCAACCCGGGACACGGCCGTTACAAACATAATCTGATTTGACGACCCTAGCGCAGGGTCGCACAACTCGGCAAGTTCATCGCCAAATAGATGATGGACCAATTGTAGATAGACACTCTCTAGGGCATGAGAATTTATCGTCTGATGTTCATCGACAACGATAATACGAGCCTTTGCTGCGGCGTTTGACGTGGAATAGCTCGGCATGCAAAAATACGGAAGCGAATGCAGCTCTATTATATCTGCGATCCGACTCCGGTCTGATATCGATCCGCGATCTATATCTAGGCGAAGGAGACTGATAATCGGCGCGTATGCCTTTTTCTTTCTCCGCCCCCATATACCTGGCGTAA
>JAIFKN010000074.1 GCA_020049615.1 bacterium | reverse complement strand
AAGGATCCCGACAGCGACACCCTGTGGGGCTCGGTGCTCAAGCCGCTCGGCGACGCCTACACCGCCAAGACCGTCGATCTCGACACCGACGTGATCAAGGAGGTCACCCTACCGACCGCGACGGCCGAGGAGAAGGCCGGCACGATCAAGGTCATGGGCGGCGAGGACTGGAAGCTGTGGATCGAGGTGCTGTCGGCCGCCGGCCTGCTCGCCCCGAACTGCCGCACCGTCGCCTACAGCTATATCGGCCCCAAGGTCACCCATCCGATCTACCGCGCCGGCACCATCGGCGCCGCCAAGGACCACCTCGAGGCCACCGGCCGCGAGCTGCATGTGCGTCTGGCCAAGAGCGGCGGCGGCGCCTGGGTCAGCGTCAACAAGGCGCTGGTCACCCAGGCCAGCTCGGCCATCCCCATCGTCCCCCTCTACATCGCCCTGCTCTACCAGGTGATGAAGGAGAAGGGCACGCACGAGGAGACCGGCGAGCAGATCGTGCGCCTGTTCAAGGAGCACCTCGGCCCCGGCAAGCAGCCGAAGCTCGACGAGCAGGGCCGCATCCGCGTCGACGACTGGGAGATGGATCCCGGCGTGCAGGCCGAGGTCAACCGCCGCTGGCTGGCCGTCGACAGCGCCAATCTGCGCCAGCTCGGCGACTACGACGGCTTCAAGACCGGCTTCCGCCGCCTGTTCGGCTTCGAGGTGCCAGGAGTGGATTACGCGGCGCCGGTGGAAGTCTCGGCGGAACTGGCCTGATCACCAGGCTTGAGGCTTGAGACTTGAGGCTTGAGGACGTCCGTCCCATGCCTGCGGGTGGCAATGGACCTCAGGCCTCAAGCCTCAAGCCTCAAGCCTACCATGCTCGACGCCCTCAAGACCGCCCTCGACCGCGTCCAGGACCCCGACCTGCACCAGGGCCTGGTCACGCTCAACATGATCCGCAACCTCGCGGTCAGCGACGGCGTCGCCTCGTTCGACCTGGTGCTGACCACCGGCGCCTGCCCGGCCAAGAAGCAGCTGGAGGACGAGAGCCGAGCCGCCGCGCTGTCGGTGCCCGGCGTCCGCGAGGCGCGCATCGTGGTCTCGGCCGAGGTGCCGCAGCAGAAGACCAAGGCCGAGCTGATCCCCGGCGTGCGCCACGTCATCGCGGTGGGTTCGGGCAAGGGCGGGGTGGGCAAGAGCACGGTGACGGTCAACCTCGCCTGCGCCCTGGCCGCCAGCGGCGCGCGCGTCGGGCTCATCGACGCCGACATCCACGGGCCCAGCGTGCCGATGATGCTCGGCCACGACCTCCAGCCCGAGGTGGTCGACAAGAAGCTGGTGCCGCCCCTCGCCCATGGCGTGCGCTTCATCTCGATGGGGCTGCTGATCCCCGAAGGCCAGGCGGTGGTGTGGCGCGGACCGATGCTGCAGGGTGCGCTGCGCCAGTTCTTCGCCGACGTCGCCTGGGGCGAACTCGACTACCTGCTCATCGACCTGCCGCCGGGCACCGGCGACGTGCAGATCGGCCTCTCCTCGCTCGTCCCCCTCGCCGGCGCCGTGGTGGTCAGCACGCCGCAGAGCGTGGCCCTGCTCGACGCCCGCCGCGCCATCGCCATGTTCGCCAAGGTCGAAGTGCCGATCCTCGGCATTGTCGAGAACATGGCGGAGTTCATCTGCCCGCAGTGCGGCCATGCCGAGCGCATCTTCGGCCATGGCGGAGCCGAGGCCGAGGCGGCGCAGAGCGGGGTGCCGTTCCTCGGCCGCCTGCCGCTGGAGCCCGCGGTGCGCGCCTGCGGCGACGAAGGCGAGCCGATCGTGGTGCGGGCGCCACATTCGCTGAGCGGCCAGGCGTTCCGCGCGCTGGCCCAGCAGGTGGCCGCCCGCTGCAGCACCCTGGCTCTGGCCGGTTGACGTCCGTCGGCCCCCGGCTCGCGGTTCCGTTGCCGGCAACCGAGCGCCCAGCGAACCTGTGTCCGGCGTGGTGCCCGCGGATCGACGCGCGTCAGCGCGGCGTGCTGGCGGGTGCATGGTCGAGCAACCGTGGCGGGTGAGCGCCGAAGCGAGCGGCGGACACCGTGCCGTGGGTTGTGGTAGGCCCGCGAGCGCCCAGCGAACCTGTGTCCGGCGTGGTGCCCGCGGATCGACGCGCGTCAGCGCGGCGTGCTAAGCGGGGTGCAGGGGCGAGGCCCCTGCCGGGGAGCCCGAGGGGCTGGCCCCTCGTGCCAACAGCCGCCAGACGCGCAGGCTCTCGCTGACGCTCCAGGCCTGGGCATCGCAGCCGCGCTGCGCGTGCGGTGCATCGCCATCCAGGATCTCCGGCAGGTGCCCGAGGCAGCCGGTGTCGAGCAGCACATCGACCGACCCGAGCCAGGCCCGCGCCGTCGTCATCGCAGCCGGGGCATGGTCCCACGCCTTGGCCACCGCCTCGCAGTAGCTCGGCAGCAGCCACGGCCAGGCCGTGCCATTATGGTAGGCGGGCTTCCGCCGCGTGTCCTCATCGCCTTCGTACCTGCCCTGGTAGGGGCGCAGCGGATCGGCGAGCATGCGCCCGTCGGCGGCGCGGATCTCCAGCGGGGGTTCGACCGGCAGCGGGGCGAGGGTGCGCATCGCGCCCGGCACCAGCAGGAAGCGCTCGCCGGCGGCGCAGGCGCGCCGCGCCTGCACACCATCGAGCAGGCCGAGGGCGATGGCGAGGTACTGGTTCGGGCGCAGGCTGCGGTCGGGCACGGCGTGCTCGGCCGCCTCGCCCTGCGGCGCCAGCAGGCAGTCGGACAGCCAGCCTTCGGGCTCGAGCCACCGCGCGCACGAGGCCTCGGCGCGATCAGCCCAGGCCTTCCAGGCGCCGCGGGGGGCCGGCGCCTTGGCCCGCTCGAGCTGGCGCAGCAGACGGATCCACAGGGCCTGGATCTCGACCGGATAGCCGGTGCGCGGGGTGCACGCCGGATAGTTGGTGTCCATCCAGGTGAAGTGCGGCGGGCTCCAGGCCAGACCGCTGGCGTGGTCGACACGGATGCCGTTGGGCGTGCCGTCGATCCAGCCGGTGGCGATGTCGGCCAGGGCCTGCAGCAGGGTCCGGCCGGGGGCGACCTCGAGGGCGTGGCCCGGCTTGCGGTTGCGCGCCACCCATTCCTCGGCGGCGAGCGCGTACCAGAGCGGCGCGTCGCTGGTGTCGCGGTTGCACGCCTCGTCGCCGTTGAGCAGGTTGGGCAGGGTGCCGCGCTCGACGAAGCGGCCGAAGGCGCAGAGCAGGCCGCGCACCTCGTCGTCGAGCCCGGCCGTCAGCATGCCACGGGCGCTGATGAAGGTGTCGCGACCCCAGTCGAGGAACCAGGGATAGCCGGCGATCACCGTCGAGCCGGCGCCACGACGGACGACGAAGGCCTGCAGGGCGGTGGCCAGGGTGCGCCCGAGGTCGTCCTGGCCGGGCAGGTTGGCCCGCGCCACCGCATCGGCGGTGCGCGTCCGGCGGGCCTCGGCGAAGCCGGCGACCTCGCCCGCGGTCGGGGCCTCGGCGTCGGCATGCACCACCAGGGTGGCGGCCTCGCCGGCCGCCAGCGGCAGCTCGAACCAGCCCGGGCTCCACGCGTCGCCGGAACCGGTCATGCCACGGCCGGATTCGATCGGATGCGGGATCCCTTGGCACCACTCGGCATCGGCGTGGAAGGCGCCACGATCGGCGCTGGCGACCAGGCGCCGGTCGGCGGCGAAGGCGCAGGTGAAGCCGCGCGGCTGCATGGTCGTGGCGCCGGCGAGATGGCCCTCGGCCTCGGGGCTGCGCCGGGTCTCGCCATGGAACGAGCGATCCTCGACGTCGACGCGCACGGTCACCGAGACCCGCGCCTCGGGCGGCAGCGGTCGGCCCCAACGCGGGGCGGTGGCCGGGCGCGCCAGGCGCGCGACCACGGCGTTGCGGCCGGCGAGCAGGTCGACAGTGAGGCGCAGCTCGACCGTGCGGCCGTCGCCGGCATTGGCGACGAAGCTCCACTCGGCCGGCGGTCCGGCGGTGCAGTCGGCGAGGTTGGCGGCGTCGAGCGGCGTGATGAAGCCGTCGGCATCGACCCACGCGCGCAGGCGCTTGGCCAGGACATGGCGGTCGCACGGCGCGTCGGTGTGCAGGTTGGCCCCGAGCAGGCAGTCGTACTTGCTGCTGATGCGGCCGAGATCGGCATGCAGCCGGGTCATCGCGCCGCGGCCGTTGGCCAGCAGCACCAGGCCGTCCTGCGGCCGGCGCACCGCCGGGTCGGGAGGCAGGGCGAGGAACAGCACGCGCATCACCGCCTGGGCGCCGCTGGTGGCGAAGCGCTCGAGGGTCAGCTCGGCCGGACCGGCCTCCGGCTGCGGGCTGATCACGGCGACATGCCCGCCCTCGACCGGCACCGAGCGCACGCGCAGCGCGACCCGGCCCGCGGCGCGCTGCAGCGCGGCGGCGAACGGCGCGCCATCGCGCAGCAGCAGCCAGCTGCCGGGCGGGATGGGCACCACGCGGCTGAGATCGCGCACGGTCAGCACGGTCACCCGCGGCTGGTCGGCGATGCCGGCGGCGGCGTCGAGCGCAGCGCCGAGGTCGCGCCGGGCGGTCTCGCGGTCGAGGCGGGCCGCAGCGGCGAGGAAGCGTACCGGATCGGCGCTGAAGCGCTGCGCCAGCGCGGTCCAGGACACCGGACCGCCGTCTCCGTCGGGAAGGGCGACGTGCAGCACCTGGGTGGCGATGGCGGCCTGGGCGCGGGCGGCGCGATAGGCGTCGCCCGCGAGACCGAGCGGCTCGGCGCTGGCGGCGAGGCAGTACGACTCGCCGGGGCCGAGGCCGACGGTGAGGGTGCCGTCGCCCTGCGGGATGATCGCCGGGGCGTGCTGGCCGAGCAGGTCGATCGACGGCGCACCCATGTCGCGCACCACCTCCGCGGACAGCCGGATCGACTGCTTGGCGGCGGTGTCGAGGTTGACCAGCACCAGCACGCTCTCGCGCGGCCCGGCCTCCCCGGAGGATTCGCGGCGCAGCGCCAGCAGCGGCGAGCCGTCGGGCGACAGACGCGAGATCCGGGCATCGGCATGGAAGCAGGGATGGTCGGCGACCAGGCGGTCGAGCCGCGCCAGTTCATCGATCAGGTTGTCCTGCGCCCCCCAGTTGAGGCCGCGGGCCTGGTGCACCTCGAGCTTTTCGCCAGCCAGCCACTCCACCCCGGCGGTGAAGCCGAAAGCGCCGCCCGGCGCGGCCAGGGCGCACAGCCGGTTGCGCAGCAGCGACCAGGCGCGGCCGCGCTTGGCCAGGCGCTCGTTGTCGTGCGTCTCGCTGTAGTTGACCAGCAGGCCGACTCGGCGGCTCTGCGGCAGGGCGTGGTCGAGGTAGCCCGAGACCTGCGGCCCGTCGTTGTTCTGGAACAGCTCGGAGTAGGCCCACTGCATGCCGCCCTCGGTGAGCAGCGACTCGGTCGCGCTCCACGCCCCGCCCAGGCCCTCGAGCAGGAAGACGCAGTCGGGGAACTCCTGCCGCACGCGGGCGGTGATGTAGCGCCAGGCCGGCATCGGCACCATGTAGCCGGCGTCGCAGCGGAAGCCGTCGACGCCACGCCGGCACCAGGTGAGGAAGGCCTCGGCCAGCTCGTCCCACAGCTGCACGTCGTCGTGCGCCAGCTCGACCAGGTCCTCCCACACCGTGCCCCAGGCGCCCGGGCTCTTGAACGAGCCGTCGGCATTGCGCTGGAACCATTCCGGGTGCAGCTCGTGCAGGCGCGCGCCCCAGCCGGTGTGGTTGATGGCGATGTCGAGGATGACATGCGCCCCGGCGAGATGGGTCGCGTAGGTCAGCTCGCGGAACTGGTCGACCCCGGTGGTGCGCCGGTCGTGCTCGACCAGCGCCGGGTCGATGGTGATCAGGTCCTGCGCGGCATAGGGGCTGCCGAAGCGGCCCATGCGGGCGTAGGTCGTCGGGGTCGGGGTGACCGGCAGCAGGTGGAGGATGCGGCAGTTCAGCCGCGTGATGATGTGCGGCAGCTCGCGGATGAGGTCGCGCAGCTTGCCCGATGGCGGGATCACCGTCCAGCCATGCTTGTCCATCGCCGCGATCTTGTCCTCGAGCAGCGGATCCCGGGTCGAGGCCCTGGCCTTGTTGGGCCCGAACATGCGCGGGAAGGCGCAGTAGATGACGTTGCCGCTGCGCGTGTGGTCGGGGTTGACGCTGATGCCGACATCGTCGCCGTCGGGCCAGCGCTGCCGGCCCTGGGGATCGATGGCGTAGGCCTTGGCGCGGAACCAGCCGACCTCGGCGAGCGGCAGCTCCAGCTCCCAGCAGCCATCGCCCGCCTGCATCGGCACATCGCGCCAGCTGCCCCCGGCGAAGGTCCGGCCGCCGGCGCGGGTGGCGACGATCTCGTCGCGCAGGACGCTGGCCCGGCCGAGGTTGGTGCGCAGGCGGGCGCTCCAGCCGGGGGGCAGGGCGCCGCCGCAGCCGAGGCGGAAGCGCACCCGATCGCCGACGAAGCGCAGCAGGCGGCCGCTCGGGGCCGGATCCATCGTCAGATTGCTCATGCGCCGGTGGAGGCTGGAGCCAGGCGGC
Organism: bacterium; assembly: GCA_020049615.1. The sequence continues at coordinate 242 of JAIFKN010000074.1, read as the reverse complement.
AGGAGGCTAGCGGAAAACGCAACAGGACCGCGGGCTTCTGCCCGCGTCGAGATGGCACCCAGCAGCCAGCGGCGACCCCGCCTTCCCAGCGCAACGCCTCCTGTACCATCCCGGGCATGACCCCGTAGCTCAGCTGGATAGAGCGGCGGTTTTCTAAACCGTTGGTCGCGTGTTCGAGTCACGCCGGGGTTGCCATATCAACGCGGACCCAACGCGGGCTGAAGCCCGCGGTCCTGGGCCAG
>JAIFKN010000128.1 GCA_020049615.1 bacterium | reverse complement strand
CGGCGGCGATCGCGGTGGCGAACTCCTGCACCTGGCTGTTGTGCATGTTCTCGCCGAGGTGGCTGCCGATCAGCACCAGGCAGCGGGCGTTGGCGATGTCGGTGCGCTCGGGCGAGCCGGGGTCCTCGCCGAAGGTCAGGCGGAAGCCGACGTCGCGGGGGCCGCGGCACTGGGCGAAGCTCGGCGCCGCCAGGTTGGGCGTGCCGTAGGCCTTCATCAGCTGCTTGAGGAAGGTGCCGCCGATGCCGTGGCTGAACAGGGCCATCGCCTCGGGACCGTGCTCGGCCTTGATCTTCTCCATCTTCCCGGCGACGAAGCCGAGGGCGTCGTCCCAGGACACCGCGTTCCATTGCTCCTCGCCGCGGACCTTGGCGCGCAGCAGCGGCCGGGTCAGGCGGTCCGGATCGAGGTGGGCGCCGACGCCGCCGGTGCCGCGCGGGCACAGCCGGCCGCGGCACAGCGGATCGAGCGGGTTGCCTTCCAGCTTCCACAGCTTGCCGTCGCGCACGCTGGCGATGGCGCCGCACTTCCAGAAGCAGATGTCGCAGAACGTCGGGATGGAGCGCAGGCCCCCGGGGGCGACGCCGCCGGGTTCGGCCGCCTGCAGGCCGGAGCCCGCGAGCAGGGAGCCGCCGAAGCCGGCGGCGGCGAGCAGACTGGCCGAGATCTTGATGAACTGGCGGCGCGAAACGTGCAGGCTCATCGCGGGGTCCCGATCGGACAGGAGCTGAAGTGGCTGCGGATGCAGGAGCAGATGTCGGCCAGCGCGGGCGTCGCCACCCGGTAGTGGATACGGTGGCCATCGCGCCGGCAGGCGAGCATGCCGCGCGACTGGAGGATGCGGAGGTGGCCGCTGACCGTCGGCTGGACCAGCCCGAGCCGCTCCGCCAGTTCACCGACCGAGAGCTCCTCCTGCAGCAGGATCGCGATCAGCCGCAGGCGGTCCGCGTGCGCGAGGGCACGCAGGCAGTTGCTGACCATGACCAGATCGATGCCGTTGAACGGATCGGACGCGGTCGGTTTGTCTCGCTTGGCGGCGACCATGGCGGGCCTCGTGATATATAGATATATAACTCTTTAGATATTCAATGCAAGCGCTCCTCCACGTCGCTACGTGCTGGCGTCCTGCTTCAATCGATCTCGGCGAGCGGCAGCCGCAGCGCGGCGGTGAACGTGCCGGCATCGAGGGTGAAGCCGAGTTCCCAGCCGTTGACCGCCGCCAGGCGGCGGCACAGGGCCAGGCCCAGGCCGGCGTGCCGGCCGGTCGAGCCGCGACCGTCCTCGCCGCGCCAGAACGCCTCGCCCAGGCGTGGCAGCATCTCCGCCGTCATGCCGGGTGCGGGGTTGGACAGCTGCATGACAAGGCTGGAGCCCTGCTGTATGGCGTGCAATCCGGCAGGTGAGCCTGCCGGCGCATGGGATACCGCGTTGTCGAGCAGGTTGCGCAGCACCAGCAGGAGATGATCGCGGTCGCCGCGCACCGGCGGCGCAGCCCCGGTCGGCAGGGCGATGCGGCGGCGCTCGGCCTCACCGAATCCGGCCAGCACCGAAGTCAGCGCATCCTCCAGGCCGACCGCAGCCGGGCGCACCGGTTCGCGGCCGGCCTCCAGGCGGGTCAGCAGCAGGAGCTGCTCGACGATGCCGGCGGTCTCGCCGACGATGCCGCGGCTGCGTTCCAGGGCTTGCCGGTAGTCGGCAGGCGCGCGCTCGCGGGCCAGGACGTGATCGATGACCGCGGCCAGGCCGGCGAGCGGCGTGCGCAGCTCGTGGGCGATGTTGCCGGCGGTCTGACGCTCGCGGCGCACCAGATCGCGCGACATGGCGAGGAACGCGTCGGCCCGCTCGACCACCGGCCGCAGCTCGCGCGGCACCTCGGCGCCGGCGACGGCGATGCGCTCGTCCTCGGGCTTCGCCGCCGCGATGGCCGAGGCGATGCGGTCAACCGGACGGATGACGGCGCGGGCCAGGATCCAGGCCGCGGCCCCGGCGAGCACGGCGGCGACGGCGGTGGCCGTGCCGAGCGCCAGACCGACGGCGGTGAGGGTCGCCTGCAGGCCGGCATCGCTGCGCGCCACCGCCACGGTGAAGGTGGCGTCGCCGTGATCCGCCCCCTCCCGGCGGCCGCGGCCGCCGCCGCCGGGCTGGATCTGCCCGCTGACCCGGACCACGCGCCCGGCGCAGCCATCGGGCATGGTCGCCACGCCGTCGGCGAGCGCGAGGAGCGCCTCGGCCCCTGGTGCGGACGAGGCGCACACGACGCCCTGCATGTCGACCACCGTCCACCAGCCGTCGAAGGCGATAGGGGCGGCGTTGCCCGGTGCGCAGCGGATCTCGCAGCCGGAGCGCCGCATCTGCCCGAGCAGCCGCACGGCCTCGGCGCGCAGGGAGCTCTCGGCGGCGGCGAGCAGATGGCTCCGCACGCTGAGCCAGGCCGCGGCCGAGGCGACCGCGGAACTCAGCGCCACGGCCAGCACCGTGCCCAGCAGGAGCCGCTGCCGGATCGAACTCATCCCTCGCCGCCGAGGATGTAGCCCTGGCCGCGGCGGGTCCGGATCAGATCCTCGGCACCGGCGGTCGCCAGCTTGCGCCGCAGATTCGCCAGATGCGCCTCGATGCGGTTGGGATTCGGCTCTTCGTTGAAGTCGTAGCAGGTCTGCCACAGCGCATCGCGCGTCACCACCGTGCCGGCGCGCAAGGCGAGATGCTCCAGCAGGCACCACTCCTTGGCCGTGAGGTCGAGGGCGACCCCATCGACGGCGGCCAGCCGCCGGCCCGGATCGACGCTGAGCCGTCCGACGGCGATCACATTCTGCATCGTGCCAGCAGCCCGGCGCACCAGCGCCTTGACCCGGGCGAACAGCTCGGGCAGCGCCGCCGGTTTGACCACATAGTCATCGGCTCCGGCCTCCAGGCCGGCGATGCGGTCGGGAACCTCGCCGCGGGCGGTCAGCATCAGCACCGGATCGCGGCGCCCGGCCAGGCGGAGCCGGCGCAGGATCTCATCCCCCGACAGCCGGGGGAGCTGCCGGTCGAGGATGAGCGCGTCGTAGACCGCGTCCTTGGCGTACCACCATCCCTCCTCGCCGTCGCAGGCGGCGTCGACCGCGCAACCCTCCTCCCGCAGATAGGCGGCAAGGGAGTCGCGCACCGGCGCGTAGTCTTCGACGACGAGGAGGCGCACGGCCGGCGGTCAGCTGTTGCCAGCCGCCCCGTTCTTGCACGAGCCGTCGCGCGGGCCCTGGCCGCCACCGCAGCCCTGGCCCTTGCCTTCACCCTTGCCTTCGCCCTTGCCTTCGCCGTTGCGCTTGCACTCGCCCTTGCCTTCGCCTTTGCCTTCGCCTTTGCCTTCACCGTTGCGCTTGCACTCGCCCTTGCCGCACTCGCCCTTGCCGCACTCGCCCTTGCCGCAGGCGGCCTTTTCGGCATCGGTCTTGGGGCAGGCGGCCTTTTCGGCATCGGTCTTGGGGCAGGGGCAGGCCTCGCTGCTGGCGGCCGGGGCGGCCGGGGCGGCCGGGGCGGCCGCATCGGCGGCTGACACGAAGGCGGCGCACAGGGCGAGGATGGAGGGGAGGATGATGCGGACCATGGAGGTCTCCTGGGTTCGGGTTCGCCGGCCATCCTGCCGGCCTGTCTGAAGCCAAGCTGAAGCCACCATGCCAGCCGGCTGGCCTGTGGCCAGCGGCTGAAGCGGCCCGTAACCGAAGATCCGACAATCCCGGACGAAGGCCCGGCAAGGCGCACGTCGACCTGGCGGCATGCTCCAGGCATCCATCCAGGAGCCGCCTCCCATGTCCTTCAACGGCCTCGGCCTGCACCTCGGCAATCTCTCCCGCCTCTCGACGGCGGAATCGCGTTCGATCTCGGCCGAGAACCCCACCGGCGGCAAGGGTCAGGGCGGTCGACCACGGCTGCTCGCGCGACCTCGGCACCGGCTGGAAGGTGCGGCCCTGCGTGCAGATCAAGCCGGGCGAGACCCTGGTGCTGGCCGACGTCGACGGCCCCGGGGCGATCCAGCAGATCTGGATGACCCCGACCGGCAACTACCGCTTCACCATCCTGCGCTTCTACTGGGACGACGAGACGACCCCCTCGGTGGAGGTGCCGGTCGGCGACTTCTTCGCCAGCGCCTACACCAGTTTCAACTCCTTCCGTCCGATCGATTCGTTGCCGGTGTGCGTCAACCCGGGCAACGCCTTCAACTGCTACTGGGAGATGCCCTTCCGCAAGCACTGCCGGATCACGATGGAGAACATCGGCTTCGAGGCGATGACCCTCTTCTACCAGATCAACTACACCCTGACCCAGGTACCGGCCGACGCGGCCTACTTCCACGCCCAGTTCCGCCGTACCAATCCGCTGCCCTACAAGGACGTCTACACCATCCTCGACGGCGTGCGCGGCCAGGGCCAGTTCGTCGGCACCTACATGGCGTGGCAGATGAACAACAACGGCTGGTGGGGCGAGGGCGAGATCAAGTTCTACCTCGACGGCGACCTGCCCGGCGGCGTGGTCGGCCGCAACGTCAAGGAGCACGGCGGCGAGCACTACCCGACCATCTGCGGCACCGGCACCGAGGACTACTTCTGCGGCAGCTACAACTTCGAGGACAAGGCGACCAGGACCTACCGCGAGTTCACCACCGCCTACGCCGGCGTGCCGCATGTCGTCCGCCCCGACGGCTGCTACCAGGCCAATACCCGCTTCAGCCTGTACCGCTGGCACATCGTCGACCCGGTGCGCTTCCGGCAGGACCTCGCCATCACCATCCAGTCGCTCGGCTGGCGCGCCGGCGGCCGCTACCTGCCCAACCAGGATGACATGTCCTCGGTCGCGTTCTGGTACCAGGCCGATCCGCACGCGCCGTTCCCCGCCCTGCCCGGCCGCGACCAGCTCGAGATCATCTGAGGCCGGCCCAGCTCGCGATCCCTATCCGGCGCTTTCAGCGGCCGGCCCCGCCCGCCGTGGCCCGCAGCGCTCCGCCGTGGAAGACGCGCACGGCGTCGAACATCGCCAACACGTTCGCCACCGGCGTGAGGGCCTGCACGTTGTGCACCGGATTGAAGACGAAGCCGCCGCCAGGGGAGAAGAGGCGGAGGCGCTCGAGCACCTGCTCATGGACCTCGGCCGGCGTCCCGAACGGCAGCACCCGCTGCGTATCGACCGCTCCGCCCCAGAAGGCGAGCTGGTCGCCCCAGCCGCGCTTGAGCTCGGCCGCATCCATGCCGGCGGCCGAGCATTGGACCGGGTTGAGGATGTCGAACCCGGCGGCGACGAAGTGGTCGAGGAACGGTCGCACCCCGCCGCAGCTGTGCTTGAACACCTTCCACGCGGTATGGCGGTGGATCCACCCGGTCAGCTCCTGGTAGAATGGCAGCCACAGGCCGGTGAAGCTCCGCGGCGAGCAGATCGGACCGCGCTGGGTGCCGAAGTCGGTGCCGCAGAGGAACACGGCGGAGACCTTGTCGCCGACCGCGGCGTGCAGCCGGGCGAGGTTGCCCAGGGCGACATCGACCTGGCGGCGGAAGATGGCGCGCACCAGATCCGGCCGCTCGGCCGTGGCGAGATACCACTCCTGGATGCCACGGATGCCGCGTGGCCACTTGAGGAACGGCCCCGGGACCAGGGCGATGTCGCCCAGCGCGGTACCGCCGAACGTGGCGACCACCGCCCGGCCAGTGGCGTGCGCCGCCTCGACCTCGCGGCGGAAGTGCTCCACATCGGCCGCAGAGATCGCGGTGAACTCCTCGCAGTTGGCTTCAGCGTCGAGCGTGTCTTCGTCGAGCGGCTCCTGCCGCACGATGGTGTCGCAGAAGTAGCCGCCGGTGGGGAGATGCCCGCTGGGCGGGGCGTCGCGGTCGCCGCCCGGATGGATGAGGAGCGAACCGTCGGGGGCTGTGCTGGTGGCGAAGCCGCCGCCGATCAGCACATCCTGCCCCCAGGGCGCCCGCCACTCCTTCCAGTCGGCGTTGGCGAAGCCGAACATGTTCAGGCGGGGGGTCACCGCGATGGTATCGATGCCCAGGACGCCGGCGAGGTCGGGGGCGATCTCGCCGAGCATCTGATAGGGCTCGATGACGCGCACCGGCCCCGGCGCCAGGCCGAGGGACGCGCGCAGGCCGGCGACCACGCTGACATGCATGCCGGTCACGGCGGTCGCGCCGAGGTCGACCGGGACGCGGTCGGGCTGGCGGTGGGCGAGGGTGGCGTCCAGGCGTTCGCGGGAGGTCATCATGCCGGTCAGCCTATCCGCCCGGCGGCGGGCGGCGGCGGGCGGCTCAGGCTGGAAACGACGGTTCGCTGGCCGGAAACGACGGATAGCGCCGGCCGCCCGCGGCCGCCAGCCGGCGCAGGCTGGGCTGCGGCATCCAGCTGCCGGCGCGCATGCGAGCGCGGGCGGCGCGCGGGCTGAGGCCGTAGACGGCGCGGAACACCCGGGTGAAGCGGTCGGGGTCGGCGAAGCCGCTGGCCCTGGCGAGGACGGCCAGGGAGGCGC
>JAIFKN010000239.1:1253-29105 GCA_020049615.1 bacterium | reverse complement strand
GAGCTCGCGGTAGGCCTTGGCGTCGAGGGCGACCAGCGCGGTATCGCCCGACTTGTCGTCGGTGGCGATGAGGCAGCCGTCGACCGCCATCAGGCCGCCCTTGCCGAAGCCCTTCTGACGCCAGTTCTCCTTCCCGGTCTTCGCATCGAGGCAGACCAGCGAACTGGGATCGCTGGTGCAGTAGATCGCGCCGTCGTGCAGCAGCGGCGAGCTCATGTGCGACTGGATCGCCTTGTTCTTCCACACCTCTTTGGCCGAGGCCCCCTCCGGCCTGACCATGGTGCAGCCGGTGCCGTAGCCGGAGGTGATGAAGATGCCGGCGTCGGTGACAAGCGGGGTGGAGGAGTTGACGTCGTGCGCCGTCTTCCACGGATAGGTCAGCACGGTCTTGCCGGTGGCGGCTTCCAGCACGACCAGGCCGGCTGCGGTCATCCCGAGCAGTTGCTTGCCTTTGACCACCGGGGTGGCGTAGGCGGCCTTGTCGCTGCCGCCGCCGGTCCACACCGTCTTGCCGGTGGCCACATCGAGCGCGGCGAAAGCCGCGTTGTCGCCGCCCGGCGCGACGACCACCGTCTTGCCGATGACGATCGGCGAGGCGGCGTACTGCCAGTTGGGCAGCTTGCCCTTGAAGGTGGCGGCGATGTCGACCAGCCACACCTTGGCCCCGCTCTTGGCGTCGAGGCAGTGCAGCTGGCCGAGCCGACCGAGGGTGAAGACCTTGCCGTTGTCGAGCGTGGGCGTGGCGCGGGCGAAGCCGTAGTTCTCCTTGCTGGTGTCCTTGTAGGCGAAGCGCCACAACTCGCCGCCCTTGGCCAGGTCGATGGCGCGGACGATGTCCTGATCGCCGTCGTGGTCGATGATGTAGACCGCGGTGCCGTCGCTGGACGCTCCGGCGTAGCCCTTGTCGCCGAGCGCCAGCCGCCACAGCTCGGCCGGGGCCTTGGCCTTCCAGTCCTTGTTGAGGCCGGTCGCAGGAGACCAGCCGTCGCCGTTCGGTCCGTTGTAACGCGGCCACACCGCCGGCTCGACGGCAGTGGCGGCGAGCGCCAGGGCGAGCAGGGAGACGATGGAAACTGCGGAATGCATGGCGGTATCCCCGGGTGGCACGGCTTGCGGCAGGCTATCGCTACTGCCCGCCGCGCCAACCGCTGGCGCGCGCCGGCGTCCAGGGTCAACGGTGCAGGAGGAAGGCCTCGGCCAGGGCGCCGACCGCATCCTGGCCGTGCGCGGCGGCGACGCTGGCCGCGCCACGCACAGCGCGGGCGCGGGCGGCGGCCGGATCGACCAGCGCCGCGGCGAGCGCACGCGCCAGATCATCGGCATCATCCGGTCTGGCCAACGCGATGCCCTCGTGACTGCGGGCCAGTTCGGGGAAAATACCGGCGTCGGCCGCGACCAGCGGTGCGCCGCAGGCCAGCGCCTCGAGTCCGGCGAGGCCGCGCACCTCAGGCGTGCGACTGGGGGCGCAGAAGACGTGCACCGACTGCATCAACCGGCCTTTCACCGCCGGTTCCAGTCCGCCCGGGAACTCTGCCGACAGCCCGGCGTCGGCGCAGCGCCGGCGCAGCGCACGCAGCAGTTCGCGGTCGAGCGGCTGGCCAGCGATGACCAGGCGGAGCCGCCGGCGCAACTCGGCCGGCAGGCGCGCCGCCGCCTCGACCAGCAGATCGGGGCCTTTGCGCCGCAGCAGCACCGAACAGAAGCCGACGGTCAGCGACCCGTCGAGCGGTGGCGCCTCGGCGGCCGGTCGGTGCAGGCGGAGGTCGATGCCGGTCGGCAGCACCGCGATGCGCCCGGCCGCGAGGTCGAGGCAGGCCGGCACATAGCCGGCGTACGGGGCGAGGAAGCGGTCGACCGCTGCGGCATGCGTGCGCATCAGTGCCAGGGCCTGGTCGCGCCAGGGCTGCGGCAGTTCGCCGACGAAGCCTTCCTCGCCCTGCAGCCCGCACAGCACCGGCACACCCAGTCTGGCACGGAGCGCCGGGGCGAGGCCGAGCAGCAGCGCGTTGGAGAGGATCACCGCCTCGGGCCGCAGCGGGGCGAGCGCGTCGAGCATCGCGCCCACCTGCTTGCGCTGGTTGCCCTCGGCTCCGCGCAGCATCGAGACGGTGAGCGGTCCGAGGCCCGCTGCCTGCGTCGTCCCGGCCGAGCGGCCGGCCAGGCGCAGCAGTGGACCGGCCGCCAACAGGCGGTCGAACCAGCCCGGCGTCCAGCGGAACAGTGGGCTGGCCTGCTGCAGCCAGGCGTTGATCCCGTCGATCTGCACCGGCGTGGTCGCCAGGTCTTCGTGCGCGGGACCGATCGGCAGGTACAGCGGCATCACCGTCGTATCGTGTCCGCGTCCCATCAGCCCGCGCACCAGCGCGAGATCGCGCACGCAGGCGCCGCAGTGCAGTCCGGCGGTGCCGGCGACGATCAGGGTCACGCGCACGGCGACAACGTTCGGTGCTGGGCGCCATCCGGCAATGCCCCGAGCCATTCGGCATGGTCGCACGCTGGTCGCGCTCCCGCCCGTGTGCAGTGATGTTGACAGTAACGCTAATGTCTATGATAATTGATTTTTTTACGAAATACGCACACCAACCGTGCAATCAAGACTCTCTACCACCGAAAAGGTGCCCCCCTCGACTCCGAATCCTCACCCCCCGCTGATCGCCACGACGATCCCGTCGGTGACATGCAGGTTGAGACGCGCTTCGTGGTAATCCATGGTCGCCGGCAAACCCATGCCATCGCGCCAGACCACCCGTACCGGACGCTGGAGGCGTTGCGCCTCAGCAACCACGGCCGCCTCGGTCAACCCCAGCAGCGGGATCAGTGTCGCATCACGGCAGCCTTCGAAGGTGGTCTGGTCGCGGGCCTCGATGACGGTTCCGGCGAGGATCGCGACCTGGACGCCAGCGCCTGGTACGTCCGCGGTCGATCCATCGCGCCAGACGACCGCAAGCGTCCGACCGAGCGAAATGGCCTTGGCGCTGGCCGCCGCCTCAGGTGCACCAAACCATGTCCAAGTCCGTCGCTGGGTCACCGCTGCAATCGAGTCGGCACCGGTCAGAACGGGAAGGAGAGCCAAAAGCAAGACCAGCATGTGCATGTGCGTTATCATAGGGACAGTGTGTGGCGTGTCATCGCACCTCACGCTGGGCCGCCAAGTTCCGGCCATGGTCCTCTGTATGTACACGCCCCCCGCACCGCTCGCCCGTGTGTGGTGGAGTGTGTTGTTGTGTTTAGGTGTTGCTCTGATTGTGACATCTAACGTATTTAAAAACCGAGAGTTACATTTTACCCAAGGATTTCCAGCCAGTCCATGGCGCGATTGGGCAGCATCAATCGATCCAGAAGTTCACAGCATGGGGAGTTATCTACATGCTATGGGATTTAGAAAGCCGGTGGTGGACGCAACCGCATTGGGATCTATAGGGACGATAGGGGATTCTTAGAGACGCTAAGGGTAGGATTTGGATGACTGACGAGGGATTTATTTGCTTTGTTGCCTAGAAGACTACCTTTCGCCCATGGCGCCTGATGGCGAACGTGGCCAGCCTATCGCATCCTCGTTGCCTTCCGTCCTGCATCAGCGTCTTGCCGAACTGACGCCAGTACGCCAGGCGCGCGCGGCGCAGGGCGATGTGGTGGTGGTGGCCCGCCGCGTCCTGCTCCAGTCGCCGATCTGGTTCCATCCACGTCTCGCCGGCAAGCATGCGTTCACCGGCTGGGTGTGGGACGAGGGCCACGGTGTGCGCCGCGGCATCTCGACCTTCAACTCCGAGCCGCTCGAGGGTCGGCCGGGAGTCGGCAAGCAGGTCCTCGCCACCGGCGGCCTGCTCCGCTTCATCGACCTCGACCTCCTGCTGGCGCTCGCCTACCATTGGCAGGAGACCGGCGAGACGATGATCGACGTCGATCAGGAGACGGTGCTGTCGTGGATCGGTTATCCGCGGCTGGAAGTCCCACCCTACTTCGAGCTGCGTGCAGCGGTGACGCGGATCCAGGCCACCCAGCTGCGCCTGTTCGAGGAGCGCGCCGGAGTGCCGGTCGACATGCGCATCCTGCCGCCGCTGCTGGTCGAGCCGACCTCCTACAAGGACGGTCGGCGCAACCGCCTGCGCGCCCATCTCGGCGATGGCTGGTTGAGCGAGCTGCGCCGTGAGAACCAGACCATCTCGCTGCGCAGCTACCTGCCGCTGGTGCGTCGTATCCGCGAGGCCGACCAGCTCGCCCGCAGCCGGGGGACCCCGGGCCTGCCGGACGGGGCGCGGCTGATCCTGCTGTTCCTCGACGCCTTCCGCACGCCGCAGGGCGTGACGGTGGTGAAGCTGCCGTGGCTGCACGAGCGCTATGGCGACCGCAAGGTCTCGATCCCCGACCTGGTGCGCGGTCCCGCCGCCGCCCTGGTCAACGGTGCGCTGGCCCAGTCGGAGCCGGGGCTCGGCGGTTTCCCCGGCCTGCCCGACCCCCCCACGTCGCAGCGCTTCCGCTATCTCGACCCCCTGCACCAGCAGGGTCTCCTCCGTCGCGCCCTCGATCTGCTCGGCGAGTGCCAGATCATCACCGGCTACGAGGCCCAGGGCGATCGGCTCGAGGTGCGCTGGCAGGATCCGGCGCGACTGCCCGTGCCCGTCATCGCCCAGCGCTCGACCCGCCAGGCCAAGATCTTCCATGTCGACAAGCTGACCGGGGCGGTGTCGTCGGTCGAGGTCGAGCGTCTGCCCGCCGCCTCCGCCCCCGCCGGGTCTCCGGCCCTGCCTGCCCCGGCGGAGCCTGCCGCCGAGGCGCCGCCTGCCGCCGAACCGTCCGCGGCGGCGCCGGACGCTCCGCAGCGCCTGGGCGATCTGCTGCGCACCCTGATCCGCCAGTACTGCCCGTTGAAGCCGGCGCAGATCGCCGGTCTGCAGACAGCCGGCTGGAGCGACGCGCGGCTGGCGGCGCTGATCGCCACCGCGCTCTACCATCACGAGGTCGCCCCCCTGCCGGGTTCGGCTGACCGGGTCAAGCTGCCGACCCGCTTCATCCTCAGCCGGCTGCAGCAGGACGCGCCGGAGTCGTGGTCGACCGCCGGCATGCAGCAGCACGGCTTCGCCCCCGAGACGGTGAAGGCCTGGTGTGCCGCCCCCGGCGGCCTGTGGGAGCGCCTCCGGCGCCGCGGATCCGGCGCGCCATGAAGCAGCGCAGGCGATTGGCTGGTCGGCTCAGCCTGGGCCAGTTCGAGCGCTGGCTGGCCACGCCCGCCGCCCAGACCTGCGTGCACCGCCGCGGCCGGCCGGCATCCGGCGAGCGTCCGCTGATCGCCGAGGCGGCGCGCTGCTTCCAGGTCGATCGTCGTACCATTGAACGCGCCCTGGTCCGCCTCGCGCGCCGCCGCCGCCTTCTGGCTGAGCACCAGCCGGTCGACGCGCCGACGGCAGCGCTGCTGCTGGAGGCAGCCAAGAGCTTCGTCGTCGGAGATAATGCGACATCGCAAACCGGGCAAATGCGACAGCCGCCGGGGCATCGCTCGGATTCGGCGAATGTGCCGGGACTTTCAGGCCATCTCCCCCCCTCCCGCACGACGTTGCTGACGGCAGTTCGCGCCTTGTGCGAGGCTGGCTGGCTGCAACCGCAGGATCTGCAGCCCGACCAGGGTCTCGCGCACAAGACCCTGGATCAGCAATTGACTGCGGTTGGACTCCAGGTGCCTGCCGTCCATTCTGCTGCTCCAGCCACCGCCAATGCCTTGGACGCGTCCATTGCCGCGTTGTTGGACGCAGTGGACGCCGTCCAATCGCAACTGCCACCCGACCATTCCATCCATTCGCATCTTGATGCCGTTCGAGCGGCATTTACCGGCTAAGCGGCATGCGCCTCATCATCCAGCAGGACGACCAGTTCGCGCGACAACCGGCGGTAGCGCCGCGGTTCCAGTCCGTGCGGGGTTTCGCCCCCCTGCGTACAGACGGCTGCATGGCAGCGGATGGCCGCATCAACCAGCCAGCTCAACGCGAAATCCGGATGCGCGTGGCACCAGGCGGCACAGCGATCCACCACCGCGGAATCGACGCGCCACGAGCACACCTGGGTGCGGTCGCGTGGTTGGTCGGCCCGTCCACAGGCCGTCTGGCGGACGATGGACAGGATGGTCGGCTCGGGTTGGTCCAGCAACTGACCAATCGCCCGCGCAACAATATCGCCAATCCGTCCAGGAGCGTCCAGTTGGACCAGCTGCTGCAGCCGTCGAGCGCTCGACCAGGGCAGACGCAGCGACCAGCGGACGGATGGGGTGGCCATGCCCTGTCCATATTGGACGGATCTCGCTCGTCAACTAGTTCTTGCTTGATACAACAAGAGTTTACGATCTGTCCAACTGGGGTAACTTGGACGGCCAGGCCGACCAGAATGGACGGCGCGGTCGACCAGAGCCCCGTCCAACCCCTTGGACATGGCCGCCTCAGTGTAAAAACCGACCAATCACCCGGATCTGGACATGCCTGAGACTCCCCCTCCGTCCCCTGGCCGCCCATTTGGCGAGTTCAAAGCCCGCCTCAACCGTGATATTGCGTTCACCATCATCGATGAGCAGATCCGGGCCGGCATCGATCAGGCCGTACTCACCGGTCGTGGTCTGGCCAAGCAGTATGGTTTCGGTTCGCCGCAGACCTGGGTGACGCATCTCAAGGATTGGCGTCAGCAGCATGGCCTCGCCACTGCCGCCAGCGAAGAGGGGGTGCGCGAGGCGGAAACCACCGAAGCGGAACCGGCTGCCGAGCCGGCGGCCGAAGAGGGGGGCCGATACGGCGTGATCAGCCGAAGCGAATTCCTCCAGCACCAGGAGATGTGGAACCGTCTGCTGGCCGAGCGCGAGCAGGCCCACGCCGAACGGCTCAAGGTCGCTCGGCTGGAGGGGGAGAACGCCGGCCGGGTCACCGGCCGTGACGAAGGCCAGGCCCTGGCCGAGGCGCGCGAACGGACGCTCGAGGAGCGCGCCCGCCGCGAACGGCTCGAGGGGGAGCGCGAGGGTGCGCAGCGCGCACAGCAGGAGTTGGCGCAGCGCCTGCGCGGCGAGCGCCGGCTGCTGGTGACGCTGGCCTTCATCCTCGGCCTGCCGCTCGGTGCACTGGCGGGCGGCGCCGCGCTGTGGTGGCGGCTCTCGGCGCCCGAGCCGGCGCCGTCGGGCACGCCTGCCGGGTCGGACACGCCGCCGTCGGTCACGCCGACTCCGCTATCGGCTGCGCCCACCGTACCGGCGCAGCCGGTGCCGACGCCGCCGGTCGCACCCATGGTGCCCGATGGGCCAGCCGACGCCGTCGTTCCTGTCGTGCTACCATCCGCCGCGGAGGGGGGCGCAGCCGGCGCAGCCCCGCAGCCGTAGATCAGCGGCAGGCCAGGATCGCGTCCAGGGTGCGCGTGATCACCCCTGCGCCGGCGGCGGCGCGCCAGGCCTCCATCTGCGGGACCAGGGCGGCGTTCGCCGCCCCTTTGACGGCCAGGCGCGTGTACTGCTGCTGCCATGCCGGCAGTACCCGCCGCGCTGCGGCAGCGGCGTTCGCGGCTGTCGCGGCCAGGGCCGCCGCCTCCTCGCCTTCGGGCAGGCCGCGCAGGCAGGCTGCGGCCCGGCGGCCGTACCAGGCGGCCAGCAGCGCATCCTCGGCCGCGACCGTGCGCAGGCCGGCCAGCATCTCCGCCGCCCGCGCCTGCACCTGCGTCACGAGGAGCTCGGCCTCGGCTCCGCCCACCCGGCGGGCAGTTGCCATGGCAGCGGCAAGTTCCAGCCGGTTCGCCTGCTCGACCGCCGGCCGCAGGTGCGGCGCCGTCCCGGCCGGATCCGCCACCCCGGCGAGGAAGGCCGCGGCGCGTGCGAATTGCGCCAGGCCAGCATCCTTGGCCGCCGGATGGTACTTGTGCCCTTCCCCCGCGCAGAGCAGGAAGAGCTGGTCGGGATTGCCCTCGTCGCGCAGCGCCAGGGCGAGGCGGTCGGACACGGCCTGCATCATGGTGGTGCCGCGACGTTCACCGGGTCCGCCCTCCTTCCACTCATCCGCCCCGACCGCCGTGACGAAGGCGATCTCCGGCGAGGCGGCTTCGGCGGCACCGCCCGCCCAGGTGCCGCTCTCGATCTGGACGGCGCAGAACGGGAAGGTCGGCCCGCGCCGCCCGCCCACGGCCTTCCACAGGTTCGCCGCGGTGGTGACGCCATAGGAGAACGCGACCATCTGCCCGCGGCCCGGAGCCAGGGCATGGCTAAGCGCCAGAGTCGTGATCGCAGCCTGGATGCCTTCGACCACGCGCGGATCGGCCTGCGCATCCTTGGCCGTCATCAACGGGGCGAGGAAGATCAGGTTCTGCTCGGCGCAGCGCTTGCGCGCCGGTACCTTGCGCATCGCGTCGGCCCCGCCCTTGCCATGCAGGCTCAGCAGCAGCCCGGCCGGCCGGTCGCGCCGGTAGGATGGCGGCACATGGACCTGGAAGCCGTCGCTGCCATAGGCGCCGGCGAAGATGACGGCGTCGCCGAGCGCATCGCGGGCGAGCGCGGGCTCGGCGGTGCAGAGGGAGGCGCAGAGCAGGGTGCACAGGCAGGCGGGCAGGAGGTGCATCCTGCCCATTGGCGTCCGCCAGCGCTTCCTTAGCAGCCTATCCGGTCCGAGGCTACTCGCTGAACTCGCACTTGCCGCCTTCGCAATCGATGTCGGCGACCAGGAACCAGGCGTCATGGCCCGCCTTCTTCAGCGCCTTCACCGCCATCTCGGCCCGGGCTCCGGAGTTGCAGAAGACGTAGAGCTTCTTCCCCGCCGGCACCTCGGCCATGCGTCGCCCGAGCTGGTCGAGGGGGATGTTCACCGCTCCGGGCACCAGGCCTTCGGCGGTCTCGGCCGGTCCCCGCACATCGAGCAGGACGAGTCCGTCGCGCTTGCCGCCCAGCGCCGATTGGAAGTCGGCGAAGGAGACTTCGCCGGGGACCGGGATGCGCTTCCAGGCCACCGTCGTCGGCAGGGGGCCGGTGGCGGTCTTGCCGCCGCCAGCCTTCCACTGCGGCAGGCCGCCTTCGACCAGCGACACGCGCTTGAACTCCTCCTCGAGCAGCACCGTCCGGGCGGCGATGGCCTGCGCCTCGTCGTCGCCGTACAGCACCAGCGGGGCGCGCAGGGGCAGCTCCTCGGAGGCCTCCTTGAGCCCGGCCAACGGGATCGATACGGCGTTGGCGATCGCCTCCTTGGCCGCCACGGCGGGATCGCGCAGGTCGATGAGGATGACGTTGCCCGTGATGATGAAGCCGTTGTCGGCGTAGGTCGCGCGGCCGGCCTTGATCCAGGCGGGTTCACCGGCCTGGTACACCGAGACGTTGGTGTAGCCGGCCTCCTTGGCCAGCTTGGCCGAGTTGGTGCTGAGCCCGCAGGTGTAGCCGCCGCAGTAGAAGACCAGCGGGGTCGCCTTGTCGGCGGGCAGGGCTTTGGCGGCGCCCTTCTCGCGCAGCTCGTCCTCGGGCAGGGAGGTGGAGCCGGGCAGGCGGGACTGCAGCCAGCGGCTGCGCGGCCGTGAATCGATCAGCAGGCGCGGCTTGCCGCTGCCGAGCAGTTCGGCCATCGCCGCCGTGTCGAGGTCGCGCACGCCCTCGGGGATGGCGGCGAGCTTGGGCTTGGCCTCGACCACGACCTGCTCGCCGTTGCGCAGCCCGGTGGTGAGGATGGCGTACAGCTCGGCGGTGGCGTGCTCGAGGCCGGGCAGGGGGTCGATATGCGGGAAGGTGAAGGTCTCGGCCTTGGCGCCCTTGCCCACCTCGATGGAGATGGTCTTGGCCTTCTTCGAACGCATGAGGATGCGTCCGACATACCGGCCCGGCTGCTGGGCCTGGGCGGCGGCCATGTCGGCCGGCGCCGGCGCGACGTCGGTCTCGGCGGCGGCCAGCGGCAGGGCGAGGGCGAGGGCGAGGAGGGCGGCGGGGAGGCGGAGGATAGGCATGGTTTTGTCCGGCTGCGCAGGATACGGCGGGCTACGGACGCGCCAGAGCTGTCACAAAGCGTTGGGCCGGGCCTTGTCAGGCAGGTATCCCAGCCCGAAGGTCCCCGTATGCGCCATGTCCTGCTGACCTGCCTCGGCCTGGTCCTGCCCGCCGGCGAGCCGTCCTTTTCCTGGCAGCAGCCGCAGGCCGAGGTGCTGCCGCAGGGCGATCTGCGCTGGCAGCCGCAGCCGTTCCGCTTCGCCGCCGGTCGCGAGGTGCGCTACATCGATCATGCCGGCGGCGACGATGCCGCCCCGGGCAGCCGGGCGGCCCCGTGGAAGCACCATCCCTGGGATCCCGAGGCGGTCGGCAACGCCAAGGCGGCCTCCGGTCCGCTGACCTACGTGTTCAGGCGCGGCGTGGTCTATCGCGGCCGGCTGATCGCGCGGGCAGCCATCGGCACCGCCGAGGAGCCGATCCGCCTGACCAGCGACCCGGCCTGGGGCGAAGGCGAGGCGGTGATCAGCGGATCCCTGCCGGTCACCGGCTGGACCGCCGGAGGCGACGCGCGCATGCCCGAGTCGGCCAAGGTGTGGTCGGCCAGGCTGGACTACCTGCCGCGCCGCGTCTTCGTGCGCAGCGCCGACGGCAGCCTCGTCCGGCTCAGGCTCGCCCGGCATCCCAACTGGGAGCCGCAGGCCGACGACCAGCGCGCCCAGTGGTGGACCTGGGAGAACCCGGAATGGTGGACCGCCAAGCATGTGGTGCAGGGCAAGGGCTTCCGCTGCATCGACACCAGGCACCTCACCGAGGCTCCTGAATTCTACCAGGACGCCCTGGTCTGGACCGAGTGGATCATCATGATGGGCTCGCCCTACCCGACCAAGGTGGAGAGCTTCGACGCAGCCACCCGCTCGATGGTGGTCGCCGGCTTCTGGTGGGGGGACAGCACCAAGGTCGCGACCGGCAACCGCTACTACCTCGAGGACAAGCCGCACTATCTCGATCAGGCCGGCGAGTTCTGGTTCGATCGCCAGGGCCAGGGCGGCATCCTGCATGTCCGTCTGCCCGGCGACGCCGATCCGAACCAGGCTAGGGTCGAGGCCGCGCGGCACAGCACGCTGCTGGCGGCCGACCGCCTCGAGCATGTCGCCATCACCGGCCTGACCTTCCAGGGCGGCAACACGCACTGGGACCTGACCGCCCGCACCTTCGTCGATGCCGAGGTCGAGAGCGCCGGGATCCGCCTGCTCGGCGGCGGCGGCGATGTGGTGGTGGCCAACTGCCGATTCGACCACCTCACCGGTGGCGTGCGCATCAAGGCCGACAAGGACGACCAGCGCCTGGTCGGGGTGCGCATCACCGACAACCAGCTGACCGACCTCGACCGCTTCGGCATCCACATCGGCGACAGCTCGCGCTGGGCCAAGGCCGAGGGGCCGTTCTCGACCGTCGATGATGTGGCCATCCTGCGCAACCGCATCGCCGACACCGGCCTGCGCACCGGCCGCGACTGCCACGGACATGTCATCACCAGCGAGTACGTCGATAGCCTGGAGGTGGCGGGCAACATCATCAGCCGCGTCGGCGGGTCCGGCATCTTCCTCTTCGGCGGCAAGGGCGGGGGCCAGCTGCGCGACCGGCCGTACTCGCGCACCCTGGTGCACCACAACAAGGTGTCGGACGCGCTGCGGATGAGCAACGACTGGGGCGCGATCGAGACCTGGCAGGGCGGGCCGCACTACGTCTGGTCCAATGTCAGCGACGATCCGGGCGGCTACTGGCACTGGTCGGCCATGCGCATGGATCCGGCCAAGGCCGCGGACATCGGCTACGGCACCGCCCGCCAGGGCTATGCCTACTACTTCGACGGATCCTTCAAGAACTACGTCTTCAACAACATCGCCGAGGGCCGCAGCAACGGTATCGGCGACCCGCGATCGAGCGCCTGCGCCTTCATGGAGGTGCATGGCTTCCAGAACGCCTTCTTCAACAACACCGCCCACCGCTTCAACGCCGGTGTGCGCAGGCAGTCGCCGCGCGGCGGACGCTCGCAGATCCTCGGCAACGTGTACGAAGACATGTCGATGTGGAACCTCCTGCTGACCGCTCCACGCGGCAAGGAGGACGTCAACGCCTACCAGATGCAGAACAAGGACGGCCCCATGCTGCGGCCCGAGACGCTGGCGGTGGGCGGCAACGTCTTCGCCGGCCGGCCGCGCGAGTTCGGCGCCTTCGCCGAAGATGGCGAGCGCCTGCCCACCGCCGAGGCCTTCACGCGTGCGTACCAGGCCAGCGGTGCCGTGCGCGCGGATGTCGGGGCGCCGGTCGACGGCAAGGTCCTCGCCGATGCTCCGGCTGGCGACTACCGCCTGCGGCCGGGATCGGCGGCGACGGGGGCCGGTGTGCGGTTCTTCGTGCCCTGGGCGCTGTCGGCAGTGGTCGGGGAGTGGCACTTCACCCCCTCGGCCAAGGACCCGGCGACGGTCCTTGACGACCACTGGTACATGACGCCGTACTACCTGGACCGCGAAGCCTACTTCAAGACGCCGCGCAACGATCTCACTGGCGTCGGCATCACCGCCGCCAGCTACGTCGATGGTCAGCTGGAGGACTGGACGCGTGGCGCGCTGCAGCTGGACGGCAAGGCCCAGCATCTGGTGGCCCGGCATGCCGACATGACCCGCCCGTTCGCCTACGAGCACGCGAAGCAGCGGCACGTGGCCGAAGGGCTGGCTCTGCCCACCCCGGACATCGGCGCGCACAACCTGCTCATCGAGGTCCACCTGCGCACGGCGGCCCGTACCGGCACCATCGTCAGCAAGGTGGCGGAGGCGGGCTATGCCCTCGAACTCGTCGCCGGTCGGCCCAGCCTGCGCCTGCGCAGCGGCGGGCTCGATGTGTGCATCACCACCGCCACGACTGCGATCGACGATGGTGCCTGGCACCACCTGGTCGCCGAGTTCGACCGGACGCAGGGCGTGCGTCTGTACCTCGACGGCGTCGCGGTCCCGGCGGAATCGGTCGGCGGCCCGCCAGCCGGCAGCCTCGCCAATGCCGCCGATCTGCTGGTGGGCGGCGGACCGGGTGCGCAACCGTTGGCCGGTGCCATCGACTTCCTGCGCATCTGCCGCGGCACCCTGGCCGAGGCCCGGACCACCATCGCCGAACTGCACGCGTGGCAGAGCGATGGCCCCGCTCTGCGCGACTTCCGCGGCAGCAAGCCATCCGGCCGGCGTGATGCCGGGGCTCTGCACGGACACAATCCGTGAGGGCTGGCGGAAACCCTGACGCCAGGCCAAGATGACGTCGGCCGAAACTCTGACAGAACTGGAAGACACGGCACGGCGGTCAGGGACGCCGTGTCTAAGTCGTTGAAATCAAAGGATTCGAGCAACTGCTCAGGGGCACCGCCCCTGCGGCCCTGCGGGCCTGTCCCCGCGTTCCGAAACCGCGGGCGGATGGGCTTCGCCCATGATATCCGCCCACCGCCGCTCGGCGGCAGCCCCATCGCTGCGCGACGGGGCCCCGGTCTGAGTTGTTACGGATTCGAGACGTATCCGCCGCCGCAACCCGCCAGCAGAAGTATGCGTAACGCCTCCATCGCCGTTGGCGAACGACGCACCGGCCGGAAGCAGAAATTGCAAAACGCTGATGCGCAATGATTTACGGGATCTTCCTGCGGCGTCAGGGTTTCCTCGAACCGTTCGGCGTCGGCCTGGCCATCGCCTGAGGAACGCCGCATCGTTCGCGGTTCATCGGATCTTCCGATAGCGTCATGGTTTAGCGACGGACCATCTTCCCGTAGCGTCACGGTTTCCCGGTTCGTCCTCGGTTGAGCCGTGGCCGGCACACGGCTGAGCGTGTGCCAGGCCGACGGCCTGGTTTCAGTCAGCTCTCTGAGAACTCCGCTGAGCAGCACCTAGGCAGCCTGGCAGCCTGGGAAAAGCCTCTTAGAGCAACACCTAAGCCATTGCGCAACAAAAGCTTACCGGACACGCTTCGTCCTGCGGGTCACGCTTTCCGACGACCTGTCCCGATTCTTGGCTTGGAGTCAGGGTTCTGTCGCAGGTCTGGGTGTTTTCAGCCCGGCACGACGGTTCATCACCGATGTCGTCAGGCTATGTTGCGCTGATGTCAGGGTTTCAGCGAGCGGCCGGGCTCAAACCGAGACGCCCGCCCGAAAACCCTGACGCAATCGCAATATCGCGACCTGAAAGCGGCAGACGCCGATTGCCCGGGGCTCAGCCCGTGGGTATGCCAGAGCATGAAGCCCGTTCCCTCGCCGACCGAGCCCGAGCAGCAGATCATCGCCGTGCCCGAGATCGAGGCGCTGCTGGCGCGGGCCGACGAGGGCGAGGATCCGATCTACGAACGGCTCATGCCGACCGAGCGCTGGACCCGCGATCCGGTCTTCCTGCTCGACGTGCCGGTGGCCTGCGACGACTCGGTCAGCGAGATCACCATCGAGACGGTCAACGAGCACGGCGAGCGGGTCAACGAGCAGCGCAAGGGCAAGGTGGTGACGCGCCGCGCGCCGCATCCCGAGTTCGTCCGCCAGGGCAAGCAGCTCGTCCACCGTCTCGCCGCCGAGCCGCAGGGCCTGGCGCAGACCCCGGTGATGTGCGACCTGACCACGGTCATCAAGTACAACAACGGCGTGGTGCAGCAGATCCACCTCGACGTGCTGCATGCCATCCTGCACCTGCTGCACGACCGCTTCGTCCGCACCGGCGTGGCGCATCCGCGCATCCGCACCACCTACCACGACATCGCCGGCGTGCTCGACCGGCCGATGAACGGCCGCATCATCAACGACATCAACAACGCCGGCGAGACGCTGAGCGGCCTGCATGTCAGCAAGTACTACGGCTGGATGCGCCAGGATCAGACGGTCGAGCCGGCGGCGGCCGAGCACTGGGGCTCGATCATCTCGTACTTCTCGCCCAACGCCGGCCCCGAGGAGCGGCGCGGCAAGGGCAGCCGCGGGCCGCGCCGGCAGAGCGTCATCTTCGAGGTGCACGCCGCGCTGATGCGCGCGCTGACCGGCCAGGGCGCCGACCGCCTCTACATCACCCGCCCGCTCAACCTGACCAAGAACCTCGGCTACCGGCTGCGCTGGAAGAAGCACCTGCACCGCATCCTCGAAAGCCGCTTCGACGCCACCGGCCAGTTCTACATGCCGCTCGCCGAGCTGTGGATCTCCTGCTTCGGCAACCAGGCGGCGGACATCACCGTGCCGAAGAAGCTCTATCAGGTGCGCCACGACCTGAAGACGTTCCTGAACGAGATGACCGAGGTCGGCTTCCTCGCCGTCGGCGAGCTGGTCATGGGCCGCAGCGAGGGGGTCACGCTGACCCGCGCCATCACCCTCGACCAGCAGGCCAAGCGGCTCAACCTCGATGGGCGCGAGATCGCCGAGGTGGTCAACTGCCAGGACTGGGTGCGCGCCACCCCGGGACCGACCTACTGGGCGCAGAAGAAGCCCGGCCGCCGCGACTTCGCTTGCGACATCCTAGGCGCCGTGCTCAGCGAATCCCAGACCGCCCGCGTGCTCAAGGACAACGAGCCCGGCCTGATCATCGAGGTCGGCTACCAGCGCCTGAAGACGCTGCTCAATGCCTTCGGCGACCGCGTCTCGCGCCTGCCGATCGACGCCTGGTTCGGCCCCGCCTACCCGCGCGAGCCCGAGGAGCTGACCATCCGCCGGCTGATCATCGACCGCGCCCGCCACACCCCGCGCGACGGCGACGCCGAGGGCCTCTACCATCAGCGCGGCGACATGGCTGCGCGGTGGATCCGCAAGGTGCTCAAGCTGCACGACCTCGACGGGATCATCGCCGAGTTTCTCCGTCGCGCCGCGCTGGCGGCGCAGGCGCCGGGTGACGCTCCGGAACCGGCCCCCGACGCCGACGAGGGCGACACCCAGGACCGCCTGCATCGCTACATGGGCATGGCTCTGCGCATACTCGTCCGCACCCTCAACCTCGACCCGGTGCTGGCCCAGCCGGCGGCCTGGGCCGGCGAGCACGCGGCGGCCGACGTGCCGACTGCGCGCCTGCAGGCCGAGTTCCGCAAGTACGCGCGCATCGTCGCCGACGCCGCCGTGCGCGGCATCGGCCTGGTCGGCTGGTACGGCCACATGGGCCGCTTCATCGCCGGCGAGCTCGGCGAGGAGGGGGCCGCGGTGCCGGCGCCGCTGTGGAACCGCATCCGTGCCCGCCACCCCGAGATCGGCGAGATGATCGCCGAGATGCTCGACGCCCGTCGTCCGGAGTGGGAGAAAGCGCTGGCCTACCGCCTGCAGCGCCGCGCCACCGAGGCCTATCTCGAACAGCAGCGCATCGCGCACTACGTCGAGCGCATCCACCTCGAATGACCTGTGTGGCTGGCTGCCGCTCACCCGACCGGCTGCAGCGCCTGCAGCGTGGCGGCGAAGCGTCGGCGCTTCAGTGGCGTCGCCTGCACCATGGCCATGGCATGGTCGAGGCCATGGCGTCCGGCGGCGCTGACCAGCGCCGAGCGTCGCAGTGCCCGCGAAGCCGCCCGCTGCGGCGTGCGGCCGCGCCGCCGCTTGCCCACCGTGGCGGCTGGACCCAGCACATGGTCGATGGTCCGTCGCACCAGCAGGCGCAGCGACAGCGCCGACAGCGGCCGGCTGGTGATCGTGGTGCGGTCATGGTCGAGGGCGGGGAAGAGGGGGGTGTCGGGACCGCCGGGCGGGAGCCGCCGCACGTAGCGGTCGAGCAGCAGCCGCGCCTGGCGGTCGAGCCGCACCACCGCATCGGCTTCGCGGTGCCCGCGCGGCTGGTGGCGCAGCAGGCCGCGCCGCAGCTGCAGATCGCCACGCCGCGCGCGGTGCAGCGAGATGGGCTCCAGCGCCCCGGCGTAGAGCACGGCGACGATCGCCCGGTCGCGGTAGGCCTGCAGGGTGCGGCCGGCGATGGCGCGGATGCATGCCGTCACCAGGCCGGCACTCATCCCGGCCGCGGCGGCCGGCAGCGGGTTGGGCCGGCAGCGGATCGCCGCGGTGATGTCGGCGCCCCGCCCGCTCTGCGCCGCCCAGGCGTACAGCGAGCGCAGCGTCGCCCGGTAGGCACGCACGGTATGGTCGTGCCAGCCGTGCTTCGCACCCCAGGCGAGGAAGCGCCGCACGTGGCGTGCGGTCGGTTCGGCGCAATCCCGGTCGATCAGCCAGGCGGCCCAGCCGCGGGCGAGCCGGCGGTACTGCTGCAGCGTCGCCGCCGCGCGCTCGCCACGCATGGTGCGCCGGGCCAGATCGGCCAGCCACGCCTCGAGCATCGCCGCGTAATCCGCCCACGCCCGCCGGAACTCCTCCGCCTTGACGGCCAGCTCGGGCAGCGGCACGGCATCCGGGATCACCCGCCCGTCCCCGGGATCGTTGCCCCAGCGGCGATCGGCGGGAGAAGGACGAGGCATGCGTCCAGGCTGCGGGCGATGCCCTGATGATCAAGACGCGCATCTCTGTCTACAAGACGTTCGCGTTGATGTCGTGGCGGGTCGGCGTGGTGTCATGACGTCTCGGTGGACGAGGCTGACGGCTGACGCGGGCAAGGGGGCACAGCAACAGGTGGAGGCGGTGGATTCGCCGGCCCAGGCCGCCATGCTTCACGGCCGAGGAGATCCACATGCCCGCCAAGACCAAGACCGCTGCCAAGTCCAAGCCCGTCAAGAAGGCCGTGAAGGCCAAGAAGGCGATGTCGTCCTGCCGCAAGGGCTGCGGCACCCGCTGCAAGTAGGGACTCGCTGACTGCCGGTTGCCGGCCGCTGAGCGCCGCAGGTCGCGGGTAACTAGCGACCGATAGGGGCGTTGCCGTCCGCGGGGAGCTTCGGCCGAGGGTCTGCTGCACGCCGCGGCCGCCGCCGCGGGGTGGTCGTGGCAATAGCGGAAAAAGACACGATGATGCCGTCCGCGGAGGACTCATGGCCATCGTCGGATCAAAGACCCGGACCCCGGAAGAGACGGCGGCCATCGTGTCGGCCACGGCCATCGCCCGTGGGCTGGACATCTCCAAGACCGCCATCGTCGGCATCCTCGGGCGCGGCAAGCCGTTCACCCGCGTCCATGTCGGGTTCACGGACGTCGATCTGGGCAAGACCGCCCAGGAGCGCGGCGGCTGCACCGTCACCGCGATCTACTCCGCGAGCAGCCAGCACACCGTCGCTGCGGTCGGCAAGGCGGTTGGCGACTGGCTGCAGGCCTGCCACGGCAAGCGCTTCGATCCGGCTCCGGCCAAGCAGGTGCTGAAGCCCGGCACCAAGACGCTCTACCTCGCCGTCGTCTACGGCTGATCGCCCGGCGGATAGCCGCCGCGTAACAACTCAGGCCGGGGCCCCGTCGCGCAGCGATGGGGCTGCCGCCGAGCGGCGGTGGGCGGATATCATGCGCGAAGCCCATCCGCCCGCGGTTTCGGAACGAAACCGAGCTGCGACACAGGCAGCGGGGACAGGCCCGCAGGGCCGCAGGGGCGGAGCCGGCGCAGCCCCTGAGCAGTTGCGCCGCCGCTACGGTCGCGCCTACTCGGATTCCTTGGCGTAGGCGTCGAGCAGGCGGATCCGCTCCGAGACGTCGTCGCTCACGGCAACGCAACCTGCAACCGTTCCTCTGTCAGCCCCGAAGGTCTAGTCTAGTCTGGCCGTCCGGGTTGCCCCGCCCTGCCGCTCGCCACGCTGGCTGGCCATGCGCACGCTCCTCGCCCTCCTCGCCGCCGTCGTGCTCGTCGCCGGCGATTCCACCGCCTTCGCCACCTGGACCGGTGACCCCTGCACCACGCTGACGGTGCGCGTGCTGGCCGAGTCCCCGCCGGCCGTCATGCGCGCGCGCCGTGCCGGCGGCGAGTGGCAGGCCCAGCAGGTCGCGGTGCGTCCGGTGCTGGATACGGGCTGGAGCGTGGCCGAATGCACGGTGACGGGGCTCAAGCCCGACGAGAAGGTCGAGTTCGACGACGGCGCCGCGCCGCTCGGCGCTTGGCGCACGCTGCGCGACCGCCTCGACCCGCCGCTGCGCCTGGCCATCGGCGGCGACATGCTGCACGAGCAGCGCTATCTCGAGGCGGTGTGCACCGCCCTTGCCCCGGCCGACCCCGAGGCGGCGGTGATCGGTGGCGACTGGGCCTACGACAACGCCGAGAGTGCGCGGTTCAGCCGTTACCACACCCTGCTTGGCACCTGGGCGAAGACCATGCGCCGCGCCGATGGCAGCGGCGTGCCGATGATCGCCGCGGTCGGCAACCACGAGCTGGGCAAGGGGCGCGGCACGCTGCCCGAGACGCCCTTCGGCGTGCTCTTCCCCGAGCCGATGACCCGCGCGGTCGACATCGGCGCGCAGGTCAGCTTCCTGCTGCTGAACACCAACCATGGGCGGGCGGTGGCGGATCAGACCGCCTGGCTGCAGCAGGCCCTGGCCGAGCGCAAGGAGCGCACCTGGCGCTTCGCCGTCTACCATGTCCCCGGCTACCCCTCGGTGCGCAAGTACGAGGACGGCGCCAGCCCCCAGGTGCGCAAGCTGTGGGTGCCGCTGTTCGAGCGCGGCGGCGTCGCGGTCGGCTTCGAAAACCACGACCACGCGCTGAAGCGCACCGTCCCGCTGCTCGCCGACAAGCCAGACCCGGCCGGCATCACCTACCTCGGCGACGGCGCCTGGGGCGTGGGCGAGCGCAAGCCGGCCACGCCGGAGGAGCGTCCCTATCTGGCGATGAGCGCGGCCAAGCGCCATGCCTGGATCGTCTCGATCGGCGAGAAGAGCCTGAGCGCCCGCGCCATCGGCGAAGGCGGCGTCGAGCTCGACCGCGTCGACCTGGCGCCGCGCCAGGCGCAGTAGCCCTGGGGCCGACGAGCACCAGCTCGTCGGCGGGGCGATGGAGGGCCCACCCTCACCCGCTGCCGCGCTTGACCCCGGCCAGCATCCGCCAGGGCAGGAAGTAGACGGCGAAGACCACGCAGAACACCCATACGCCGTCGAGCCCGGCGAAGTGGCTGGCGGCGAAGAAGAAGATCAGCAGGTGCATGCGGATGACGTTGAGGTAGGGCCGCATGGGATTGAACCCCGCCCCCCCCGTCTTGCCCGCGCCGGTTTCGCCGCGCCAGGCCTGGGCCAGCGCCGAGCGCTCGGCGATGGCGGCCGAGAGCAGCCATGGCCAGTACGAGGTCGCGACCAGGCCGAGCAGCTGCGGCGTCAACGGGAAGGCGCCGTGGACGGTCGGTTCCAGCGGGAAGAACAGGGTCAGGAAGACCGCATGGCCGAGATGGAAGCCGCCGAAGTGGATGGTGAAGAAGCCGAGCAGGAAGACGCTCAGCGCCAGGTTCCCGGCCACGGAAGACCCGGCCTGGATGCCGCGCCGGGCCGAGCCGACGATGCCCAGCACGATGGTCAGGTAGCCGATCACCAGGCTGGACAGCCACAGCGACCAGATGAGGTCGCGCGCCTGCCACGACAGGGCGAGCGCCAGCCCGAGGCTCAGGAGGAAGCCGAAGCCATCCCACCAGGGTGACGCGAATCTGGGCGGCGTGGCCGTCATGGCACCAGCCTGCGCCGCAGGGATGCTTGTCCAGGCGCCCGACCGGTCGGCCTGGTGCGGCGCAGGTGGCGAACAGCCAGGTCCGCGGCCATGCGCGGGCGGGACTCCGGGGCTGCCATCGTCCGGCTCAGGCCGTTCCGCCATCCCAGGGCCGCACCCGGCGCGCCAGCAGCACGGCGCCGACTGCGGCCGCGCATGACAGCAGGCCGACCAGGCCGTAGCCCTGCAGCGGGGCCTGGGCATCGGTCTGGTGGATGACGAGTCCGGCCAGCACCGCAGCCAGGCCCGAAGCGCCCGACTGCACCGCCGAGTTCAGGCTCATGAAGGCGCCGCGGTGCGCCGGCGACACCGCCCCGCTGATCAGCGCGGTGGCCGGGACGTAACGGCCGCTGCCGGCGACGATGAAGGCGGTGGTCACCAGCAGCACCACCGGCAGCGGCCAGGCGGGCAGGTTGGTCAGGGCGAGGGTCGGGATGGTCGCGACCAGCGCGCTGAT
Source organism: bacterium (assembly GCA_020049615.1). The sequence continues at coordinate 8,161 of JAIFKN010000239.1, read as the reverse complement.
GATGAAGACGCGGCGCTTGCCGTGGCGGTCGGCCAGCCGTCCGATCCATGGCTGGGTCACGGCCGCCATCGCCCCGCCGGCGAGGTAGACCAGGGCGAGATCGCGTTCGCTGACGCCGGCGTTGCGCGCCAGATAGGTGGCGATGAAGGGGATGACGAGGAAGGCCGCCAGGGCGAGGACGGCGCTGAGCGCCAGCGCCGGCCACAGCATCGGCTCGGCCAGCAGCAGGCGCAGCCGAGCCAGCGGCGAGCGCTCGCCGGCATCGAGATGCGCGCGCAGCGGCGGCAGCCAGGCCCAGGCCAGCACCAGGATCAGCAGCGACACCACGACGATGGCGTGGAAGGCGGCATGCCAGCCCAGCCACGCGGCCAGCCAGATCCCGGCCGGCACGCCGAGGATCGAGGCCAGGGCGAAGGCCGACATCACCCGGCCCATAGCCGCGCCGCGGCGCTCGTACGGCACCAGATCGCCGACCGCCGCCAGCAGCAGCGCGCCGACCAGGCCGCCGCAGGCGCCCGCCGCGATCCGCGCCAGGACCAGGGCGTGGAAGCCGGGGGCGATGGCGCAGGCCAGGGTCGCGACGATGAAGCCGGCGTAGAGCCACAGCAGCGCGCCGCGGCGCTCGAGGCGGTCGACGAAGAGCACGCCGATGATCGCGGCGATGGCGGCGCTGAAGGTGTAGGCCGACACCGCCACCGAGAAGCCGGTGGCGGTGATGCCGAAGACCCGCATCAGCTGCGGACCGAGGGGCATCATCACCACGAAGTCCATCATCAGGGTGAAGTTCACCGCGGTCAGCGCGAGGACGGCGAGGCGCTCGCGGCGGGCGCCGTCCTCGGGGGCTGGGCAGCTGGCGGACACCGCGGCAGTGGAACCCATGGGGTGGCGGGGGCAATGCGGTCGGAGGCCCGCGCCGCAGCGGGGGCGCTATCCGCCGGAGGGATGCCGCCGGTTCCCGCGACATGGAAAACGCCAGCGTTCCGGCATCATCCGTGGCATGGAACAGCTCGCCTGCCGCCCCGCCATCGCCGGGATCGACGCCCTCGGTCTGCGCCTCGACCTGGTCGGCGACCCCGGCCCCTTCCGCCACCGCCTCGCCGTCACCGCCATCGCCGCCGGCCTCGCCGAGGTCGAGCTGGTGCTGGAGGCCGCGGCTCCCGCCCCGCCGCCCGCCATCGTCGTCCGCCTGTCCGGCGAGGCGGCCGGCATCGCCCACACCTGGCGGCCGGACCGCAGCGGCTCGATCGGGATCAACCCCGACTGGAGCAACGACGTGGTCGCCGCCCGCGCCGCCAGCCAGTCGCCGGTGCTGTGCCTGCACGGCATCGACGGCATCAGCCGTCTGGCCATCGCCGCCGCCGATGCCACCCATGGCAGCTTGCTCGGCGCCGGGGTCCGCGAGGAGGATTGCCGCCTGATCGGCCGCTACGAGCCGTTCCTCGACGGCCGCGCCGCGTCGGCGCGCTTCAGCGTGCGCCTGCGCCTCGATATCCGCGCCATACCCTGGCACCAGGCGGTGCAGGAGGTCGCACGCTGGTGGGAGTCGATGCCCGGGCATGCGCCGCTGCCGGTGCCGGGAGCCGGGCGCGAGCCGATGTATTCGACCTGGTACTCGTTCCACCAGATCTGCGACCCGCAGCCGGTGCTGGCCGAGTGCCACCGCGCGCGGGAGCTGGGTTGCACCGCGGTGATCGTCGACGACGGCTGGCAGACCCGCGACTCCAGCCGCGGCTACCACCTCGCCGGCGACTGGCAGCCCGAGCGTATGGGCGACATGCGCGCCTTCGTTGACGGCGTGCACGCGCTGGGCATGCGCGTCCTGCTATGGTACGCCGTGCCGCTGATCGGTTTCCAGACCATGGCGTTCCGGCGCTTCGAACACTGCATGCTGCGCCGCGACGAGCGCCTCGGCTGCGGCATCGCCGACCCGCGCTATCCCGAGGTGCGCGCCTTCCTTTGCGACCTCTACGAACGCCAGGTGGCGGAGTGGGATCTCGACGGACTGAAGCTCGATTTCATCGACTGCGTCCAGCCGGTGCCGGGCATGGCGCTGGGCGCCGGCGACGGACGCGACATCGGCGACCTCGACGAGGCGGTCGACGCACTGATGAAGGAGGTGGTGCGGCGGCTCCGCGCCCGCCGGCCAGACCTGCTGGTCGAGTTCCGCCAGGGCTACATCGGTCCGCTCATGCGCTCGTTCGGCAACCTCTTCCGCGCCGGCGACTGCCCCTACGACGCCGCCGCCAACCGTGCCCGCACCATCGCCGTGCGCATGCTCGCCGGCTCCAGCGCGACGCACGCCGACATGCTGATGTGGTCGCCGCACGACGCGCCGGAGGTGGCGGCGCGGCAGTTGCTCGCGGTGCTGTTCGCCGTGCCGCAGATCTCGGTGCTGATCGAGCGCCTGACCCGGCCGCAGCGCTCGATGCTCTCGTTCTGGCTCGGCTGGTGGCTCGAGCACCGCTCCACCCTGCTCGACGGCGCCCTCTCGGCCGAGGAGCCGGAGGCCGGCTGCCCGCTGGTCACGGCCGATGGCCCGGACGAGCGCATCGTCGCGGTCTACGCCGACCGGGTGGTGCGGTTGGCCGCCCGACCAGGGCGCTGCTGGCTGGTCAACGCCACCTCGCGCGGCGAACTGGTCGTCCTGGCCGCAGAGCACCTCGGCAGCCGGCGCGTGGTCGTGCGGGACTGCCAGGGCACGGTCGTGTCCGACTCCAGGTACGACCTGGCCGCTGGCGCGCTGCGCCTCGCCGTACCGCCGAGCGGGCTGGTCCAGCTCGACGGCTGAGCCCGGCCTACGCCGGCTCATCGAGCAGCGACAGCTGCCTGGTCCCCTGGGCGGTGCCGAGCACGCGGTCGGCCAGGGCCTGGGCCTCGGCCACGTACCAGGCGCGGTCGAGCTGCCCGGCGTCTACCGCGGCCGGATCCCCGACCGCGATGGCATGCGCCGCGACCGTGCTGCGGATGCGCCCGCCGTCGAGCTGCACGATCGGCTCGCCACCACGCCCGACCACCCATCGGATCACGCCGTCGTCGACTGGTCGTCCGCCCCAGGCGAGGTCGCGGGCGCGGCGCCACAGCGCGAAGTCGGTGACGGCGGTCGCCTGCGCCACCACGTCCGCGATCGCCCGGCCGTGCACCAGGTGCTCGAGCGCAGCCCGCGCCACGATCGGGGCGGCAGCCATGCGCGCCGCGTCCTCGTCATCGCCGCCGGCGAAGCGGCCCTTGGTCTTGACCACCGCGCCGTCGGGACCGGCGGCGATGTAGTCGTTGACCGAGGTGCGCCACAACCGCCGGTAGGGGGTGCGCTCCAGCGTCAGGCCGGTGCGCGCCTCCCATACCGCGGCGGCGGCCTCGGCGTCGCCGCGCACCACCACGCCGTCGGTGTTGACCGAGACGATGGTGCCGCCGCCGTCCAGCACGCCGTCGATCAGTTCGAGCAGGCGCAGCTGCCCGGTCAGCACCACGCGCAGGGCGTCGGGCGGCGAGAACAGCCCGCTGCGATGGTTGCCGAGCTGGCCGTACAGGCTGTTGATGACGAACTTCAGCGCGTTGCTCGCGACCTGGTCCTTCGCTCGCTTGGCCGCCAGGCGCCGGGCCATCAGCGTGCCGACGCGGTTGGCGAAGTCCGGCAGCTGCGGCGGGGCGATGCCGACCCGGGCGATCAGCGAGGGGTAGTACGAGGCGACGTCGAGGTCGGTGAGCGGTCCGTCGATCATGCCGGGCGGATCGGCCGAGTGCAGCCCGCCGACACCGCAGGCGAGCTCGACCCCGCCGGCCGTCAGGCGCCAGCCCGCCGCCGGACGCAGTGCCAGATGGCCGCGCTCGTTCCAGCGCACCTCGCCATCCAGGATCGAGCGCATCGCCGCACGCACATCGTCGCGCCGGGCGGCGAATTGCGCCGCCCCGAGCAGCTCCGCCACCGGCATGGCGCCGGGCGCCACCGCGCGACGCACCTGGTCGCGGCGCAGGCCCTGCAGCACCACCGTCTCGGCGAGCAGGCCGGTCGAGGCCAGCCAGGCTGAATCGCCGATCCACGGGTGGTCCGCCAGCAGGCGTTGGCGCACCGCTAGGCCGCCCCGCTCGGCCTCGGCGAGGCGGGCGATGGTCGCCACCTCGCACAGCGGATCGCCGCCCGGCAGCGGCAGGCCGCGCCGGCAGCAGGCCGCATCGAGGTCGCCGACCATGACGCCGAGGTCGACGGTGCGCAGCCAGCGCCGCGGATGGCGCGGCAGCTCCTGCACCAGCCGGCGCGGTGGCGGCCACGGCCCGGCGAGCAGCCGCGCCGCCGCCGCATCGCCCGCCGCGACTGCGGCGAGCAGCCGCTCGCCGTCCCACGGCGACAGCTCGCCCAGCGCCATCGTGTGCACGGTCAGCGCGGGATCGTCGAGCAGCTGTGCCGCGACCGCCCATGGCAGCAGGCGCGTGATCCCGGCGGCATGGACGGCGCAGCCATGCGCGGCGGGCAGGATGGCGGCGACGGGCGGCACGACTCCAGCGTGCGTGATGGCGTTGCCGGCCAAGCCGCCGCCCGGCGGCGGGAACGTGTTGACTCGCCCTGATATGGCTCTACGGACTTCGCCACCTCGCGTAGGAGCATCACATGGGACTGCCTGAAGACATCGCCAAGCTCCTCAAGTCAGAGGGCTACAGGCTCAACGAGACCATCCGTGACGGGATCAACGATTTCATCGAGATCGTCACCGAAGAGAACGAGGAGATGGAGGACGACGTCGAGGACGACGGCGACGAGGAGACCGAAGGCCCCGAAGGCCTCAAGGCCGACCTCTAGCTGCTCCTGACGCCGTTAGGGCGCGATCGCCACCCGCAGCCTGGCTGACGGCTCGCCCCAGGTGACCCGCGGGTAGTGCTCGGCCACGGCGGCGAGTGGCGCGCGCGAGGTGGTGAGCATGCCGTCGCGCAGCCACTCCTGGTGTATGGCCGCGGCGCGCAGGCCCCACCGACTGGGCGGCTTCCGCGCGGAAGGCAAAACGAACCGGCCGATCGCTGACCCAGTCACTGTCGCCATACCGCGCGCAATCCGGTTGATGCGTACGGGAAAGCGGTCATTATGAGTTGCGTGCTAGGTCGGCGGATCGTCCCGCCATGCGCTTGCGCCGGGCAAAATCCCAGGCGACGCGCGCAGCGCGCGGACATTGCGGATCCTCCTGCTATGCGTTGTCCAATGGACTGCGCACCACCAGCCCGGGCCGATTGAGCACGTGCGTGTAGATCATGGTGGTCGACACGTCGGTATGGCCGAGCAACTCCTGGACCGTGCGGATATCCTGTCCGCCTTCCAGCAGATGCGTGGCGAAGGAATGGCGCAGGGCGTGGCAATGCACCCGCTTGGTCAGACCGGCGTGCCGCCCGGCCGTCGCTATGGCCTTCTGCAGGCAGGACTCGTGGGCGTGATGGCGGCGGACGGCGCCGCTGCGCGGGTCGACGGACAGCTTGGAGGCTGGGAAGACGTACTGCCAGCGCCAGTCCTTGGCCATGTTCGGCGATTTCCTGCTCAGCGCCGTTGGCAGGTACACCGCGCCGGCGCCCGCGGCCAGGTCCTGCTCGTGGAGGTTCTTGACCCGTTGCAGGTGCGCCCGCAGGGGGTCGATGGCTCGTCGCGGCAGCGGCACCACCCGGTCCTTGCCGCCCTTGCCATAGCGCACGACGAGGCGGCCGTGGGCGAAATCGACATCGTGCACGCGCAGCCGGACGCACTCCATGACGCGCAGCCCTGCCCCGTACAGGAGCTGGGCCATCAGCAGCAGGGTGCCCTCGAGGTGTTCGAGGAGCGCTCGCATCTCGTCGGCGGAGAGCACGACGGGCAGGCGCCGGCTGCCCTTGGCGTAGGTGAATGACGGGATCTCCTCCAGCGGACGCTCGCACACATGCGTGAAGAGGAAGACGATGGCATTCAGGGCCTGCCGCTGCGTGCTGCTCGCAACCATCCCGCGCACGGCGAGGTCTTCCAGGAACGAGCGCAGCTGCTCCGGAGTGCCGCGTCGCGGGTCGCCGTCCGCAGAGCCGAGATGCCGGCCGAAGCGGCGAGCCCAGTCCGCATACGCCTCCTCCGTGCGGATCGAATAATGCATCGTACGGATGACGGTGCGCAGCCTGGCTTCCCAGTCAGGCATGGGCTTGTGCTGGTGGAAGGGCAGGTGCTGACCGTCCAGCCCACCCTCGCGCGCCAGGGTCGGATGCGTGCTGTCGACGTGATCGGTTTCAGCGTCCGCCTGCATGAAGGGCGACGGCGATGACCCGGGTTCGCGTGGAGTCAGCGTGCCAGTGGCGCGCAAGCTGCACAGCAGGTTGACCGCGTGCGTGGCTTGGGCGACTTGCCAATCGAGCAAAGCCGGCGTCTGCTGGCGCAAGCCGGCCAGAAACGGCAGGCAGAGCGTGGGGCAGACGCGATCGAAATCGTCGCCAAGGCTGGCGACGCAGGCCCGGGCCCAGCGGAGGTACCAGGGCCGAGAGCGCTCGCTGCGAATCCGGCGCAGGACAAGGTGAACAAAGGCCGCCTCCCAGTCGGGGGAAGCGGGACCGAGTCCCGACGGGGTCTGTATAGTCTCCATAGGTCAATTCATACCCATCCGCAGCCATCGTCAAGGGCCCTAACAGAATAGCCCGCAACGGCCCTATTGAATACGCCCCACGCGCCTCATCCTGATACAAACCGCGCAATCCATGATATGTTAGAATATGCGATAATTTGCGTGTGATATTTACGCGGAATTGCTTTCGTTTAACATGGAATCTTGCGATAAACGATCGCAGTAGTACTAATTATCCGCTTCGTTATAGATCGCAGAATGAAATAGTCATTGCCTCGCACGCATATTCTAACAAGACGGTGAAGTTGAGCGCCCGACATGTGGCTTTCCAGTCGCCCGGCTCCGGGCAAGAATTCG
>JAIFKN010000239.1:0-1230 GCA_020049615.1 bacterium | reverse complement strand
GCTCCGCCTAGTTTTACGTTCCAACTGCCCTCAGCGCACATCGCGCGCACGCCCTGCCGTCGGCACGGGCGCCAACTTACCTCTACGTTAGGCAGAAAATGACCATAAACGAAAGCTTTGTCGACCATATCCCCCAAGAGATAACAGGCTATTGGAAGGAACTGACCTTTAATGGATTGCGATTAGTGTGTGAAGACGGTGAACCATCATTGCATATGTACGCAAATGTGTTGGCCTGGACTGAATCCGCTGTCGAAGAAATGAGTAAACATGGGATAGATCCCGGAAAGCAATTGAAGATACAAAAGATCATCGCCACTAGGATTGGCGATAGGCTAATTGAAACACGGTTTATTTATAACACAGACTATAACATACAGAATGGTTACCTTTGTTCAATTATTCTAATGAAAGGTAAGAACGTTGTTGAAGAGAACAGAATTTGGAAAAAGGATGGAATAATCCAGGCAAAGGTACGGCATTTCCAGATACTGCATTCTGCCTAACGAATCGTTGAAACCGAGCCCATTACGTGTGGTTTTCCAGGTGCCCGCCTCCGGTCAAGAATTCGCGGACTGAAGTTGCTGGCGACCCTGATGTCTTCCCCCGCTCAGTTCTTGACGCTCCGCCTCTGTGCTCGTTCCAATTGCCCTCCACCCCGTCCGTTCCATTGTGCCCACCCGTCGGCAAATGGGCCGGTTTAACTCTGTGTTAGGCGCAAATGCGGTTATTAATTGCACTATTTATAGGTATTTCACTGGTAGTTACGCTAGGATACATTTCAAATGCTGTTAGTTATGCCAAGATTGATAAACGGTATGATGGAATGCCGATGCCTAAGGGGTATGGCCTAGAAAAGAAGGGCGCACTTCCATTTATTGTATCTCATGCGATACAGATGAATAATGGCTCATATATAACATTCTTTGATCAGCATTGTGCTGTTTATATATTCGGCTACGCAGCGTATGAATTTAAGGATGTGAATAATCGAATTGCGCCTTAGTCGTTGATGGGGGTTGCGCCTAACCAGTCGTTGAAACCGAGCCCATTACGTGTGGCTTTCCAGGTGCCCGGCTCCGGTCAAGAATTCGCGGACTGAAGTGGCTGGCGACCCTGATATTTTCACCCGCTCAGTTCTTGACGCTCCGCCTCTGTTCACGTTCCAATTGCCCTCCACCCCGTCCGTTCCATCGTGCCCACCCGTCGGCAAATGGGCCGGTTTAACTC
>JAIFKN010000068.1 GCA_020049615.1 bacterium | reverse complement strand
ACGCCGGCCTGCGCGGCTGCGGTATGCGTGGGTTGGCGCTGACCCTGAACGGCAGGCCGCGCTTCCAGCGCCTGGTCCTCGATCAGGGCTATTATCCCGACGGCATCCTCACGGCCCCGGACGAGGCCGCGCTGGTGCGCGACATCGAGCTGTCGCTGGCGGCCGGCTTCGATGGTGCTCGCCTGCACCAGAAGGTGTTCGAGGAGCGCTTCCTCCATCACGCCGACCGGATGGGCTATCTGGTCTGGGGCGAATTCTCCGACTGGGGCCAGGAGGGGGCCGCTCCAGGGGTGTGGGGATCGACCTTCCCGGCCCAGTGGAGCGAGGCCCTGGAACGCGACCTGTCCCATCCCTCGATCATCGGCTGGTGCCCGGTCAACGAGAGCGGGCCGGGGCGAGGCGAACGCATCGACGCGGTCGAGGATGCGACCACGGCGATGTACCGCCTGACGAAGCTGGCCGATCCCAGCCGGCCGGTGATCGACGCCAGCGGCTGGACCCATCGGGTCGATGGGGCCGACGTCTTCGACTCGCACGACTACGAGCAGGACGTCGCCGCCTTCGCCGCCAAGCACGCCAGGACGGCGCAGGGGACGGTGCATGCCTGGGCCTGGAACACCCTGCCGGGCGGATCTGGCAACGTCCCCTACCGCGGCCAGCCCTACCTGGTCAGCGAGTTCGGCGGCGCGCTGTGGGATCCCGACGCCGCCTCACCAGGCTGGGGTTATGGCAACGCGCCGAAGACCGAGGACGAGTTCCAGGACCGCTTCGCCGGCCTGTGCCGGGCGCTGCTGGAGAACCCCGGCATCGCCGGCTACTGCTACACCCAACTCACCGACGTCGAGCAGGAGAAGAACGGGCTCTACCGCTACGACCGTTCGCGGAAGCTCGATGTCGCCCGCCTGCAGGCCGCGCAGCGCGTGCCGGCCGCCATCGACGCCGGTTGAGGGACGGGATCCGGCGGCATCATGCCGCCATGCCTTCGCCCATCGACGCCGCCATCGCCCACGCCGAGGCCGCCTGGCCGCAGACCCTCGAACGACTTGCCGCGCTGGTGCGCATCCCCTCGTGCAGCTTCCCTGGTTTCGATCCGGCGCATGTGGTCGCCAGCGCGGAGGCCACCGCGACGTGGTTCCGCGACGCCGGCTTCCCCGACGTCCGCGTGCTGCCCGGCGGCGGCGCGCATCCCGCGGTGCTGGCGGTCGACCGCCGCGCCGGGCCGTCGCGGCCGACCCTGCTGCTGTACGCGCATCACGACGTCCAGCCGCCGCTGCGCGAGGCGTTGTGGCGCTCGCCGCCGCATGAACCGGTCATCCGCGACGGGCGCATGTGGGGCCGCGGCACGGCCGACGACAAGGCCGGCATCATGTGCCATTGCGCCGCGGCGGCGGCATGGAACGCGACTGCCGGCGCCCCGCCGATCAATCTCGTCGCCATCATCGAGGGCGAGGAGGAGGTCGGCAGTCCGCATTTTTCGGAATTCCTCAAGCAGCACCTCGCCGAACTGCGCGCCGATGCGGTGCTGGTGATGGACGCCGGCAACTACGCCGCCGGGCTGCCCTCGATCACCACCAGCCTGCGCGGCCACCTCGTCGTCGAGGTCGAACTGTCGGCGCTGAAGGCGCCGCTGCACAGTGGGCTGTGGGGCGGCGCGGTGCCCGATCCGGCGGCGGCGTTGGCGCGACTGCTCGCCACCCTCACCGACGATCAGGGCCGCATCGCCGTGCCGGTCCTGCTGCAGGGGGTGCGGCCGCTGAGCGATGCCGACCGCGCCGATTTCGCCCGTCTGCCCTACACCCCGGGGTGGTTCGCCGAGGTCTCCGGCATGCTCGATCCGGCGCAGGCGCCGCGCGATGCGGTCGAGGCGCATGCCCGGTTGTGGCGGCAGCCGGCCATCCAGTGCGGCGAGCGCGGCCGCACCGGCAACGTGGTCATGGACAGCGCCTGGGCACGGCTCGGTCTGCGCATCGTCCCCGACCAGGATCCGGAAGCGCTGATGCGGGCGCTGTGCGACCACCTGCGCGCGCACGCGCCCGCCGGCATGCGCCTCACGCTCACCGAGCGCGAGCCGGGCCACGCCTGGGGTACCGACACGGCTCATCCGGCCTTCGCCGCCGCCCGCGCCGCCCTCGCTCGCGGCTTCGGCGTGCAGCCGGTGGCTATCGGATGCGGCGCCTCGATCCCCTTCGTCGGCGAGATGACCGCGCTGCTCGGCGGTGTGCCGGCCCTGCTGCTGGGCGTCGAGGACCCGCAGAGCGGCGCCCACGCCGAGAACGAGGGCCTGCTGCTGGCCGACGCGCTGTCGGCGCTGAAGAGTGAAGTCGCGCTCATGGGATACCTTGCTGGCGGTTGACGCCTGGGGCCGGCTGGGACAGTGCCGCCCATGATCCTTTTCATCTTCGGACTGTTCCTGCTCTTCGCTGGCGCGCTGCTGGCCCTGGTCCCGGGACTGGTGCGGGTGCGGGCGCTGGGCATCGCCGCCGGCATCGCGCTGGGCGTCACCGGCCTGACCGCGGTCGGCTTCTCCTCGGCGGTGTCGGTGAACGACGACCAGGGCGGTGTGGTCATCCGCCACTTCGGCCCCGACCTGCCGGCCAACCGCGTGGTCGCGGCGCATGACGAGAAGGGGCCGCAGGCCAAGGTCCTTGGACCTGGCTGGCATTTCGGCTACTGGCCGTGGCTCTACACCGTCGAACAGGTCCCGACCGTGACGGTCGAGACCGGCCATCTCGGCGTGGTCATGGCCCTGGACGGCAAGCCGCTGCCGCCCGGCACCGTCTACGCGCCGGAATGGCCGTCGGCCGACGAATTGCTCGACGGACAGAAGTTCCTCGGTGCCACGCCCGAGCAGGGCTTCGGCTATCGCGGGCCGCAGCTCACCGTGCTGACCCCGGGCCGCTATCGCTACAACCCGCGCCTGTTCACCGTCGAGGCCAAGCCGGCCCTGGTGGTGGCGGCCGGCGAGGTGGCGGTGATCAAGGCCAATGACGGCAAGGAATACCAGCCCACGGCGGGCCAGCAGGTGGAGGTGGTCAACGGCACGCCGCTGGTCTCTCGCGGCATGCGCGGGCTGTGGCAGGTGCCGCTCTCGCCCGGCGCCTACTACCTGCATCCCGAGGCCTTCAGCGTGATCAAGGTGGCGACGACGAACCGGGTCTATACCTACCAAGACGTGAAGTGGGCGATCAAGGTGCGCAGCAAGGACGGCTTCCAGTTCCCGGTCGACGTCCGCGTCGGCGTCAACATCGCTTCGGCTGACGCCCCGCACCTCGTCGCCCTGCTCGGCGATCCCGACCGCACGACCAAGGACGACCAGGAGGAGGAGGCCCTGACCAATCTCGAGGCACGGGTCATCCTGCCCAACATCCGCACCATCTTCCGCGACGTGGCGGAGACGATGAATGCCCTGCAGTTCGTCTCCAGCCGCTCGCAGGTGCAGCAGCAGGCGACCGAACGCATGCGTGAGGAGCTCAAGAAGTACCGTCTCAACACCGACGGCGTGTTCGTCGCCCAGATCGAACTCGACCATAGCGAAGCCGGCAAGGCGCTGATCGCCACCCAGACCGACCGGGAAGTTGCGGTCAACCAGCAGCAGACCTTCGACCAGAAGCGCAAGGCCGAGGAGAGCCGCGCCACCTTCATCCGCGCCCAGGAGGAGGCCGAGCAGCAGCGCCAGGTGGTGCAGGCCAGCTTCCAGGTGCAGGTCAAGGAGCAGGCGGCCAAGGCGCGCGAGGCCGAGGCCAAGGGCGAGGCCAGCTACATCCAGATCACCGCCGAGGCGCGGATGAAGGCCTATGAAGGCCTGGCCAAGGCGATCGGCGCTCCGGGCGTGGTGCAGCTGGAACTGCTCAAGCTGGTCGCCGAGGGCAAGGTGCAGATCGCACCGCAGGTCATGGTCAGCGGCGGCGGCGGGGCGCTCGACGCCCTCGCTGGCACCCTGCTGCGCAGCTCCACCCAGCCGGCGAAGCCCTGATCATGCGCTGGATGATCCCCGCCGCCGTCGCCGCCATCACCGCCGCCATCGTGGTCGGCATCGCCTTCTGGCTGCGCGACCGTCGGCGCTGAGTCAGCGCAGAGCCTGCAGCGCCTCGCCAGCGAGGTAGAGGCTGCCGGCCACCAGCACCTGGCCCGGGACTGCGGCAAGGGCCGCGGTGACGTCCGCGTGCCACGGCCAGCGCCGCGCCGCGTCCGGCCAGTCAGCCTCGCCGCGCGCACGCAGACTGGCGAAGCCGCAGCGGACCACTGGCGTGCCGCTCGGGATCACGGCCAGCATCTCGTCGATCTCCTTGTCCCGCGCCGTGCCCAGCACCAGGGTCCAGCCGGGGGCGAGCCGTTCCGCTGCCACCTGGAGCGCAGTGCGCAGCGACGGACCGTTGTGCGCCCCATCGACCAGCGCCCGGCCGAGCATCTGGCAGCGGGCCGGCAGGGTCGCCGTACGCATGCCGGCGCGGGCCAGAGCCGGGTCGATGTCCGGCCGGTATAGTCGCGCGGCGAGCAGCGCCGTCGCCGCGTTGTCCTGCTGGTGCGCCCCGATCAGGGCGAGATCGAACGGCTGCGCCGGACGCTGCGCCCAGCGTACCTCGCGGCCGGGCGGCAGGCGGTGCCAGACGGCCAGCGTGGTGGCGGCCTCCTGCGGTGCGATGACCAGCGGATGGCCGGGCCGGCTGATCGCCAGCTTCTCATGTGCGATGTGCCAGGTGGTCGGTCCCAGCACCTCACGATGGTCGTGCGACACCTGGCTGAGCACCGCCACCGTCGCGTCGAGGGCGTTGGTCGCGTCGAGCCGCCCGCCGAGCCCGACCTCGCAGACGAAGGCGCATTGACGTGCGTGCGCCAGCAGGCACGCGACCGCGAAGGTGCGCTCGAACCAGCTTAGCCGGATGCCGGCGGCCAGTTCCTCGGCCTCGACCCGTCGGCACAGGGGGGCGATGATGGCGGGATCGGCCTCGGCCCCATCGATCCGCCAGCGTTCCATCACCGAGACGACATGCGGACTGCTGAAGGCGACGGTGGCGAGGCCGTTGCCATTCAAAGCGGCCTCGATCAACCGTACGGTGCTGCCCTTGCCCTTGGTCCCGGCGACCGTGCAGGGGGGCGGCGGGGCGGGCAGGCGGGCGAGGAAGGCGCGCATGCGCTCCGGCCGGATGGCGCGGAAGTCGCCGGTGCGCTCGGCGTTGGGCGCGGCATCGAGCCAGGCCTGGATGGCGGCGGTGTCCACGGGCGGGGATGCTGTCGGCGTGGCCGCAGGATCCAGTCCCGCCTGGTCCCCGTCCGCCGCTCATACACATCGTCCTGCCCGGCTTCCCGCCCCGCAGGGACTCCTGGCGCACGGGACTCACACTCTATGCTCGCGCCGCGTGGCTCGGCTCGGACATCGCCTCAAGCTCAAGAAGGACGACCTCGTCGGTCGCTGGTGCGTCGTGCAGAAGCTCGGCGAGGGCGGATGCGGTTCGGTCTACCGCTGCCGGCACCTCAAGCGCTCCGACGAGGAGGTTGCGGTCAAGATTCTCGAGAACCTCGCCGATGAGCAGCGCTTCAAGCGCGAACGCCAGGTGCTTGAGGGCGCGCGCGGCCCGCATGTGGTCAAGCTCATCGAAAGCGGTCGCCACGAGGGCGTCCCCTACCTCGCCCTCGAGTTCATGGTGGGCGGCAGCCTGCGCGAAGTGATGGAGTCGCGCGGCAAGCTGCCACCCAAGGAGGCGGCCTGGATCCTGGTCATGGCGCTGCGCGGCCTGCGCTCCTCCAAGACCGTGCATCGCGACATCAAGCCGGAGAACCTGCTGCTGACCAGGCCCGGTGGGCGCAACGCCGCGACATCCGCAAGGGCGCCTGCGTCAAGGTGGCCGACTTCGGTCTGGCCAAGGCGTGGGACCCGTCGATGACCAAGATCACCAAGACCGGTCAGGTCATGGGAACGCCGCTCTACATGAGCCCGGAGCAGTGCCGCAATACCCGCGATGTCACCGTGGCCAGCGACATCTACGCCCTGGGCGTCATCTTCTTCGAACTGGTCGTCGGCAAACCTCCTTTCGACGCCGACAACGCCTACGACCTGATGGCCAAGCACTGCAATGAACCGGTGCCGGTCGTGCGCGGACTCGATCCCGCCCTGCAGGATATCGTCGACCGCTGCCTGGCGAAGAACCCGCGCGAACGCTTCCAGAGCCTGCTGGCGCTCGATCGGAAGCTCTCCGCCGTCGCTGGCCTCAACGAGCCCGAGCCGGATCCACGTTGGGCGCTATCGACCTGGATCATGCTCATCGCCGGCCTCTCGGCCTTCGTCGCGATTGCGTGGATCCTGCGCGACGAGATCCGCAAGGCGCTTGGCCTGTAGACGACGGCATGGGGTGGCGGGTTTCACGCCGAGGTCTCCTTGACACCCCCGCCCTTCCAAAAGGGGGGAGGGGGCTTCGTGCCGCCACCTTAGCTCAGCTGGTAGAGCAACGGTTTTGTAAACCGTAGGTCGCCGGTTCGAGTCCGGCAGGTGGCACCAACGAGCCTCCTGTCGTGTCGTTGTCTGATGTCGCTCTTTGCCATCCACGAAGATGATCGCGATCCCCCGGACGGAATCCTGGGCAGATACCGAAGCGGCCAAACGGGGCAGACTGTAAATCTGCTGGCTTACGCCTTCGAAGGTTCGAATCCTTCTCTGCCCACCAGACGCCGTCCTGCCACCCAGTCCCGCGGGTGTAGCTCAATGGTAGAGCCGCAGCCTTCCAAGCTGATGACGAGGGTTCGATTCCCTCCACCCGCTCCAGGTCAGTCCAGCGGCAGTCGAGCGGATCGCGATGCGTCTTCCGGGTAACATGCTGCCTTAGCTCAGTGGTAGAGCACTTCCTTGGTAAGGAAGAGGTCTTGGGTTCAAGTCCCAAAGGCAGCACCATCGCCCGCTTCACACCCACACACAGGCGCCCAACCACGCGCCCACCCGGAGAGCCTGTCATGGCCAAGGAAAAGTTCGTCCGCAACAAGCCGCACGTGAATGTCGGCACCATCGGCCACATCGACCACGGCAAGTCGACCCTGACCGCCGCGCTGGTCAACGTGTCGGCCCTGCGCGGACTGGCTGAGAAGATCAGCTACGCCCAGATCACCAAGGGCGGCACCGTCCG